>NZ_JAMYUI010000003.1:0-317063 GCF_040322895.1 Mesorhizobium sp. M0088
GTCTTGCCATGGTTCTCTCTCCGAAAACCCGACAGCCATGGTCAATTCCTCAGGACGATCTGTCCACCCCCAGGGGCGCACTCCAAACCGAGGTCACTTTTGGGCGACATGCACTAGACATGATCCCGGACCAAAGGTCCGTGGCCGCCGAAACTCAGTGGTGCGGGACCGGTTTTGGTCCTGGCGAACCCGGCTTGTCGGGATCGACCGGCCGCACTTCGCCGGCATGCGGCCGCTCGTAGCGGATGCCGGGAAAGATGATCACCGCTGCCGGCATTTCGGCGGTTTGCTTTACTCTGGTGTTTGGTGCCGTACGCGGCACGAAAGACAGTACCATGCCCATGGTTCGCGCATTCCTCTCGGTTTCCCCGGAGCACAACGCAACGCCTCCAAATGTCATTAAGGCCGGCAGAGGGTTAACGGAACGCTAACGGATCGTCGCTAACTTGAACTTTGTTCTTGGCACTCTCGGAACCGACACGGTCCCGGTCGAGCGTCGTCAAGGTTGTGTCGAGTACGGGCGTATCCTTCGTGTCATCTTCGGACTTCAGGCAAATCGCGGTGCGAAAAGACTCGGGAAAGGCCGAAAGGCTGTTCCGCGCCGCGGTGTCGGCATTCTGCTCGCTCACTCGCCCTTCACGCCGCGAGATCGGTCAACTCGAAGACCTGACGCTGCCGCTGTTCAATGACGTGTCCGTCGAATCTCGCCGTTACGTGGCAGCCGCCCTTTCCGAATGCGAATACGCACCCGCCGCCCTGGTGCGCCGTCTTTGCGAGGAGCCGGTCGACATTGCCGCGCCGCTGCTCATCCGCTCACGCGCCGTCAGCGACATCGATCTCATCGCCCTGATCGGGCGACATGGCCTGCCGCATGCGCGTGCCATCGCGCGCCGCAAGGGCTTGAACCCGACCATTGCTGATCTGATCAGAGCCCTCGAGAGGCCAACCCTGGTGCGAGCGCCGGAACCGGATGCGAACACCGCCGCGGCAGACAAGATCGCGCCAGCGAGTGCGGAAACCGCCTCCGGCGAGCCCGCCCGGGAACAGGCGCTCGGCATCGCGGCCGAGAATGCACGGCGCAGGCTGCGCTCGATGATGCGCACCGGCGACGAGGCGACAGCGACGGGCCCCGACCCTTTCAAGGGCGTCGACACCTATGTGAAATTGCGCGAGACAGCTCTGACGGGAAACGCCGCGTTCTTCCAGACCGCGCTCGCCGATGCACTCGATATCGATTTCGAGATCGCGCGATCACTCACCGCCAACCAGAATTATGCCTCGCTGCTTGCCGCCTTGCGCTCGCTCGATCTCAGCGAAGACAGGGCCTTCCTGATCACGGTTGCCGTCTATCCCAGCCAGTTCCCGCATCCGCAGGCTATCCGGACTTTCCTCGACCGCTACCGGCTGCTGCATCGCGAGGCGGCCCAGGACAAGATGCGGTCGTGGAGAGCGGAAACCCTTTCAAGGGTGGTTCGCGGCGCAGCACCTGCCAACGGCGATACACGCACCGCTTCGGACAGCGACGATGCGGCGGCTTCGTCCGGCCTCAGGGCGTCTTCACGGAAATAAGCTCCTCGACGGGCACGGTACCGGCCTCGATCTCGACCACCCAGATATCGGGATCGAATTTTTTCTCCCTTTCCAGCCTGGCGTCGAGCACTGTGGCATCCTCGCCGGTTCCGAGCTGAGTGAAAAACCGGTCGTCGGGCTTGGCCGAATCATAGCTTGTCTGCGGCGCCGGCCCGAACAGGGCAACCTCACCCAGCCTGCCCCGCGCCAGCACGAACACAGCGCCGGCCTCGGTCGCGCCGCGCTTGACCACGGCGGCAAATCCCCCGGCGCCGAAAACCCGGCGCAACAGGGCCGAGACCCACAGATCCGATGTGACGCGCATGAGAGAGCTCCCGAAACTGCCGGTTCTCTATCGATATTTCCGCCGCTGGGCGAGCCGTCGTTTCAGCCGTCAGTTGGTCAGGCCGATCTCGCGCATCTTGACGTAGACGATCTCATCGGGCTCGCCGGTCTGCGGCAGCCCGAACAGCGACTGGAATTCCTTGATCGCCGCCTTGGTGCGCGCGCCGACGACACCATCCAGCTGCATGTCGTCATTGCCGAACGCCTTGAGCCCGGCCTGGATCTTGACGATGCGGGCATCGGGCGCTTGCGTCTCGGCATCCGCCTGCCCGGAATTTGTCTGTCCTGAACCTGTCTGCAAAGACACCGGAACGGCGGCCGGCATATCCGGGCGCGGCTGCGGCCTGGGTACGACGGAAGCGGTTTTCGGCGTCGCGCCCAGTTGATCGAGCAGAAGCGCGTCGATCTCGCCGGACGCGTTGAGCCCGACCTTCTGCTGATAGTCCTGGATGGCCTTGCGGGTGTTGGGTCCGGAAATGCCGTCGACCGTTCCCGAATAGAAATCAAGATCCTTCAATATGCCTTGCACCTGCTCGACAACCGGATCGCCCTTGATCGGTGCCGGCGCGCCGGATGGCCGCACGATGTTGAACGTCGTTTCCGGCTCGTCGGGCGCCGCGTGCGGAAAGCCCGCAATGCTGCGGGTCGCGAAGAATGCGCCGGCATGCGGGAAAGGCTGGTACCACAAGGCATTTGCGGAGACGTAGAACAGCGTCACCAGGAATGCCGTCGAGCCGCCCACCAGGACAGGATTGCGCGAGATCATGCCGCCGACGGCGACAGCGCCGTCCTGAAAGGCATTGCTGCGGCGCTTGACCGCCTTAGCCGGTTTTGCGGAGCGAGCCATCTCTGTCCCCTTTCGCCATCGCTACAGGCATGGTCGGCACGCCGGCCTTCTCCGCCTGATGTCCCTTCGGTCCGTTCACCGGCAGGCTGATGGTCACCGTGGTGCCCTCGCCCGGCATGCTTTCGATGGACATCGTGCCTTCGTGCAGCGCCACAAGGCCCTTGACCAGTGAAAGGCCAAGACCAGTCCCCTCGAAACGGCGGGTATAGTCGTTCTGGATCTGCATGAAGGGCTTGCCGAGATTGGCGAAATCCTCCTCGGCGATGCCGATGCCGGTATCCCTGACCCAGAAATGGAGGCGCGAACCGATCCGCTTGGCACCGACGACGACGTCGCCGCCGTCGGGGGTGAACTTGATCGCATTGGAGACCAGGTTGATCAGCATCTGCTGCACGGCGCGCTGGTCGGCATTGATGTCGCCGGCGTCCGGCGCGATCTGCGCCCGCAGATCGATGTTCTTGGCCTGCGCCTGCAGCTGCATCATCGACTGGCACATGTCGACCGCTTCCGCGAACCGGAACGGCTCCGGCTCGGTCGCATAAACGCCCGATTCAATCCTGGACACGTCGAGTATCGAGGTTACGACGGCGAGCAGATGCTGGCCCGAATCCCTCACCAGGCCGACATATTCCTTCTGGCGCGGATCCTTGAAGCCGCCGAACATCTCATGCAGCAGCATATCCGAGAAGCCGATGATGGCATTCAACGGCGTGCGCAGTTCGTGGCTGACCACCGCCAGGAAGCGGCCCTTCGCCACTTCGGCGGATGCGGCCGCCTCATTGGCCGCCGCGAGATCCTCGCGCAACCGGGCGATCTCGTCATTCTCGCGCAGGACGAGCGTAAAGACGTCACCCTGTTCCTCACCGCGCACCAGATCAAGTGAGAACGGGCGGTAATTGTCGGCCGTCAGGCTATTGCCGTTCTGAGGCAGGCGGATGCGCAATTCGAGCCGGCGCGACAGCGCACCGTCGCGCATGTCGGCCATTGCGCTGAGATAGGAAACGCGATCCGACAGATGGACGCGATCGAAGAGGCCGTTTCCAGACAGCAGTTCGGGCGGCAGTTTCAAAAGCGTGCGCGCTTTCGGCGACGCGTCCAGGACCTCGCCATGGCGGGCGACCCGCAAGACCACCGCATCGATGATTTCTTCGAGCCGGTCGGCAGTGTCGACCACAGCCGCGTCGGCCGTGTTTTGAAACGCCGATGCACGCGGCATCAGCGTAAGCGCCCACGCCAACGGCACCAGCCAGTGCCACGCCGCGATCTGCGCTCCTGCGAACGGAAATACGGTTCCAGCCAAAGGCTGAGCCAGGATGGCGACAGCGGCCGACACGGCTCCCCACAGTGCTGCACGTCGCGAGCCGCCGATCCACCAGGCTTCGAAAGGCAGCGCCAGGACAAGCATGGCGACAGGCGAACTCAGCCCGCCGGCGGCGGCAATGAGACTGCCGAGAGAAATGCCGGCCAGCACCAGGGCGAGCCCACTCGCCATCGCCATCTTGCCGGTCGCCGCCACCAGCAAGGCGACGAACCAGCACAGGCCAAAGGCGGCGAAGATGGCGGCCATGGTGACGGCAACGCCCATGCCTGAAGTGACCAGGGTGACCGCGGCGCCGGCGGCAAAGAAAGGAGCGGCGAGCATGACGCCGATGAAACGGCGCTGGCGCTCGCGGTCGCTCCGCCCAAGGATGGACGGATGGACCATACGTTCGCAACCGGCAGAAATCGCGCCAGGCAATTCAACGTATCTGGCCTTGATTGAACTCAACTCAACGCACTCGCACTTGTCGTGGACAGCTCTGCTTTGCAGATGGTTCTGGTTGGCTTTGAAACTGGCATCCAGCGTTTAAGGAATGGATAAGGCAGGGCCGACCAAGGCCCTGGCCTGCGGCAAATATCGGGATGCCGGCCGCCGAAAGCACGGGCAAATGCAGCCATAGTAAACGGAGAGTTATCCGGCGACGGCACCTATCGGACAGGCGCACACGGCACCCGGACTTCCGCATTCCAAGAAAAATACAGGAAAATCAGGGGGATGTATGGTTATTTGTTGTTAAGGAAAATCACTGGCAATTGAGACAAATCGATCGCAGAACGCTTCGTCTCGAATTTGCCTAAAATTTGAGGAAAATTCTCTCTTTGCCCGCAAGCCGTCCTTTGCGCCTGTGTGCCAAGATCCTGCCTACAAAAGAGGTCATGCCATATGGATGCATGATCCGGTCACGACGAGAGGGCAAGGGCATGGTCTTCCTCATAAGAATGGCTTTCTGGTTTTCGCTGGTGCTGCTGGCGCTGCCGCTGGCTGTCGGCCCCGATGAATCGGGCCGCGAAAGCGTCGGGCCGATCCAGGCCTTGTTTGCGGCACGCGAAGCGGTTGGCGATATCGCCGGCATTTGCGAACGCAAGCCCGATGTCTGCGAGACTGGCAAGTCGGCAATGCACACCATCACCGCCCGCGCCAAGGAGACCGCCAAGATCGCGGCAGCGATGATGGACGACAAGTCCGCCGCCGGCCCCGACACGTCGACGATGACCGGCAGCCTGCCCGAAGAAATCGTCTTGCCCGAGACCGTCAACCTGCCGCCTCAGAATTAAGCCGTTTCGACGGCGCACCGCGGGCTGTCTGCCCTCTCGACGCCCGCGGTGTCCTTGTTTTTTCCGTGACGCGGCGCCGCCGCGTGACTATATCCGGCATTATGATCACCACGATCCAGACGATCCGCGACGATTTTTCGTTCCTCGAGGAATGGGAAGACCGCTATCGCTATGTCATCGAACTCGGCGAGGCGCTGCCGCCATTTCCCGACGAGCAGCGCAGCGCCGCCAACAAGGTGCCAGGATGCGTGAGCCAGGTCTGGTTGACCACCGAACGCGGGGCTGGAGCCGACCCAGTCATCACCTTCACGGGCGATTCGGACGCTCACATCGTGCGTGGACTGGTTGCGATCATACTTGCGCTGTTTTCCGGCAGGACCGCCAGCGAAATCCAGCAGACCGATGCGGAAGCGACATTGAAAGAACTCGGCCTCGACGAACATCTGTCGCCGCAGCGCGCCAACGGCCTTCGCTCGATGGTCAAGCGCATCAAGCGCGACGCCGAGGCAGCGCTCAAGCAGACCGCCTGACACCTTCATACCGGATCCGCGCCTCGCGGCGCAAAAATCAAACGGCGCCCGAAGGCGCCGTTGATGTCGATCCGATCTGGCTTATTTTGACGCAATTCCCAAGGGAGAGCTCTATGCGCTTTCCCGGGAAAACCGTTTCACTTTTCCTTGAATTGCTCTGGCAGCGATTACCGCGCTTTGCGCTTGCGGCCGAGGCCCATCTTCTTGGCAAGCTGTGACCGGGCAGCCGCATAGTTGGGTGCAACCATCGGATAGGTCGGGTCAAGGTTCCACTTTTCGCGATACTGGTCCGGTGTCAGGTCATAGTGGGTCATCAAATGGCGCTTCAGCGACTTGAACTTCTTGCCGTCTTCAAGGCAGACGATGTAGTCGTCATGAACCGACCGCTTCGGGTTGACCGCCGGCTTCTGCTTGTCGGCAGGCGGCTGTTCGGCGGTTCCGCCCACACGCCCGAGCGCAGCATGGACATCGGATATCAGGTTCGGCAATTCGCCGACCGGCACGGGATTGTTACTGACATAGGCGGCCACCACATCGGCGGTCAATTCGATCAGCGCATCGCTGTTTCTGGAAGGTGTTTCGACAATATCCATGGTCTTCGGGCCCCAACAAGAGTTACATCGATCTGCGCCCTTTTTTACAAGCAGGGCATCGCACGAATTTTGTGCAGGTAGAGTTTCTACGATTCGTGTCGCGGGCACATCAATGAGCGCCCAGACCAAGTAAGTCAATTCGGCCCTTACGCTATATTGAACGATATTGATCAATTATTCCGCGATCAGCTTCAATCTTTCGTGCATTGTGTAATTTATCGATATTTCGCGCGCTCGTCGGCAACGGCTGACGCAACGTCAGCTCACCGTTACATTCGCGGCATCTCACGAAATGGGTTTTAATGTTTGATTTTGCTTGGCTATCGTCGGGCAATATTGGTTGTTCATATTTGTCCACAAAACCACAGGTTGCCGTGGTCATACGCAAGCAATCAGGCGACATGCCTGTCATCCGGCGGATCGGCTGATTGCTGCCGGATCAATCAATGCGGCGTGATGTATTTGCCATACGCCCAGCCGGTGACGAATTTGCCGTTCTGGGCCGGATCATGCCAGACTTCGCACCAGCGAAAACGAATCTTTTGTTCCTGCTTCCATGCCGGCTGGTTGGCGATGTCGAGCAGGTTTATTCCGCCGGTGCATCGCCCGGTCATCTGCAGAACGGTCCCGTTCGGATATGCCGCCTGCTTCTGGGATGCGCCCGAAGGGTATTTGCGCACATTGAGCGTGTCGCCGAACGGCACATTGGCCACTTGCCAAGCCGCGAATACGGTCGCATGAGACTGGCCGGCAAAGGCCAGAGTTAGTGAAGCAACGGCGAAAGCCGCAGCAGTCCGAGACCAAATAGTCATCATCTCTTCCTCCCGGCTCATCTCCTGGAGCCGACACAATCCATACGCTCCGGCTCTTGAACCTGCCCTGATCGGCGTGTTCATTCGCCGTTCAAGATATTTCTCCATTTGAGATGGTCCATTCAAGATACTGGCCTATTCAAGATACTGGCCCGTTCAAGATACTGCAAAGCGAGACGCAATGACCAAGACATCCATATTTCCGATCGTCAGCCCGCCTACGCCCGAGAAGCGGCCGGTTTCCGACACGCATCACGGCATCACGCGAACCGACGACTATGCCTGGCTGCGGGCCGACAACTGGCAGGAAATGTTCCGCGACCCGTCATTGCTCGATACCGGGATCCGCGCAGAACTCGAGGCGGAGAATGCCTACCAGTCAAAGCTGATGGCCGACACGGTCGAACTGCAAAAGCAGCTTTTCAAGGAGATGAAGGGCCGTATCAAGGAAGACGATTCTTCCGTGCCGATGAAGGATGGGCCCTATGCCTATGGCTCGTCCTTCAAACTTGGTGGCGAGCAGCCGCGCTATTTCCGCATGCCGCGAGACGGCGGTGCCGAGCATATCCTGCTCGATGGTGACGCGGAGGCCGCGGGCAAGGCCTATTTCCGTCTTGGCGGCGTCGACCATTCGGCCGACCACGCAAGGCTGCTGTGGGCATTCGACGACAAGGGCTCCGAATTCTACACGCTTCGCGTGCGTGACCTTGCCGACGGCAGGGAACTTGCGGACCAGATCCCCGACACCGGCGGTTCAGGTGTCTGGAACGCCGCCAATGACGGCTTCTTCTATACACGTCTCGACCCCAACCACCGCCCGTCGAAGGTGCTGTTCCATGCGCTTGGCAACAGCCCGCAAAGCGACCGGCTGATCTATGAGGAAACCGATCCCGGCTTCTTCATGAATGTCGACGGCACCCGCAACAACGAGTGGATCATGATCGGCATCAACGATCACGAGACCTCGGAATACCGCCTGATGCGCGCCGACGATCCGTTTGCCGAACCGAAACTGGTGTCGCAGCGCGAGATTGGCCTTCAGTACGAGTTGGAAGAAGGCGGCGATATCTTCTTCATCCTGACCAATGCCGACGGCGCCAAGGACTTCAAGATCATGACGGCACCAGCGGGCGATCCCGTGCGCGCCAACTGGCAGGAACTGGTGCCGCACGAGCCCGGCCGGCTGATCCTGTCGGTGATCGGCTTCAGAGACCACATGGTTCGGCTCGAACGCAAGGAAGGCCTGCCGCGCATTGTGGTGCGCGATCGCACCAGCGGCGAGGAGCATCTTCTGTCCCTCGACGAGGAGGCCTTCTCGCTCGGCCTGTCGGGTTCCTATGAGTACGACACCGAGATCATGCGCTTTTCCTACTCGTCGATGACGACGCCGGCCCAGGTGTTCGACTATAATATGCGTACCCGCGAGCGGGTATTGCTGAAGACCCAGGAAGTGCCGTCCGGCCATGATGCGGACCACTATGTCACGCGGCGGCTGATGGCGCCGGCCAGCGATGGCGAACTGGTGCCGATCTCGCTTTTGCACCATCGCGACACGCCGCTGGACGGATCCGCACCTTGCCTGCTTTACGGCTACGGCTCCTATGGCATCACCGTGCCCGCCGCCTTCAACACCAACTGGTTCTCGCTGGTCGACCGTGGCTTCGTCTTCGCCATCGCTCACGTTCGCGGCGGCAAGGACAAGGGCTATGGCTGGTACGATGACGGCAAGCGGGAGCACAAGATGAACACGTTCACCGATTTCATCGCCGTCGCGCGCCATCTGGTGACGGAGCGTTACACGGCGCATGACCGTATCGTCGCCCAGGGCGGTTCGGCCGGCGGCATGCTGATGGGTGCCGTCGCCAACATTGCGCCGGATTGTTTTGGCGGCATCGTCGCCGAGGTTCCCTTCGTCGATGTCCTCACCACCATGCTCGATGCGACCCTGCCGCTGACGCCGCCGGAATGGCCCGAATGGGGCAACCCGATCGCGTCCGCCGACGACTACCGGACCATTGCCGCCTACTCGCCCTATGACAATGTCGCTGATCACGACTATCCGCCGATCCTGGCGCTGGCCGGTCTCACCGATCCGCGCGTCACCTATTGGGAACCGGCCAAATGGGTGGCCCGGCTGCGCGACCGCAAGAGCGGGGACAATCCGGTTCTGTTCAAGATCAACATGGATTCCGGCCATGCCGGTGCCTCCGGCCGGTTTTCGCGGCTGGAGGAGATCGCCTACACCTATTCCTTCGCGCTGAAGGTGATGGGTAAGGCGCAGCCTACGGGAGAAATCGACCGATGATCGATCTCGCTACACTGATTGCTTATGTCGCGGTTGTGCTCGGCTTCGTCTTCATCCCGGGCCCGGCCACGCTCCTTACCATAGCGCGGGCAACGAGTTCCGGAACCAAGGTTGGCATCGCGACCGGCGCCGGGATCGCTGTCGGCGACATCTTTCACACCGTCATGGCCATGATCGGCATATCGGCGATCATCGCCGCATCGGCGACGCTGTTCAGCGTCATAAAGTACATCGGCGCGGCCTACCTGGTTTATCTCGGCATTCGCGCGATCATGGAGAAAACACCAGGCGGCCCGGCTGCCGGCGCGCTTGCGATCTCTGCCGGGAAGGCGTTTCGACAGGCTGTCCTGACCGAAGTGCTCAACCCCAAGACCGCTCTGTTCTTCCTTGCCTTCCTGCCTCAGTTCGTGCGGCCTGAAAACGGGACGGTGATGCTTCAGATGACCGTGTTGGGGGCCATCTTCGTCGTACTGGGCCTTTTCAGCACGGTCGTCTTTGCCGTGAGCGCTGGCCGGCTCGGCACGTTCCTGCGCCGAAATCCGTCGGTGTTACGTTGGCAGGGCAAAGTTGTCGGCGGCATCTACTGCGCTTTGGGCGTCCGTCTGGCGCTGCAGCAACGCTGACTCCAGACGATGATCGACGCGCCTTCCGAAGAGGCTGCGTGATCAGGGTTTTTTAAGTTCCCGTTGCTCATTTTCACTCGCAATTGCGATGACCGCGCGCTACCCAGTGCGCGGTTTTTCCCGGCCCGACAGCCTCCAATCGCGTAAAGGTCCATTATGCTGCTCGTCGACGTCTATCTCGACAAATCGCCTATCCAGGGAATCGGCGTCTTTGCCAAGAACCACATTCCTCGTGGCACTCTGATCTGGAAGCTGGACCCAAGGTTCGATCGGCTCATCGAGGTCGAGACTTATGAACGTGCGGCCGGTCCGGTGAAGAGCTATCTCGATCGCTACTCCTATCCCGACCGCCGCGATCCGAACTACATCGTCTTCGAAGCCGACGACGCGCGCTACATGAACCATGCCGACGAGCCGAACTGCGACGTCTCCTCACCGGAGGAGAGCTTTGCGCTGCGCGACATCGCGCCTGGCGAAGAGCTGACCTGCAACTACAACCATTTCTTCGAGACGGGTTTCGATTTTCTCGGCGACCGTCACCTGTCTGAAGACTCGGTCTAGCTTGCCGTCTTCTTGCGGGCCGGATAGCCGTTTGGATGCGCCGGTATCGCCCTCAGATAGGCGGCGATGGCCGCACGGTCCTGCGGCGTCAGTTCGGCCATGTTCCGTTGGACATCGACCATGGCGCCGCCGACCGAATCGAAATCGGGCGTGAAGCCGGTTTCGAGATAGTTGGCGATATCGGCCTCCGACCATTCGGCGAGACCGCCCTCGCCCGATGTGATGTTCGGCACGACGCCATTGCCTTCGGCGGCCACGGCGCCCGCCATCCACTCGTTCTTCTTCGTGCCGCCCGCAAGATCGCGCGGCGTGTGGCATTCGCCGCAATGGCCCGGACCCTCGACCAGGTAGCGGCCTGCCATCACCGGATCAGGCGTGCCTTCGGGGAAGGCAACAACCGGCTGATCGCTGAGATAGAGCAATTTCCACAGGCCGATGCCGCGGCGGACATTGAAGGGGAAATCGAGCGAATTGCCCGCTGCCTTGCCGGCGACGGCCGGCAACGTCTTCAAGAAGGCATAGAGATCGCCAATGTCAGCCGGATTCATGCGCGCGTAGGATGCATAGGGAAACGCCGGATAGAAATGCTCACCAGAAGGCGACACGCCCTTCAGCATGGCATTGGCGAGGTCCTCGACAGACCATGCGCCGATACCGTCCTTGGGATCTTGCGAAATGTTGGGCGGCACGAAGGTTCCGAACGGCGTCTTGAGTTCAAGGCCACCCACGAGTTGAAGCCGGGCGTCGCCCTGTGAGCCCGGCTTTGCATGGCAGGATGTGCAACCGCCGGCATAAAAGATGCGCTTGCCCCTGGCTGCGTCGCCAGGACCGAGCTTGGCCAGGGTTTCCCTGTCGAGCCTCACCGGCGCCGACAGGACCCACCCGGCAACCGCGCCGACGCCGCCCAGAATGACGACGGCGCCGACAAGTTTCTTCAGCCATGCCATGGCTGGTGATCAGCCCTTCTTGATTCTGTAGCCTTGATGGCAGGTGCCGCAATCCGAGCCGATAGCGCCGACTTGCGCCTTCAGCGCGTCGGCATCGGCGGGAGCCGCAGCGACCGCGGCCTTCACGTCTGCGAGATATTTGTCCTCGGCTGCGTTGAAGCCAGCCATGTCTTGCCAGATCTTCGGCGAGGCCGTGGTGTCGCCGGTGTCGCTGCCGGCCGGAAACAGCGCATCGGCATCAAATTTTTCCGCATTCGCCTGCAACGCCTGAAGTTGCGTCAGCACAGCCGCGGCATCAAAGGGCTCCTCGCCCTTGACAACTTTCGACAGGCCGCCGACGATCTTTCCACGTTCCTTCATCAGTGCCTGCCGGTCGAGGACCGGGTCGGCAAAAGCCGCCGAGGCCGCGAGTGCGAGCATAGAGATGGCGATAACAAGCTTTCTCATTCAATTGGCTCCATGATGAAGGCATTTCGGGACAGGACGTTAACGGATGCCGTAGGAGGAAAATTCCCTCCCCGGACGACTTTTGCCAGATCTTTGCTTTTTATGGGACACTGAAAAAGAAAAGCCCCGGGTGATACCGGGGCTTCCTGGAAATCGATCACTTCGCCTTTTCGTACAATTCAAGGACATGGTCCCAGTTGATCAGGCTGTCGACGAACGCCTCGAGATATTTCGGCCGGGCGTTGCGATAGTCGATGTAATAGGAATGCTCCCAGACATCGACCCCGAGGATCGGCGACGCGCCATGGACGAGCGGGTTCTCGCCGTTCGGCGTCTTCGAGATCGCCAGCTTGCCATCCTTGACGGAAACCCAGGCCCAGCCGGAACCGAACTGGGTCGTGCCGGCGGCAATGAAGTCGGCCTTGAACTTGTCATAGCCACCGAGATCGCTATCAACTGCCTTCTGCAAGGCGCCCGGCAGCTTGTTGCCGCCGCCGCCTTTCTTCATCCACTTCCAGAAATGGATATGGTTGTAGTGCTGGGCGGCATTGTTGAAGAGGCCGGCATTCTTGCCGAACGACTGCTTGACCACCTCTTCGACCGACAGATCACCCAAGCCTGCCTCGGCGGCGAGCTTGTTTCCGTTATCGACATACGCCTTGTGGTGCTTGTCGTGGTGATATTCCAGCGTCTCTTTCGACATGTAAGGCTGCAAGGCCTCACAGTCGTAAGGCAGAGCGGGCAATTCAAAGGCCATGGATAGTACTCCCTCGTGGAAAAATCCGGTGTCGATACCGGAGTAAGATAGGTCTGGAATGGATTGGGACAACTCCGGATGAAGCGTCGGTCGCCTTTTTATCCGCTCAAGCAGCGGAAGTCGAATGCGCCCAATCCCAATAGAGTTCGCGCGCCTTTTTGGCCACCGGCCCGGGTTGCAGATTGCGATCCTCGATACGCGTGACCGGCACGATCTTGGAATGATTCCCGGTCGAAAAAATTTCGTCCGCTTCGAGGAAATCGCGCACCGACAGCGTCTTTTCCGTGGTCTTGAACCCATACTCGCCAAGCAGCGTTATCGTGCGCGAGCGGGTGATGCCGGACAGGAACGTGCCGTTCGGCGCCGGTGTAAAGACATGACCGTCCTTGACCAGGAAGATGTTCGAGGTTCCGGTCTCGGCGACGTTGCCCAGCATGTCGAGCACCATTGCGTTGTCGAAGCCGCGCATCTTGGCTTCGAGAATGGCACGGCCATTGTTGGGGTAGAGGCAGCCGGCTTTGGCGTTGGTCGGCATGGTTTCGATGGTCGGACGCCGGAACGGCGACACGGTCACCGAAAAGCCAGTCGCCGGAATCATCGGCGATTCATAGAGGCAAAGGCAAAAGCGGGTCGACGCCGGGTCGGCCGGGACGCCCATATAGCCGCCATGCTCGGCCCAGTACATCGGCCTGATATAGACCGCCGTCTTGCCGTCGAACTTCTTCAACCCGTCCCATGTCAGCCCGACGATCTTGTCGGCGCTCATGTTCGGCTTCAGGCCGAGTGCGATCGCCGAAGAATTCACCCTGGCGGCATGGAGGTCGAGATCCGGCGCCACGCCTTCGAACCAGCGGCCACCGTCGAACACGCTGGTGCCGAGCCACATGGCGTGGCTGCGCGGCCCCAGAATGGCGACGTTGCCCTCGTGCCAATCACCATCGACGAAAGTCCATGTCGCGGATTGCGCCGCCGCCGCCAGTGTCATCGTGTGGTCCCGCCTCAATCGGTCTCGTGTGACGGCCATTGGAAGATGCTTTGGCGGGCGCCGTCAACCGGCATCATGGAGTTTTGTTGAGGCCAGTGCCGGGGCGCAATGCAATCAAAGCTTGCACCTTGTCGCACCTGCCCTCAAAACTGTTGTCATGCAATACGCCGCCTATGTCTTCGACGCCTATGGCACGCTGTTCGACGTGCATGCCGCCGTGCGTCGTCATGCCGACCGGATCGGGCCGGACGGCCAATTGTTGTCCGAGATCTGGCGCGCCAAGCAGCTCGAATATTCCTGGGTGCGCACGCTGATGGGCGCCTATGCCGATTTCTGGCAACTGACCGAACAGGCGCTCGATTTCGCCTTGCGCAAGGTTCCCTCGGCCGACCCCGGTCTCAAGGCGATATTGCTGGATGCCTACTGGCGGCTGGATTGCTATCCGGAAGTGCCGGCCGTGCTCAAGGCGCTCAAGGCTTCGGGAGCGAGGCTGGCGATCCTGTCCAACGGCTCGCCCGAAATGCTGCAGGCGGCGGTCAAATCCGCCGCGCTCGACCAGGTTCTGGATGACATCTATTCCGTCGATAGGGTGCGGCGCTTCAAGACCGACCCGGCGGTCTACGATATGGTCGCCACCGGCTGGCGCCTCTACCCCGGCGCGGTTTCCTTTCAGTCGTCCAATCGCTGGGACATTGCAGGCGCCACCAAATTCGGTTTTCGCACGGTGTGGATCAACCGCTCCAACCAGCCCGAAGAATACCGGGATTTCCCACCGGCCCTTATCCTGCCGTCGCTCGAAGCCCTTGTGCCCGGCAGCTAGGAAACCTGTGTCTCTGGCGCCACAGTAGCAGCCTGGTCACAGCTTCGCCTTTGTTTGCCCACGTTCGGGCCAGAATCGGAACCGCCTATCGCCCCAGGTGTTGTCAGGCACCCGCGCAACTGTCGGCGAATTCACGTTTTGTTGCGATTTGAGACTTAAAGAAGGCAACCATGTCCATTACCGAAATCGAATCTTTTCGCCTGAGCCGTCGCGGCTTTCTCAACGCCGCAGCCCTGGGCGCCGCTTCGATCGCGGTTTCCGCATGCGCTACCACCGGGCCGGGTCCGGTCGAGCCGCCGCCACCAACCTATGTCGAGCCGCCTCTGGCCGATTATGTGACGATGTACGCCGCTGTCAGCGACGGCGGCTTCGATTTGCCGGCCATCCCCGTCGACAAGATCGATCCGCAGTTCCTGCGTCAGATCGTTCCCGACCCGACGGGACAGAAGCCGGGAACCATAGTCGTCGATACCACCGGCCACTTCCTTTATCTGGTTCGCCCAGGCGGTCAGGCGATACGCTACGGCGTCGGCCTTGGCCGCGCCGGCTTCGAATGGTCCGGCGACGCCGTCGTTCAGTGGAAGCAGAAATGGCCGAAGTGGACGCCGCCGGATGAAATGATCGCCCGTCAGCCGGAATTGAAGCCCTATAGCGCCGACAATGGCGGCATGCCCGGCGGCCTGAAGAACCCGCTCGGCGCACGCGCGCTCTATCTGTTCCAGGGCAATGTCGACACGCTCTATCGTCTGCACGGCTCGCCTGAGTGGCGGTCGATCGGCAAGTCGGTCTCGTCAGGCTGCGTGCGTCTGATGAACCAGGACATTATCGACCTCTATGATCGCGTGCCCTCGAAGACTCCGGTCGTCGTGACCAGCGACGCCAGCCAACCCATGGTGGCGACGGCCAACCGACAGGCGATTCCGATCGACGCCGGCGTGCCGGACGGATCGGTGCTGCTTGGACCGGTCAAGGCGATCACCAATTCGATCTTCTGATCTGCGGGGGCGTGACGAGGTTTGCCCCATGAGGAGCTTTAGCTGTTCCTCAGCGGGCGCCAATGTAGCAACCTTCATGGACCATGCAGAGATTGCCGTCGCGCCGTGCAGGACGTTCACACCCTGATCTCACTGGGGAGCGCACTTTAGGCGAACGGGCTCACTTCAGTCCCAGATGCAAGGACAGTCGATTTGCAGCTCCTCGAAGGTGCTTTTCCGCAGCTTTGCGAGCCTCTTGTGGATTCCCCTCCGCGATCGCGTTGAATATGGCGATATGCTCTTCCTGAACTTGGGAGAGTAGGGCATTTCGCAGCGAACTTGCGCGAGCCTTTCGGATAAAATTCCGTACATGCGACTCCAGGAAATTGGACATTTCCTTGAAATGCGGATTGCCGCAAGCATCGACGATTTCTCTGTGAAAGGCCATATCCTCCTCAACGCCGGCTTCATCGCTGTCGAACGCCCGCTGGATGGCATGTAATTGCATTTCAATCGCCGCAAGCTGCTTTGCGGAGCGCCGTTCGGCAGCCAAAGCTGTTGCAGCTGATTCCACCGCCATCAGAAGCTCGATGATGTTTTCAACATCCAATGCATCGGTCAGATCAACACCGGCCAATCGAAACGCCATCTCCTTCGTCTCGATTACGAACGCCCCTAGACCCTGCCGGGTTGCAACGAGTCCGTCGCGTTTGAGGATGCCGATTGCTTCCCTGACGATCGGCCGGCTCACACCATATTTTTCCGATAGCTCGTGCTCCGTTGGCAGCTTGTCGCCCTTGGCGTGTGCGCCCGAAGTGATGTCACTCCTGATCCTCGAGGCTACGGAATCGGCAAGTGAAGGTCCTCGTCTAACCTTTTCATCATAAACCATACGGTGCTCCAACCATCGTCGCTTTCGGACGGCACATCTAAGCCGTTGTGGCTCTGTTGTACCCACGCTGCCGCGAATTTTCTTTTGTCAGAATAGCAGATTTAACTTGTCAGGCAACCTGGCAATATGGTTCATTGGCAACTCGGGCATGCGGTACCAACGCCTTGCTGCTGCGCGAACGCTGGGATGTCGTGTCGGCATCGGTCCGAAGCGTGAGAACGCTCAGTCGCTGAGGTGAGCGGTCGGGCCTTCGCAAGAACGGGTAGAGAAACGGGAGGAAGCGCATGAATATTTTTGATGATCCGCAACGGTTACGCCGGCTTGCACAAGAGGCCACCGAATACACCGATTTCAATCGCCGGACTCTTCTGAAGAGTGTGGGCGGTCTGATCGGCGGCGCGGCGCTTGCAAGCACATCGATACTTGCCAGCGCCGAGGAAATAACGCCGCCCGCTGCCGGCAAGAAGGTGCGCATTGGCGTCCCGCTGACCTACGGGCCGTTCAATCAGCCGTGGCGCCGTGGCTGCTGGCAGATCGTCAAGGCGGTGCTCGATGCCGGAGGCGAGGTCGTCACGATTCGCGGCGAGC
This sequence comes from Mesorhizobium sp. M0088, assembly GCF_040322895.1. Classification (NCBI taxonomy): domain Bacteria; kingdom Pseudomonadati; phylum Pseudomonadota; class Alphaproteobacteria; order Hyphomicrobiales; family Phyllobacteriaceae; genus Mesorhizobium; species Mesorhizobium sp. M0088. The sequence goes on from NZ_JAMYUI010000003.1 coordinate 17,191, forward strand.
CGACAAAGCCAAGCGAACAGTCCGCCGAGCGGGCGCTGCTCGACCGCGGGATCGACGCGCTTGTGATGGGGATCTACTCGCAAGAATCCGAAACCGCCTATATTGCGGACGAGGCGCACAAGAGAGGCATCAAGACGGTCGGCTTCACCATTCCGGTCAAGAATTCACCGGCCGTCATGGACGATGTCTGGGGAACTGCGACCACGCTCGGCTACTTCGTTCAGAACTATACCGGCCGCCAGGGCACCTTCGCCCAGACCGCGGAACAGCGTGGTTATTTCACGCCGTTCGACATGGAAGTGGACATGTTCGAACTCATGTGCCGCTACGAGCCGCGCATGAAGGTGCTGCCCTTCATCGACGGCGGCCAGGGCACGACCGATGAGATTTCGGTCGGCCGTAAGAACATGCTGTCGCTTTTGCAGGCCCATCCGGAGCCTGGTTCGCTTGCGGCCTTCATCTCGTGGTGGTGGCCATTCACGCTCGGCGCGGCGCAGGCGCTGAAACAGATGAACAGGGACGACGTTCCGCTGTTCAATCACTACCTGTCGACCCAGTTCCTTGAAGCCTGGGCGGCCAAGCAGGTGCCGGTGGTCTTCAGCTGCGACTCGCCCTTCCCTGAAATCGGCCGCAAGACCGGCGAACTCGCGGTTAAGCTCGCGCGAGGCGAGGACGTGCCAAATATCGTCTACCGCATCCCCGTGATCACCAAGACGCCGGATCAGGCGAGCGAGGCTCTCGCCGAACTCAAAAGCTGGGACGAGCAGGCAATCGCCCTGCTGAAACAGTACGGCGGCTAGACGCGAACTGGCATACGGCGAGCAGAGCGTTGCCGCCGTATGCCCCGCTTTCAGCAGAATGCGACTCGTGCCGAAGGGTGCCGGGACCCAATCCATTTGGTGACGGCAATCGCGTGGCACTGGACCGTACCCTTGCATCTGATCAACGAACGACTGGAATCTAAAAAGTGACGCATGTGGAGCAGGAAAGCCTTGCCAAGGCGAACACAGCCAAGGGCACTGCCGTCAACGCAGTGCCAGCGGGAAGACGCGAATCCGCCGTCATGCGGTTTCTCAGGCAATGGGGAACAATCATCGTCCTGGTCGTGGCCGCCGTTGGATTTTCCATAGCCTCGCCCTACTTCGCCACCGCTTCCAACTTGAACAACATCCTCTTTTCGATGATCGTCAGTGCGTTGGTCTCTATGGGATTGACCTGGGTCGTGATCGCGGGGAGCTTTGACCTTTCGATCGGTCTCACAGTGACGACATCATCAATCCTCGTCGCCTTTCTGATCCCTATCACCGGCCCTTGGCTTGCAATCGTGTTTGCTCTGCTTGCCGCATGCCTGATCGGTGTGGTGAACGGGCTTCTGGTGACCTATGGACGGCTATCGGGCATTGTCGTCACGCTTGGTGTGATGTTTGTGCTCGATGGGATCAACGTTTTTATCACGGGCGGTTATCAGGTCCCTGTTAGCTACGACGAAACCGCATTCCTTTATCTCGGCCAGGGTAAGCTCGGAATCGTCGGCGTGCCCGTAATCATCCTGGTAGCGGTGTTCATCGTAGCCCTCATCGCCGCAGCGCGGACACGGATCGGCCACTACATCGCGGCGGTCGGTGACAATCCGATGGCGGCGTTCTACTCCGGGATCAACGTTTATCGATGGGTCATCCTCGCATTCGTGCTTTCGGCATTGATGTCGGGGATTGCGGGCGTGATCGTGACCGCTATCTCATCCTCGGCGCAACCGGTCGGTGGCGAGGGCTACCTCCTCGAGGCCTTCGCCGCGGTGTTCCTTGGCGCAACCGTGCTCGGAAAGGGCAAGCCACATCTGTTTGGCACTCTCGTTGGCGTCTTTTTCCTGTATATGGTGGATTCCGGGATGAATATGGTCGGCTTCCCCTTTGCCGCCCGCCACATCTTCCAGGGACTGGTGCTCATCGTCGCGGTTGGAGCAAATGCGCTTCTCAACCGTGAAGAAGTCCATCTCAAGTTTATCTGAGGTGACGGCGATGAACGCGACACCACTGGTTGAACTGAAGAATCTCGAGAAGGAGTTCGCCGGCACCAAAGCGTTGAAGGGCGTGAGCCTTAGCTTTCTGCGCGGCGAGGTGCACGGCCTGCTTGGTGAAAACGGTGCGGGCAAGTCGACCCTCATCAAAATCTTGACGGGTGTCTATGCCCCGAGCGCCGGTGAGATTTTCCTTGAAGGGTCACCGGTCAGGGTTTCCAGCCCGCCGGAAGCCCATCGGCTGGGCCTCGGAGCGGTCTATCAGGACGCAGAACTGGTATCCAGCTTCACGGTTGGGCAAAATATCCTTCTCGGCAATGAGCCTGGGAGGATCGGTATAAGCGACCGGGCGATCCATGACGAAGCTGCGGAGATTCTGTCGCAAATGGGCATCGAGCTCCACGTGCGGCGGCTTGCCGGCGCACTGTCCGCAGCCGAGATGCAACTCGTCACCTTGGCGACCTTGTTCCATCGGCGCTACAAACTGATCGTTCTTGATGAGCCGACAGCTCGCCTTTCGGCAGCGGAATCGGAAGTTCTTTTTCGGATCGTCGATGGCTTCAAAGCGCAGGGGATAGCCATCGTTTACATCTCCCATCGGCTTCGAGAGGTCCAGCAGATCTGCGACCGCGCCACGATCCTTCGAGGGGGACTTGTTTCCGGAACCCTTAATCGTGGCGAGGTCACCGAAGACCGCGTTACTGAACTCATGGTGGACCGCAGCCGCTCTGAGCTTGCGACCTACAATGATGGCAATAGCGTCCGTCCAGAAGTCCTGGTTGAGGTTGCTGGCCTCGGCACGGCGCAGTTGGCGCCCCTCAGCTTCAAGATACAAGCCGGAGAGGTGCTGGGCTTCACCGGTCCCGTTGGCGGCGGGATGGAAGATGTCGCACGGGCGCTTGGCGGCATCAGCCGGCATTCCGGCACGGCAAAGGTGCGGGGCAAAGCGGTCAATCTGGCCACCCCGATCGCTGCACGTCGTTCAGGCATCGCGCTGATCCCCGAGGACCGGCGCAAACAAGCCCTTTTTCCCGCACTCTCGGCTGCCGAAAACATCTGCCTGCCGGTCCTGCATTCGCTGCAACATTTTTTGATGATCCGGCCCGGCATCATGAAAAGATATGCAGAAGCCGTGCTGGACCAGCTTGCGGTGCGCCCACGCGCTTCCTCCACGCAGGTGCGCTTCTTCTCCGGTGGCAACCAACAGAAGCTGGTCATCGGCAAATGGATGAGTGCGAAAGCCACCGTCTATATCATCGTGGAGCCGACCAACGGCGTCGATGTCGGTGCGATCAAGGAAATCTACGATATCATACTGCAACTTGCCCGCGATGGCGCCGCAGTCCTGCTCATTTCGTCGTCCCTGAACGAAATGCTCGCGCTCGCCGATCGGATCATGGTCATTCATGACGGCAACTGCGTCGCGGAGGCACCGAAAAAGAGCTGGACATATGACGACCTTCTGGCCGTCACCCTGAGCGGCAAGTCGCGACACACGGCGTCGCCGCCGCACGTCACCCGTTCAACAGAAGAGGAAAGCAGATGAGCACGGATATCAGGCTCTACATGTTCCAGACTGGGCAGATTCGACAGAAGGAGGTCGATATCAAGCTTGGCTACAGCCAGGACGAGTTCTTCACCCCAATCCCCTGGTACCTAATCGTCCATCCCAAGGGAAACATCGTTATCGACGGCGGCACAGCGGTTGAAGCAGCGCGTGATCCGGTTGGCTGGTGGGGCGACACCACCAAGAAATACTATCCTATCATGGATCCCGAAGAGGGCTGCGTGAACCAACTCGGCAAGATCGGAATGAAGCCCGACGATATCAAGTTCGTGCTGCATTCGCATTTGCATCTCGATCACTCCGGCGCCTGCGGCAATTTCCCAAAAGCCCGCCATCTTGTGCAGCGGCGGGAGATTGCATGGGCGTTCGCCGCCGACTGGTTCATGCAAGGCGGCTATATCAAGAAGGATCTGACCAAGGATGGCATCAACTGGGACGTGATGGAGGGCGAGGACCAGTATGATGTCTTCGGCGATGGCAGCGTGCAGACTTTCCTGTCTCCGGGACACACCCCCGGCCACCAGTCCATCATGGTACGGCTGCCCAACACCGGTTCGATCCTTCTCGCAATCGACGCCGCTTACACGATGGATCACTGGGAAGAGAAATGCCTGCCCGGCGCGCTGACGTCCGCGCAGGAAGCCGCTGCTTCCGTCAGAAGGCTGCGGCGCATCGCCGAGAAAGAAAACGCGATTGTCGTGCCAGGCCACGACATGGAAACCTGGAAGAAGTTCAAGAAAGCTCCGGCGGAATACTATGACTAGGTTCCGCTGAAATATGCGGCCGGCTGAAGATCGCCGGCCGCACCGCTAAAAACCAAAATGGTCCTTCAAAATCAGTTGCGCGCGCGGACCGCCTCAACAAGGCGGCGCGGTACGCGTGGCGGGTTGCACGAGAGTATTTATCAGATGCACAAGGCTGCTCTCGATCAAATCCAGCAGCGCTGGAACGAGGCCTCCGCGCCATGGGATAAGAAATTGCTCTCCCAGATTTATACGCAAGACGCTCTTTTTTTCGGTCTACTGCCTAGGTTGTACGTCGGACGATCTGAAATAGAGGAGTATTTTGGAAGCTATCAACTCATACTAGAAAAAGTGAATTTAACGCTTGTCGACCAGAATACGAGATCGTTGAGTCGAGGTCTGTTCGCGGCGCAAGGGTTTGGCGATATCGTTAATTACTATCGTGACGGCTCTGTCGTAAAAAATAGGGTCAGGACTTCGTTCGTTGTTTCAAGAATCAATGGTGACTGGCAGATTTATCTGCACCATTTCTCTGAGCTGATCCGGGATAAATAAAGTCTACGGACAGTGGCGAGGCTCGCCAGGAACCGCGCTGAGCAACGGGTGTTCTACTCGCGCGACGGGTGGCGCATAGCTGCCGCTCCTTACCTGCCCCTCGACAGACTCCCCAATATCCCGCGCACGATTGCCCGGCCGACCGACGAGCCAACCGAGCGCACCACCGACTTGATCGCCGCCTCGGCCACCGTCTGGCGGTTGGACGGGCGCGGTGCAGATGTGCGCCTGCCGCCGGATTGCGGCGCGGGATCGTCATTGCCGAAGCCCGGAATGGTCCAGCGCGAGCCGCCGCTGCCGGCCTGCTGGGCCTGCTCTTCGGCATCCTGCGCGTCCTTGGCTTTTTTTTGCAGCATTTCGAAAGCCGACTCGCGATCGACGGCCTGATCGTACTGGCCGGCGACCGGGCTTTCCTGGATCAGCTTTTGTCGCTCGGCTGCCGTTATCGGTCCAAGGCGCGACGACGGCGGGCGGATCAGGGTCCGCTGCACCATGGACGGGACACCCTTGGCCTCCAGCGTCGAGACCAGCGCTTCGCCCGTGGCAAGCTGGGTAATGGCGGTCATGCAGTCGAAATCGGGATTTGGCCGGAACGTTTCGGCCGCCGTCCGGACTGCCTGCTGCTCACGCGGCGTATAGGCGCGCAGCGCGTGCTGGACGCGATTGCCGAGCTGGGCCAGGACTTTTTCAGGGATATCCAACGGGTTCTGCGTGACGAAATAGACGCCGACGCCCTTCGAGCGGATCAGTCGGACCACTTGTTCGACGCGATCGATCAGCACCTTGGGTGCTTCGTCGAACAGAAGATGCGCCTCGTCGAAAAAGAACACCAGCTTCGGCTTGTCGGGGTCGCCGACTTCCGGCAGCACCTCGAACAGTTCCGACATCAGCCATAGCAGGAAGGTCGCGTAGAGCCGCGGATTCATCATCAGCTTGTCGGCGGCAAGCACGCTGATGGCGCCGCGTCCGTCGCGGGTGGTGCGCATGATATCGGCGATACGCAGTGCCGGTTCGCCGAAGAAATTTGCGGCCCCCTGCTGCTCCAGAACCAGCAGCGTGCGCTGGATCGCCCCGACCGATGGCTTCGTCACGTTACCGTAGCGCGAGCCGATCTCGTCGGCACGCTCGGCGATGTTGGCCAAGAGCGCCTGCAGGTCCTTCATGTCGAGCAGCAGCAGACCTTCCTCGTCAGCCAGGCGGAAGGCGATGTTCATGATGCCTTCCTGCGCCTCGGTCAGGTTCATCAGGCGCGACAGCAACAACGGCCCCATTTCCGAGACCGTGGCGCGGATCGGATGACCCTGTTCGCCGAACAAGTCCCAGAAGATGACGGGGAATTCCTGGAAGTTATAAGGATCGAGCTTGACCTGTTCGGCCCGCTTGACGAGGAAATCCTGTGCCGTGCCCATCATCGCGATGCCCGACAGATCCCCCTTGATGTCGGCGCAGAACACAGGCACGCCGGCGTTGGAAAATCCTTCGGCCAGGATCTGCAAGGTAACTGTCTTGCCGGTACCGGTGGCGCCCGTCACCAGGCCATGACGATTCCCATATCGTAGCAACAGCTGCTCGGCACGCTGATAGCTGTCGTCGGGCTTGCGGCTGGCGCCGATGAAAATACTGGTGTCGTCAGCCATATGTCCGGTCTCCGCAAACTGATGTGTCTAAAGCCAGTGGCCTTGCCGCAGGTATAGTGAGGCCATTGCACAGCGACAATGCCATTCGTCCAAATCGGGGCCATTCGTCCAAATCGGGTTTTTGGAGCTTGCGGATTTTGCCGCTGTTTGGCAATCGTCGTTCACGCGGATTGACCTATATCTGATGGATCGAATCCGGTCACTGGAAGCGCATTGCATTGCGATATCGGACCGGGGACCGTAGACTGCACCGCTCCCGGCCGGTGCGGCCGCATGAAACGAGGAGGACGGATGGGCGCCGGAGCCTTGATCCAGGACGTGGAACCCGAAAACATCGAGCGCCAGCGATGGCTCGCCTTGGCGGAAAAGGCTTTGGCAGGCGCTTCCTTCGAGGAAAGGCTGGTCTCGCACAGCGACGACAACATCCGTATCGAACCGCTCTACGACCGCAGCACCGCGGCGGAACCGATCGTACGCGCAAACCCGAAATCGCCATGGATCGTCAGCCAGCGAGTCGACGATCCCAACACCAACCGCGCCAAAAGCCAAGCGCTGGAGGATGTGGCACAGGGTGCCACGGGATTGTCGCTGGTCTTCGAGGGGGCGCCGAACGCGTTCGGATACGGCTTGCCGAGAACGGCGGAGGCGTTGGAGGCGGTGCTGGACGGCATACCGCTCAACCGCATCCAGGTTCGCATCGACGCCCATCCCTGGAGCCGCGCCGTGGCCGACTGGCTGGTCGCTTTCCTGAGCAAGCGGCGGTCGGACCCGGCAAAACTCAACCTCTCCTTCGGCATCGATCCAGCAGCGATCTTCGCGGGAACCGGTCGGCTGCGCATGTCGATCGAGGCGCTGCGGGCCTCCATGCCGCAGTCGCTGGCGCATTTCTTCGCGATGGGCGTTCCGGGCGTGCTGCTGGAAGCTGACGGGCGCGTGTTCCACAATGCCGGCGCCACGGAAGCGCAGGAACTTGGCATCATGCTGGCTTCGGCTGTCTCCTACCTCAGAATGTTCGAGACGGCGCGGCAGCCGCTTGTCTATGCCGCACCTCATATCGGTTTTGCACTCAGCGTCGACCAGGACCAATTGCTGTCGATAGCCAAGATGCGGGCGCTGCGCAGGCTCTGGGCGCGGGTGCAGGAGGCTTGTTCGATCCCGACATCCACGGCCAGTATCCATGCCGAGACGTCGTTTCGCATGATGACGGCGATGGACCCGGAGACCAACATCCTGCGCACCACCATTGCATGCTTTGCCGCGGCGTGCGGCGGCGCCGATTCGATCTCCATCCTGCCGCACACGATCGCGCACGGTCTGCCGGCGGGTTTTGCCCGTCGTGTTGCCCGCAACACGCAGCTGATCATGGCCAATGAAAGCCATATCGATCATGTCACCGATCCCGCCTATGGTTCCGGCGCTGTGGAAGCGCTGACCGCGGAATTGTGCGAACTGGCCTGGGCGGAGTTGCAGACGATCGAAGCCGAGGGCGGTGTCCTGTCCAGCCTTCAGGACGGACACATCCAGAAGCGCGTCCACGCAGCGGCGGAGCAGCGCAATGCAGCCTACCGCACAGGTGAACGGGCCATCATCGGCACCACGCTCTATCCATCGAAGGACGAACGTCCGGTCGAGACGCTGGCGGCGGAACGGCGACCGGCCTTCACCGAAGGCGTTGCCGTCTGCGAGCCGCTGTTTCCAGTCCGCATCGACCAATCGATCGGAGCCGGCTCTTGATCCCGGACTTCGGCCAGATCGGCTGGGTCCTGCCACGCCGCACGCCTGTCGAGGTCAAAGGCCAGCGGACCACGCCGGAAGGGCTCATTGCCAAGCATCTGTACAATCAAAGCGATCTCAAGGGGCTGCCGCATCTCGACACCTATCCCGGCCTGCCGCCCTTCGTGCGCGGCCCCTACCCGACCATGTATGTCCAGCAGCCCTGGACGATCCGGCAATATGCCGGTTTCTCGACCGCCGAAGATTCCAACGCCTTTTACCGGCGCAACCTTGCCGCCGGCCAGAAGGGGCTGTCGGTCGCCTTCGATCTCGCCACGCATCGCGGCTATGACAGCGACCACCCGCGCGTTGCCGGCGATGTTGGCATGGCGGGCGTTGCCATCGATTCCATCCTCGACATGCGGCAGCTCTTCGACGGCATTCCGCTCGACGAGATGACGGTATCGATGACGATGAATGGCGCGGTGCTGCCGATCATGGCGCTTTACATCGTCGCAGCGGAAGAACAGGGCGTTGCACAGAGGGATCTCGCCGGGACCATTCAGAACGACATTTTGAAGGAGTTCATGGTCCGCAACACCTACATCTATCCGCCAAAGCCTTCGATGCGGATCGTGTCGGACATCTTCTCATACACATCGAAGAACATGCCGAAGTTCAATTCGATATCGATCTCCGGCTATCACATGCAGGAGGCCGGCGCGACGGCCGACCTTGAGCTCGCCTACACGATCGCCGATGGCATCGAATATGCCCGCGCCGGCGTCGCGGCGGGCCTCGACATCGACCGCTTTGCGCCTCGCCTGTCCTTCTTCTGGGCCATCGGCATGAATTTCTTCATGGAAGTCGCCAAGCTGCGGGCCGCGCGCCTGTTGTGGGCGACCCTGATGCAGAAGAATTTTTCGCCCAAGGACGAGCGCTCGCTGTCGCTGCGCACCCATTGCCAGACTTCTGGCTGGTCGCTGACAGCGCAGGATCCCTACAACAACATTGTCCGCACCATGATCGAGGCGATGGCGGCAACGCAGGGCCACACCCAGTCGCTGCACACCAATTCCTTCGACGAGGCGATGGCGCTGCCGACCGACCACTCGGCGCGGATCGCCCGCAACACCCAGCTCATCCTCCAAAAGGAATCCGGCACCACGCGCATCATCGACCCGTGGGGCGGTTCGGCCTATCTCGAACGGCTGACGCATGATCTGGCGGCGCGCGCTCTTGCCCATATCGAGGAGGTCGAGGCGCTCGGCGGCATGGCGGCGGCGACCGAACAGGGCATTCCCAAGCTGCGCATCGAGGAAGCCGCCGCGCGCACGCAGGCGCGGATCGATTCCGGCGAGCAGATGCTGGTCGGCGTCAACGCCCATCGGCCCGAGACCGACATCGAGGTCGACGTGCTGAAGATCGACAATGCCGAGGTCAGGGCCCGGCAATTGTCGAAGCTGCAACGGCTGAAGGGCACGCGCGACGTCGCCGCCGTCGAAAGCGCGCTCGATGAGCTGACCCGTGCCGCGCAAGGCAATGAAAACCTGCTGGAATTCGCCATCCGAGCCGCGCGCGCCAATGCCACGGTCGGCGAGATTTCATTCGCGTTGGAAAGGGCGTTTGGGCGCCACGTCGCCACGGTACGGACCATTTCCGGGGTCTATCGCAAGGCGCTTGGCGATCATCCCGTGGTCGACGGTCTGCAGGACAAGCTTGACGCCTTCGAGAAGAAGACCGGCGGCAAGCCGCGCATCCTGGTCGCCAAGATGGGTCAGGACGGCCACGACCGTGGCCAGAAGGTCATCGCCACGGCCTTCGCCGATCTCGGCTTCGACGTCACCGTCGGCGCGATGTTCCAGACACCGGAGGAGATCGCCAAGCTGGCGGTCGCACAGGACGTCCACATCGTCGGCGCCTCGTCGCTGGCGGCGGGACATCTGACGCTGATCCCCGAACTGCGCGACGCGCTGAAAAAGCTCGGCTGCGGCGACATGCTGATCGTCGCCGGCGGCGTCATCCCACCGCAAGACTATGACGCGGTGCGACAGGCCGGCGCTGCCGAGATCTTCCCGCCGGGAACTGTTATTCCGGAGGCGGCGGATCGGCTGCTGGACCGGCTGCTGGCGGTCCGCTAGGCTTGTTATAATATCTGTTGCAACTTCTCGCCGGTCGAGTTATAATCGGCGTTGCAACAGGATATCTGTCATGAACACGACCATTCGCAAGATCGGCAATTCGGAAGGTGTGATCCTGCCCAAGGATCTGCTCGATCGTCTGAACATGAAGACAGGTGATCAGCTCCAGATCGTCGAAACGGACAAGGGCATTGCCCTTGAGCCGATGGACGACAGTTTCGAGCGGCAGATGGAAGCTGCTCGCAAGGTCATGGACAAATACAAGGTCGCGCTTCAGAAGCTCGCCGAATGAGCTGGGAGTTCCTTACCCGGCGTGCGGTTGAAGCGATGCATGCCGAGCAGTTGCGCAGGCATGGCGGTGCTCAAGGTTTGAGAGATGAAAATGCTCTCGAATCTGCGCTCGCGCGTGCCGAGAACAAGGCCAACTACGAAAACCCTTCGGTTGAAGACCTAGCAGCCGCCTATGTCTTCGGCATCGCAAGAAATCATGCCTTTGTCGACGGCAACAAGCGCACGGCCATAGTTGCAGCCGGTGCATTTTTGATCGTGAACGGCCATGTCCTGACAGCCGACAACGGCACGCTCTACGAATTCGTCATGGCCCTTGCTTCAGGCGAGATCGATGAAGCCGGAGCCGCGGCGTTCTTCCGCGACCATGTCGTCAAGATCGAGGATTAGCTCTCGGAGAGCTTGACGATTTCCCATTCCTTGCCGTTGACGCTGGCCAAGTCGCCGACCTTCTTGCCGAACAGGGCGACAGCCATCGGTGACACATGGGAAATCGTGCCCTTGGCCGGATCTGCCTCGTCCTCGCCGACGATCTTCCAGTGCACCTTCCTGCCGTCATTGCTCTCGATCGTGACGCCCATGCCGAAGCGCACAAGGTTACTGCCCGGCTCCGGTACGGAGAGTTCGGCGCTTTCACGCCGGGCGGTCCAATAGCGCAGGTCGCGCGACACGACCGCGATGCGCTCGCGGTCGGCTTTCCGTTCGGCCTTCGCCAAGATATCGCGCAGATCGGCAAGATTGTCCTCAATCTGCGCCAGGCCGCGTTCCGTCACCAGATTGCGATGGTGACTGACTGGCCGTTCACCGACACCGGCAATGGCGTTTTCGCTGTCTTCCTCGCGCGTGAAAGCTCTGCTCATCCCCTGAACTTAGGCCCGCGGAGGCTGCCCGACAAGCCATCGTAGCGGCCTCGGTGGGAGAGACATAACGGCTGGCACGATTCCTGCGATATCAGGCTTGAACGCTGGGATTCTGTGCCGATGTTGAACAGGCGAACGCTGCTGACCGGGACCGCCGGCTTTGCCGTCATGGGCCTTGCGCTCGGCAAGGCGGTGGCCGCAAGCTTGAGCGGCATCGAGAAAGCCTCGATGCGCGGCTCGATCAATGCCACAGAACTCGGCGTGCAGCCCGGCACATCAGACGATCAGAGCAAGGCCTTCGCCAAGCTGCTGCGTGACGCCAATGCCCGCGATATGCCGGTGTTCCTGCCGCCCGGCACTTATGTCGTCTCCAATCTCTCGCTGCCCGGCCGCGTACGTCTTTCCGGGGTGCCGGGCGCGACGCGCGTCGTTTACGGCGGTGACGGCCACCTTTTCATGGCCGAACAGGCTGACCATATCGAACTCAGCGGTCTGGTCTTTGATGGTTCGAACCGCACGATGGGCGGTTACACGCAAGGGCTGCTCGATCTGCGCCGTATCGCGCACCTCGCCATCGACAATTGTCAGATCACCGGCAGCGGCAAGAACGGACTGGCGCTGGAACACGCGATCGGCCGGATCGAGCGCAGCGAGATATCGGGCGCCGCCGATGCCGGCATCTATTCGGTCGAGGCCGGCGGGCTGTCCATTACGGGCAACACCGTCTCCGATTGCGCCAATGGCGGCATCCTCGTGCATCGCTGGCAGGCGGCGGAAGACGCCACCATTGTCACCGGCAACCGCGTCCAAGGGATCCAGGCACGCAGCGGCGGAACCGGGCAGAACGGCAACGGCATCAATGCCTTTCGCGCCGGCAATGTCGTCATCTCGGGCAACATCGTCTCGGAGTGCGCCTTTTCGGCGATCCGCGCCAACAGCGCCAGCAACCTGCAGATATCGGGCAACACCTGCTCGCGTTCGGGCGAAACGGCGGTCTATTCCGAGTTCTCATTCGAAGGCGCCATCATCAGCAACAACATTGTCGACGGTGCCGCCAACGGCATCTCGATCGTCAATTTCAACGAAGGCGGCCGTATGGGCGTCTGCTCCGGCAACATCGTGCGCAATCTGTCGACCAGCGGCCCCTACCCCGCCGACTCGCCGGGATTTGGCGTCGGCATCGGCGTTGAGGCCGACACCACCGTTTCCAACAACGTCATCGAGAACGCGCCGCTCTATGGCATGCAGATCGGCTGGGGCCCGTACCTGCGCAATGTCGTCGCCACAGGCAACATCATCCGCAAGGCCGGAACCGGGATCGTCGTATCCGTGGTCGAGGGCGCCGGTACGGCCATCATTTCAGACAATGTCATCGACGGCGCGCTGAATGGTGCGGTTGTCGGCCAGCGCTGGGCGGAGCCCGCGACAGGCGATCTCGCCTCGTCAAACGGTAGCGGCTACGCGCATCTGACCGTCGAGCGCAATCACGTCAGTTGAGGGCCGCTGTCGGCCTCAGCGCCCCGACCTTGGCACCGTTGCGGTTTTCGATGGGCGTGTTTGCCAATTCGCTCAGCTTGAACGCCAAGGCCTCGTCGGCGCGCAACAGTTTGGCAAGGACGGCGGCAATCATGGCTTCGCCGGCGCGGCCGGCGCCATCATCGCACTTGAGCGCGATGCCGAGGCCAAGTTCCGGAATTGCGGCACAATGGACGCCTTCGGCGCCGCCTTTCGTGAAAATCCGCCCTGGTGCGGCCTCCATCAACGCGACGTCTTCGCGGCCGCTGCCGGCAACGAAGAAGGGCTCGGCCATGCAGGCGGAAAGCAGCCGCTTTGCAGCCTTGGCTCGCTCTGGGCCAAAACCTGATGTCGTGGCCATGCGGGCAAAGCCGAGCGCAAAGCTCCTGAGCGGCACCGCATAGGTTGGGATCGAACAGCCATCGATGGCCCGCTGGTCCTCACCATGGACAGCGCCCGTCACCGATTGCATGGCGTCGCGCACCAGCTCCTGCAAGCCATGTCCCGGCTTGACATAGCCACGATGCGCAATGCCGGCGTGGACGCAGGTGCAGAGGAAGCCGGAATGCTTGCCGGAACAGTTGTTGTGCAACGCGTTCGGTGAACCGCCGGCGCGGGCGAGCGCAATCTCGGCTTCATGATTGGACGGCCAATGCGTGCCGCATTCGAGCGCTGATCCGTCCAGCCCGGCCTTGGCCAGCATGGATCGCGCAAGGTCGACATGGGCCGGCTCGCCCGAGTGGGACGCACAGGCGAGCGCCAGTTCGCGGTTGCCGAAGCCATAGGCATCGGCCGCACCACTTTCGACCAGCGGCAGTGCCTGGATCGCCTTGACCGCCGAGCGCGGAAACACCGGCTTGGCTGTGTCGCCGATCTCCCAGACGGGCTTGCCATCGCCATCGAAGACCGCGACCGAGCCGCGATGCGCGCTCTCGACGATCACGCCGCGCAACACTTCGATCAGAACCGGATTTGTCATGAACCCTCCCGTAAATGCGGGCGGTTTACCTGATCCGGTCGAGAATGGAAACGTAGTTGGCGACCGCGGCACCGCCCATATTGAAGATGCCGCCAAGCTTGGCGCCCGGCACCTGGATGCCGCCGGCCTCGCCGACAAGCTGCATGGCGGTCAAGACATGCATCGACACGCCCGTGGCGCCGATCGGATGGCCCTTGGCCTTCAGCCCACCGGAGGGATTGACCGGCAGGCGGCCATCCCTGGCCGTTGTGCCGTCCAGCGCCAGCTTGGCCCCCTCTCCCGGCTTGGCAAGACCCATCGCCTCATATTCGATCAGTTCGGCAATGGTGAAGCAGTCATGCGTCTCGACGAAGGACAGATCGTCGAGCGTCACGCCGGCTGATTTCAACGCCCGGTTCCAGGCCTGTTCGCAGCCTTCGAAGGTCAGGATGTCGCGCTTCGACATCGGCAGGAAATCCTGCACATGCTCGTTGGCGCGGAAGGCAACGGCACGGCGCATCTTCAGCGCCGTGGCGGTGTCGGCAAGGATAAGGGCGGCGGCGCCGTCGGAGACCAGCGAGCAGTCGGTGCGCTTCAGTGGGCCGGCAACGAACGGGTTCTTCTCGCTCTCCTGGCGGCAGAACTCGTAGCCGAAATCCTTGCGCATCTGTGCATAGGGGTTGTCGACGCCGTTCTTGTGGTTCTTGGCGGCAATCATGGCCAGCGCATCCGACTGGTCGCCGTAGCGCTGAAAATAGGCCTGCGCGATCTTGCCGAAGACGCCGGCGAAACCCGCCGGTGTCTCGCCGTCCTCGGGCAGATAGGACGCCTTGAGCAGGTTCTTGCCGATCTCCGGCCCCGGCGTCGTCGTCATCTGCTCGGCGCCGACCACCAGCACGATGCGGGCGGCATTGGCGTCGATGGCGCGGATGCCCTGACGGACCGCGGCCGATCCGGTGGCGCAAGCGTTCTCGACGCGCGTCGCCGGCTTGAAGCGCAGCCGGTCGTCGGCCTGAAGCACCAGGCTGGCGGTAAAATCCTGCGCCGAAAAGCCGGCGTTGAAATGTCCAAGCACGATCTCGTCGACCTCGTCGGGACCGATGCCGGCATGGTCGAGCGCGTCGGTTGCCACCTTGACGATCAGATTTTCGAGCGTTTCGCCCTCGAGCTTGCCGAAGCGCGAATGCGCCCAGCCAACGATGCA
Source organism: Mesorhizobium sp. M0088 (assembly GCF_040322895.1). Lineage (NCBI taxonomy): Bacteria > Pseudomonadati > Pseudomonadota > Alphaproteobacteria > Hyphomicrobiales > Phyllobacteriaceae > Mesorhizobium > Mesorhizobium sp. M0088. The sequence goes on from NZ_JAMYUI010000003.1 coordinate 32,389, forward strand.
TGCGGTCATGGCGGTCTCCATCCTTGGCGCCAGCCTAACATGTGGGCTCACGGCGCATTTCGCCTTTATTGTTCAAATATAAACAATCCTGCCCACTTCGTGAAGGGCGGGAGGCGGACAATCGCTTGGTACAGCCAAGATCGCGGCCGATTTTTTTGTTGATTGACGCGTCAATAAAAAATAATCCTGTTTTCTCAAAGGATCATCGCGAGATGCCGAAAGTCGGAATGGAACCGCTGCGCCGCAAGGCGCTGATCGACGCGACGATCTCGGCGATCGGCGAGCGCGGCTCGCTCGACGTCACCATGTCCGAGATCGCCGGACGCGCCGGGGTTTCGTCGGCTCTTGCCCATCACTATTTCGGCGCCAAGGACGAGTTGTTGCTGGCGACGATGCGGCACATCCTGGCCGAACTGACCATCGACATGCGACGCGCCCTTCAATCGGCTGGTACCGCGCGCCAGCGCGTTTCGGCGGTGGTCGCCGTCAACTTCTCCGACATCCAGTTCCAGCCGGAAACCATCGCCGCCTGGCTCGCCTTCTATGTCGAGGCGCAGAAATCATCGGCCTTGCGCCGGCTGCTCAGGGTCTATGCGCGGCGGCTGCACTCGAACCTGATGAGCGGGCTTGTCGGCATCCTGCCCAGGGCCGAGGCCGACCGCGCCGCCGAAGCGACCGCGGCGATGATCGACGGGCTCTACATCAGGCGGGCGCTGAAAGACGGCGTGCCTGATGCCGCGACCGCAATCGCGCTGGTCGAGGACTATCTCGAAACAAAACTCGGCGAGCGGCGCAAACAGTGACAACGAAGCGACCCAATTTTCTGATCGTCATGGTCGACCAGCTCAACGGAACCTTGTTTCCGGACGGCCCGGCGGATTTTCTGCACACACCGCATCTGAAAGCGTTGGCTGCGCGTTCGGCGCGCTTTGCCAACAACTACACGGCCTCGCCGCTCTGCGCACCAGGCCGTGCCTCGTTCATGAGCGGGCAATTGCCGTCGCGCACCGGCGTCTACGACAATGCCGCCGAATTCGCCTCGTCGATCCCGACCTTCGCCCATCATCTGCGCGCTGCCGGCTACTACACCTGCCTGTCGGGCAAGATGCATTTCGTCGGGCCGGACCAGTTGCACGGTTTCGAGGAACGGCTGACGACCGACATCTACCCTGCCGATTTCGGCTGGACGCCGGACTACCGCAAGCCCGGCGAGCGTATCGACTGGTGGTATCACAATCTGGGCTCGGTGACCGGCGCCGGCGTTGCCGAGATCACCAACCAGATGGAGTATGACGACGAGGTCGTGTTCCTAGCCACACAGAAGCTCTATCAGCTTTCGCGCGAACAGGACGATGCGAGCCATCGGCCATGGTGCCTCACCGTCTCGCTGTCGCACCCGCATGATCCCTATGTCGCGCGCAAGCAGTATTGGGATCTCTATGAGCATTGCCAGGCGCTGGATCCGGAAACCGGGTTCATCGCGCATGACGAGCAGGATGCGCATTCCCGGCGGCTGTACCACGCCAGCGACTATCCTTCCTTCGAGATCACGCCGGAACAGGTGCGTCGTTCGCGGCAGGGCTATTTCGCCAACATCTCCTATGTCGACGACAAGCTGGGCGAGATCCTGGACGTTCTCGAGCGCACCCGCATGGCCGACGACACAATCATCCTGTTCTGCTCGGACCACGGCGACATGCTCGGCGAGCGCGGCCTATGGTTCAAGATGAGCTTCTTCGAGGGCTCGGCGCGGGTGCCGCTGATGATTGCCGGCAAGGGCGTTCACGCCGGGCTGATCGAGACGCCGGTTTCCAATCTTGACGTGGCGCCGACGCTTTGCGACCTCGCCGGCATCGACATCGCTGCAATCGCGCCGTGGACCGACGGCCAGTCGCTGCTGCCGCTCACCAAGGGGTTTGAGCGCACCGCGCCGGTGCTGATGGAATATGCCGCCGAAGGGTCCAACGCGCCCTTGGTGGCGATCCGCGACGGCAGATACAAATTCGTCCATTGCGAACTCGATCCGCCGCAACTGTTCGATCTCGAAGCCGATCCGCTCGAACGGGACAATCTGGTCGATGACGCGGCCAATGCGGGCCTGGTGGCGGCATTCATGGACAAGGTCCAGTCGCGCTGGGACATGGCCGGATTCGACGCCGCTGTCCGCGAAAGCCAGGCGCGCCGCTGGGTCGTCTATCCGGCGCTGCGCAACGGCGCCTATTACCCCTGGGATTTCCAGCCGCTGCAAAAAGCGTCCGAGCGCTACATGCGCAATCACATGAACCTCGACAATCTCGAAGAGAGCAAAAGGTATCCGCGAGGCGAATGATGTCAGACCTTCTCGTCCCCTCCCTCGACCACCTCAAGCAGGCCTATGCCGTCACCTCCAGGGCGACGCAGATCACACCGCTGCTGGAATCGGCGGCACTGGCCCGCGAGACGGGTGCGGCCCGCGTCTTCATCAAGCCGGAATCGCTGCAATGGGCCGGATCGTTCAAGGTGCGCGGCGCCTATTGGCGCCTGAAGCAGCTTTCCACTGAAGAGGCCAGGAAAGGCGTCGTCGCCTACTCCTCCGGCAATTTCGCGCAAGGGCTGGCGGCTGCCGGCCAGGCGCTCGGCATTCCCGTCACCATCGTCATGCCGATCGACGCACCGGCCGCCAAGCGTGATGCTACGGCCGGCTATGGCGCCCGCGTCGTGCTGACCGACCATGGCGAACGCGCGCGTGAGGAAGTCGCCGCCGCCAAGGCACGCGAGATCGCCGAGACCGAAGGCTTGGCCCTGCTGCATCCGTTTGACGATCCGGAGATCGTTGCCGGCCAGGCGGGCGCCGGCCTCGAAGCGCTTGACCAACTCGAAGCCAAAGGCGCCAGCGCCGATCTTTTGTTCTGCTCGGTCGGTGGCGGTGGGCTGATCGGCGGCGTTTCGCTCGCCTTCCACTATCTGTCGCCCGCCACTGAGATCATCGGCGTCGAACCTGAAGGTTTCAACGGCATGGGCTCGTCGCTGGCACATGGCAGCATCGAGACGATGCCGATCGGGCCGAAGTCGATCTGCGACGGGCTGATGTCGCGACGGCCGGGCGACGCGCCTTTCGCGGCAGTCAAGACCGCCGGTGTTCGCGGCATCACCGTCGACGACCAATCGGTGCGCAGCGCCATGCGGATCGCCTTCGAGCGCATGAAGCTGGTGCTCGAGCCCTCGGGGGCCGCCTCGCTCGCCGCACTGCTCGGCGGCAAGGTGGATGTGAGGGGCAAGACCGCCCTTGTTGTGGCTACCGGCGGCAATGTCTCGCTCGCCGATTTCATGGCGCATATGAACCATGCTTGAAGCAGATTTCGTCATCATCGGCTCCGGCTCGGCCGGCTCGGCCATGGCCTATCGCCTGTCTGAAGACGGCAAGCATTCGGTCATCGTCATCGAATTCGGCGGCAGCGATATCGGGCCGCTGATCCAGATGCCGTCGGCGCTGTCGATCCCACTCAACATGAGCCTCTACGACTGGGGTTTTGCCAGCGAGCCGGAACCGCATCTCGGCGGCCGCGTGCTGGCGACACCGCGCGGCAAGGTTATCGGCGGCTCGTCCTCGATCAACGGCATGGTCTATGTGCGCGGCCACGCCCGCGATTTCGACCATTGGGCCGAAGAGGGTGCGGCCGGCTGGGGCTTCGCCGACGTGCTCCCCTATTTCAAGCGTATGGAAGATTCGGACGGCGGCGAGGATGGCTGGCGCGGCCACGGCGGGCCGCTGCATGTGCAGCGCGGCTCGCGTAAAAATCCGCTCTATGGCGCCTTTGTCGAGGCTGGTCGCCAGGCCGGGTTCGAACTGACCGACGACTACAATGGTTCCAAGCAGGAAGGGTTTGGGCCGATGGAGCAGACCATCAGCGGCGGCCGCCGCTGGTCGGCGGCATCAGCCTATCTGAAGCCGGCGCTGAAGCGCAAAAATGTGAGTCTGGTCAAGGGCTTTGCGCGGCGCGTGATCATCGAGAATCAACGCGCCATCGGCGTCGAGATCGAAGCTCACAAACAGATTCAGGTCGTTAAGGCGCGACGTGAGGTGATCGTCGCCGCATCGTCGATCAATTCGCCCAAGATACTGATGCTGTCCGGCATCGGCCCGGCCGAGCATTTGCGCGCAAACGGCATTCCGGTGGTGGCCGACCGGCCCGGTGTCGGCCGCAATCTGCAGGATCATATGGAGCTCTACATCCAGCAGGAATCATTGCTGCCGATCACGCTCAATTCGGTGCTGAACCCGTTCTCGAAAGCACTCATCGGAGCGCAGTGGTTGTTCCTCAAGACCGGGCTTGGCGCCACCAACCACTTCGAAGCGGCAGCCTTCGTGCGCTCGCGCGCCGGCGTCGACTACCCCGATATCCAGTACCATTTCATCCCGGCGGCAGTCCGCTATGATGGCAAGGCGGCTGCGAAATCGCACGGCTTCCAGGCGCATGTCGGACCGATGCGCTCGAAGTCGCGCGGTTCGGTGACGCTGCGTTCGCCGGACCCGAAATCCAAGCCGGTGATCCGCTTCAACTACATGTCGCATCCAGACGACTGGACGGAGTTCCGCCACTGCATCAGGCTGACGCGCGAGATCTTCGGGCAGTCGGCGTTCGACCCCTATCGGGGCAAGGAAATCTCTCCGGGCAGCCACATGCAGTCGGACGACGAGCTCGACATCTTCATCCGCGATCATGCCGAGAGCGCCTACCATCCTTGCGGCACTTGCAAGATGGGCCGCGCCGACGACATGATGAGCGTCGTCGATCCGGAATGCCGGGTCATTGGCGTCGAAGGCTTGCGGGTCGCCGATTCCTCGATCTTCCCGCGCGTCACCAACGGCAATCTCAATGCGCCATCGATCATGACCGGGGAGAAGGCTTCCGATCACATCCTTGGCCGGACGCCGCTGGCGCCGTCCAACCAGGAACCATGGATCAATCCGCGCTGGCAGGCGTCGGACAGATAGAGCATGATCGTGACTGCACGATCATGCATGCCGCGAAGACGATTTGGAGACCTCCCATGCGCGCCCAGCCCACGGCATCGCACTATGTCAACGGACGCTACATCGAGGACGAAGGCGGCGCGCCGCTGCCGGTCATCTATCCGGCAACCGGTGAGACCATCGCCATGCTGCGTTCGGCGACGCCGAACGTGCTGGAACTCGCAGTCGAGGCGGCGCGGGCGGCGCAGCCCGCCTGGGCGCGGCTGAAGCCGGTCGAGCGCGGGCGCATCCTGCGCCGCGCCGCCGACATATTGCGCGCCCGCAACGCCGACCTCGCCCGCATCGAGACACTGGATACAGGCAAGGCGATCCAGGAAACGCTGGTGGCGGACGCCCCATCGGCAGCGGACTGCCTTGAATATTTCGGCGGTGCGGTTGCCGCCTACAATGGCGAGTCGGTCGATCTCGGCGGACCCTTCGCCTACACAAGGCGCGAAGCGCTCGGCGTCTGTGTCGGCATCGGCGCCTGGAACTACCCGATCCAGATCGCCGGCTGGAAATCGGCACCGGCGCTCGCCATGGGCAACGCCATGGTGTTCAAGCCATCGGAAAACACGCCGCTTTCAGCACTCGCACTGGCGGAGATCTACAGCGAGGCCGGGCTGCCTGACGGCCTGTTCAACGTGGTGCAAGGCTATGGCGATGTCGGCGCCGGGCTTGTCGGCCACGATGTCGTCGCCAAGGTCTCGGTGACCGGCTCGGTGCCGACCGGCCGCAAGGTGCTGTCGCTGGCCGGCTCGAAGATGAAGCACGCGACGATGGAACTCGGCGGCAAGTCGCCGCTGATCGTGTTCGACGATGCCGACATCGAGAACGCCATTGGCGGCGCCATGCTCGGCAATTTCTATTCGACTGGGCAGATCTGTTCCAACGGCACGCGCGTCTTCGTGCAGAGCGGCATTCACGACCGCTTCGTCGAGCGTCTGATCGAGCGGACCAAGAAAATCCGCATCGGCGACCCGCTCGACCCCGAAACCCAGATGGGGCCGCTGGTTTCCAAGGCGCAGCACGACAAGGTAGTGGGCTATATCGAGATCGGCAAGCAGGACGGAGCAACGCTTGCCTGTGGCGGCAACGTGCCTTCGCTGCAGGGTTTCCAGGGCGGATTCTTTGTCGAGCCAACGGTGTTCACCGGCGTCACCGACACAATGCGCATCGCCCGCGAGGAGATTTTCGGGCCTGTCATGAGCGTGCTGAAATTCGACGGTGAGGACGAGGTGATCGACCGCGCCAACGACACCGAATTCGGCCTTGCCGCCGGCGTCTTCACGCGTGACCTGCCGCGCGCCCACCGCGTCATTGCCGAGCTGCAGGCCGGCACCTGCTGGATCAACGCCTACAATCTGACGCCGGTCGAAATCCCGTTCGGCGGCTTCAAACAGTCGGGCATCGGACGTGAGAATTCATTGGCGGCGCTGGCACTCTATTCGCAGCTGAAGTCGATCTATGTCGAGACGGGCGACGTGGCGAGCCCGTACTGATCAACCCTCTACGCCTTCGGGTCGGCCGTGCTGTCCAGATACTGGGTCAGCGCACAGACCAGATGATAGAAGATGCTGGCGGGCACGTCCGATGCCAGTGAGCGGCCGCGCTCGTCGATGCGATCGATCCACAGGCCGAGCGGCGCCGGGTCGATGTGCCAGCGAAACAGCCGGCCGACGCGCGCTTCGATCTCGGGCTTCAGGTCCGGCCCGCCCGAACCATCCAGCGCGATAGCCGCCTTCACCGCTTCGGCCTGCGGCCAGCTGCGTGATATCAGGTCGAGCGGCAGGCCCTGCCGCGAGACGGCGCCATAGGCAAGGCCGGTGGCGCGGTTGAGGCCATTGGCAGTGGCCGACGCGTAAAGTTTTCTGGCAAAGCCGCTCAATTCGGCCTGGCCGCTGCGTCCAGCGAAATCGACCAGCAGCGAGGCCCACTCGAAATGGTGGCCAGGCTCGGTCCATGACCCTTTCTCTCCTGCGGATGGCTTCCATTCGGCATCGAAATACTCGCCAAGCGTCCAGCTTTCCGGATCGAAGAAATGACTTCGGAAGAGGTCGATGATGCGCGCTGCGCGGCGCAGATGGGCGCGCTCGCCAGTCGCCTGATGCCAAGCGAGGAAGGCCTCGAGCAGATGCATATGCGGGTTGGAGCGGCGCTCGCCTTTGCCGTCCGATGTCTCGAGGAAGCCGGTCATGCGGCTGTCTTCGAGATGCGCATCGAGAAAGGCGAAGGTTTCCTCGCCGAGGCGCAAGGCGTCTGGATTGCCAGACATATGCGCATGCGCGAGCGCCAGGAGCACGCAGGAATGATCGTAGGCATCCTCGGTGGCGTCGGCGACCGAGCCATCGACATTCAGCGTGCGAACCCAGCCGCCCTTGTCGGTGCGGCCCTTGCCGGCCATGAAGGTGATGCCGTGGCTGATCAGCCGGTCGGCCGGACCGTCCCAGCCGCGCGCTCGGGCGACGGCGAAAGCATAGACCTGCCTTGCCATGGTGCGCATGCGCTTGGGCTTCATCAGCGGCGAGGCGTCCAGGCCGAGCGCTTCGTGAAAGCCGCCATGGCGTTCGTCGACCCCCGATGTCGACCACAGCGGCAAGGTCTCCTGAAACAGCCAGTGATGCACGCGCCGGCGCCAGGCGCCGCTTTCGATGACGCGGTCATGCGCCGGCGTGAACCTGGTTTCCAGGCGACCTGATTTTTCGAGCTGCTCGACGATCTTCTTGACGTGCTGGCTGTGGCTGACCGGGGCGACGAAGGTGGCATCCGATGTCGAAACGATGGCGATGTCCTTCATGCCGATCGCCGACAGCAGGCGGCCATCACTGCGAATGTAGGAATTCTCGCAATCGATAGCGACGACATCGCCGATGATGACATTGCCCCGGTCGTCGGCGGGGCCGACATCGAGCAGCGACTGCCAGGAGCCGAGATCGTTCCAGCGGAAGCCGGCCGGCACCATGGCGATGTCTTTTGCCCGCTCCATGATGGCGTAGTCGATCGAGTTCGACGGAATGGCGGCGTAGAGTTCTAGCGGCATGTAAAGGCCGGACAGATCCGATGTCGCTGCCCTGTAAGCTGCTTCGGTGGCCAGCCAGATATCCGGCTGGAACGCTATGAAGGCATCACGCATGGCGACGGCGCGAAACAGGAAGATACCGGTGTTCCAGTAGAAATTTCCGGCCTTGAGATAGCTTTGCGCAGTCTCAATATCCGGCTTTTCGACGAAGCGCGACACATCGAAGGTGCCGCCGCTTTCGGCCGCGACCTCGATATAGCCGTAGCCGGTCTCGGGCTGTGTCGGCTTGATGCCGAACACCACCAGCCGTCCACTACGCGCTGCCTCGGTGCCGGCTTCGACGCTATGCCAGAATTGGCGCGGGGTCGATATCTCATGATCCGACGGCACCACCAGCACCAGGCTGTCACCGAATTCGGACAGCGTGCGCAGCGTCGCCAGTGCGACGGCGGCGGCTGTGTTGCGCCCGGTCGGCTCGAACAGCGGACCGCCGCCGGCGAGGTCGAGACCAGCAAGATCGGCGTGAACGCGATCAGCATGGCGCTCCGCGGCGATCAGGAAGATCGGCGTTTCGCCTTCCGGCCGGGCCGTCAGCCGGCGCAAGGTCTTGGCCAGCATCGAGCCATCGCCGGACAGATCGTGGAACTGCTTGGGGTTGTCCTCGCGCGACAGCGGCCACAATCTCGAGCCGACGCCGCCGCTCATGACAAAACTGACAATCCGCTCGGTCATTCAACTACCATTCAAAAGGTCTGGTTGTAGGCGCCCACCTCGGGGCTGCGGCGCAGCACGGCGTCGACAGCCTCGAACATCTCCCGTCGACGCTGCGACGACACCGGGCTTTCGACCACCACGACCAGTTCCGGTTTGTTCGATGAGGCGCGCACCAGCCCCCAGGTGCCGTCGTCGGCGACGACGCGCACGCCGTTGACGGTGATGAGGTCTGCGATCTTCTGGCCAGCGAAAACCATTCCATCCCGCTTCATGGCCCGAAAGTCGGCAACCACCCGCTCGACAACCCCATACTTCACGTCGTCCGCGCAGTGAGGCGACATGGTCGGCGTGCCGAAGGTCAGCGGCAGGGCGCGATAAAGATCGGCCATCGAATTGCCCGGGCTGCGATCCAGCATTTGGCAGATGGCGATGGCGGTGATCAGCCCGTCGTCATATCCGCGCCCGATCGGCGGATTGAAAAAGAAATGACCCGACTTTTCGAAACCGGCGACAGCACCGAGTTCGGCGACGCGGCGCTTGATGTAGGAATGGCCGGTTTTCCAATAGTCAGTGACGGCGCCATTGGCGCGCAGCATTGCGTCGGTATGGAACAGGCCGGTCGATTTGACGTCGACGACGAAGGTCGAGTTGGGATGCTGGCTGGAAATATCCCTTGCCAGCATCACACCGACCTTGTCGGCAAAAATTTCATTGCCTTCATTGTCGACGACGCCGCAGCGGTCGCCATCGCCGTCGAAGCCAAGGCCGATGTCGGCGCCTGATGCCAGCACCTTGTCCCGGATGGCATGCAGCATCCGCATGTCCTCGGGATTGGGATTGTAGCGCGGAAATGTATGGTCGAGCTCGACGTCGAGCGCGATGACCTCGCAGCCGATGCGCTGCAACGCCCGCGGCGCGAAGGCGCCGGCGGTGCCATTGCCGCAGGCTGCGACCACTTTCAGCTTTCGGGCGATGCGCTTGTCGCGGGTCAGATCGTCGAGATAGGTCGCGCGAAAGTCGCGGATGAAATCGTAGGAGCCGCCGCCGACGAGATCGAAATCACCAGCCAGCACGATCGCCTTCAGCGCGCTCATCTCTTCCGGGCCGAAGGTCAGCGGCCGCGCAGCACCCATCTTGACGCCAGTCCAGCCATTTTCGTTGTGCGAAGCGGTGACCATGGCGACCGAGGGCGTATCCAAAGCGAACTGGGCGAAATACGCCATCGGCGACAACGCCAGTCCGATGTCCCTCACCCGTGCGCCTGCGGCCATCAAACCGGACACCAGGGCCAGTTTGATCGACAGCGAATAGGAGCGGAAATCATGCCCGGTGACGATATCTGGACCGGCGCCGAGACGGCGGATCAGCGTGCCAAGCCCCATGCCGAGCGCCTGGACGCCGATCAGATTGAGCTCCGGCAGTTGCGCGGAGCCGGGATGGCCGAACCACCAGCGCGCGTCATATTCGCGAAAGCCGGACGCCTTGATCAGCGCTTCGGTTTCGAATTCGAAACTGTTGGGCCGGGCGTCGCCAACGATGCTGAAGGACAAGACTGGAAACTCCGAATGGCAGAAATTACGAATTGTCGAGGGCTGCGGCTTAGCACACAAGGCTTTAGGCCACGTTTATTCCGGAAGGGAATCCGGGCCTTTCGGGCAATGCTCGACGAAAGCCGACGAAATGCGACAGAAGTGCCGCCGTGCCGCTTGCAGGAACCAAGTGTGGCGGCTATAAGCCCGCGGTCTGGTCACGGAGTGTAGCGCAGCCTGGTAGCGCACCTCGTTCGGGACGAGGGGGTCGCAGGTTCAAATCCTGCCACTCCGACCAGAAAAAACAAAGAGTTAGCGCATCCCGACTTCGGCGCTCCACCTGCCCCTCAAGCGAGACTACTCGCGTCCCCCGTCAGTCGGATGGGCGAGTTTCTATTCGCCGTGCCTCTGTGACTCGGCCGACAGCGATGCCTCTTGCACTGGACAGTAACCAGACGGTCCAACCGGCCGCCTGATGCCTTCATGCCTGCGCTCGCGGACAGATCCCGGAAAACATCTCAACTGGTACGCGCGTTTCCGCTCAGCGGAGGCCAAAAAAGCTCAAGATCGCTATCACGATGACTACAGCTCCAACGAGCCAAATGATGTTGTTCATGATCTCTCTCCTGCTGCCTGGGGAAGCCCGCGCCTCTGGCGGAGAACGCGGGCCGACCAGCCTTTGCCGACTGATCTGCAGCAGACACCAAATCGTGATCCCGGCTGCGAGAAATAAACCATCAGGCACGCCTAATGTTCCGTCGTGCGTCCTATGATCATAGGCGCCGGCATCATCACCACGACAGCGCTGTCGTGACAGGTTCCGTCCTAACCCATCGGCACCATCCGGTGGTGATCGAACGACGGGTACCCGACGCAGGGATCCGGCCCCGATTCTTGATGGGAGTCGGGTCTTGATGGGAGTGGGGCCACGAGAGGCCTTTGGCACGCATCCCAATCACGCCCGCAACCAGACTTAAGTCCAGCCCCTGCCCGACCGAAGTCCAGGTTGGAAACGCTTGCCCTTGCCCCAAATTCGGGTGGTGGGCGAAAAATGATCAATGAAAAACTAAAGAGCAGCAGCATGTCGAACCGTGAGACCAAGAAATCCCATGCCCTGGGCATGCGCATGACAGAGATCAAAGCCAGGATGCAGGAAGCCCAGATTACCGAAGACGAGATGAAGACCTTCCAGAAGGTCGCGGCCATCATGGAGGGCGACGAGGGCCTAATCGAGGTTGACGACCTGATTGCCGCGTCATTCCTCACCGACACGACGCTGAACAGCCAGAAGCGTTAAGCGACCATGCCAACGATTAGCAGACTTTTTGATTCCCCCGCCGACGCGGCGCGGGTCGCCAGCGACTTGGTGGCGGCCGGAATTCCTCGCGTACAGATCGCCATCATCGGGCCTTACAATAACGAGGCGGGATCTCTTAGGGTTTCCGCTTTGGGATCGTTACTTGGCGCTGCCGCCGGCGTGTTGGCCTGCCTGAGCGCCGTTGCGGCCTATGGCACCAATCCTGTTGCTGCGAGCGTGCTGCCAACAGCGGTGGCGGGCGCGGTCTGCGGCGGCGTTGCCGGCGGTCTGTTTGGAACATTCGCCATGGCCGCCATGAAGGCGGATGATCAGGACGTTGCCGAGGGGGTGGTTCTGGTGATGGCGCATGTCGATGAAAATGACGCCGACATCGCTCAGACAGTGCTCGGCGGTTGCTCCCCGTCGACGTTCGTGGCCGAAGCAGCGTAGGAAAGGACCGCCCGACGTCGCCGGGACGGGCTCTCTGCGTTCACCAGCGATTGCGCCGGACGGAAAGGCTGGGCCGGTGGCAGGTTTCTTCGCGGGCCGCATATTTTGACGAAAAGGTCCGTCGGCTTTAGGGTCGATGGACCTGATGGAGTCAGCGAAACGGCGGGCCGAGTGCGACATGAATTTGAATTCAACCACAGCCCCGCCCTTGATTCTCGTGATGACGCTGGTTCTCGTCGCTGGCTGTTCATCGCTCGGCAGAACCGTCGATGCAGCGAAATACGATTCGATGACGTGCACCGACCTCAACAGGGCGATGGGAGACGTCGCCCGTGACATCTCGCAAACGGCAATCACGCGCGGCAAGGTGGCCAACACCAATGTTCCACGCTGGCTGCTCGGCGGCTCACGCGTGAAGACGGCGGTAGCCAACCGTGAAACAGCCAGGATCGACCGGCTTAAGCAGCAACAGGATGCCATTGCCGCTGTGCGAGCACGCAAGTGCCCCAGGTCCGCGAATTGAGCGGACGCCAATGCCTCGGTGCGGAGCCCGGTTCAGGCGCTCAGGCGAAATCGCGTCACGTCGATCGCCGCGGCCATCAGCGTCTGTGTGTAGGCGTGCCGCGGATCGCTGAAGATCGCCTCAGTCGGCCCTTCCTCGACGATCTTGCCCTGTTTCATGACGATGATGTAGTCGGCCATGGCGCGCACGACCGACAGATCGTGGCTGATGAAGAGATAGGACAATTCGTGGTCCGCCTGCAGCTTGCGCAGCAGTTCGACGATCTGTTTCTGCACAGAGCGATCGAGCGCTGAGGTCGGCTCATCCAATACCACCAGCCTGGGCTTCAGGATCATGGCGCGAGCAATGGCGATGCGCTGCCGCTGGCCGCCGGAGAATTCGTGCGGGTAGCGATTGCGTGCGTTGGGGTCGAGGCCGACCTCGCGCAAGGCGTCGACCGCGCGTTGATCACGCTGCTTGCCCGAAAGATCAGGCTCATGCACCAGAAGTCCTTCGGTGATGACCTGGCCGACGGTCATGCGCGGCGACAGCGAGCCGAACGGGTCCTGGAAGACGAGCTGCATCTGGCGCCGCAGCGGCCGCATCGCCTGCCTGTCGGCTTGGGAAATGTCGCGATCGCCGAAACGGATAAGCCCGTCGCTCGGCAACAGCCGCAGCAAGGCGCGGCCGAGCGTCGACTTGCCCGAGCCGGATTCACCAACGATGCCGATGGTCTGGTTTCGCTGCAGCCGGATCGAGATGTGATCGACGGCACGCAGCATCAGCGGTTCACCAGCAAGAAACCCGCCGCCAATCCTGAACGTCACTTCGACATTTCTGCCTTCGAGCAGCACCGGAGCATTGGCGGGCGGCGGCGCCTTGCTGCCGGCCGGCTCGGCCGCCAGCAGCATTTTCGTGTAGGCATGCTGGGGATTGACGAAGATGGCCTCCGCCTCCCCCTCCTCGACAACCTCGCCCTGGCGCATGACATAGACCCGGTCGGCAAAGCGGCGGACGATGCCAAGATCGTGGGTGATGAAGACGATCGCCATGCCGAGCTTGCGCTGCAATTCGGCCAGAAGCATCAGGATCTGCGCCTGGATGGTCACGTCGAGCGCCGTCGTCGGCTCGTCGGCGATCAATATGTCAGGGTCGTTGGCGAGCGCCATCGCGATCATCACACGCTGGCGCTGGCCACCGGACATTTCATGCGGATAGGATTTCATCCGCCGCTCGGGATCGGGAATATGCACCAGCCGCAGCAGCTTGAGCGCCTCTTCCCGCGCCTCGGCGGCATTCACGCCCCGGTGCCGGCGGATCGGCTCGATCAACTGGTTGCCGATCGAATAGAGCGGATCGAGCGAAGTCATCGGCTCCTGAAAGATCATGCTGATCTTGCGGCCACGAACCTGGTTGAGCTCGGATTTGCTGAGCGTCAGAAGATTGCGGCCGCGATAATCGACGCTGCCTGTCGCTTCGCCATTCGATGCCAGCAGGCTCATCGCCGCCATCATCGTCTGGCTTTTGCCGGACCCGGATTCGCCAACCACGGCAACGGTCTCGCCCGCATTGACGTGGATGCTGATGCCCTTCACCGCCTCGACTGCGCCGTCGAGCGTGCGGAAGCGGACACGCAGATCCTTGACGCTGAGGATCGTTTCGGAAGCAGCCATCTTAGCGATCCCCATCTTAGCGATCTCTCGGGTCCAGTGCGTCGCGCAGGCCGTCGCCGACGAAGTTCAGCGCGAACAGCGTCGAGACGAGGAAGAAGGCGGGAAACAGGAGCAGCCAGTTGGCGGTGCCGATGTTCTTGGCGCCGACCGAGATCAGCACGCCCCAGCTGGTCATCGGCTCCTGCACGCCGAGGCCGAGAAACGACAGGAAGCTTTCCAGGATGATGACTTGAGGCACCAGCAGCGTCATGTAGATCACCACCGGGCCGAGCAGGTTGGGGATGACGTGGCGCAGCAGGATACCGCGCTGGCCGACACCCATGGCTTCCGCCGCCTGGACATATTCCTGCCGGCGGATCGACAGCGCCTGGCCGCGCACGATGCGCGCCATGTCGAGCCACAGCACGGCGCCGACCGCCAGGAACATCAGCACGAAGTTGCGGCCGAAAAACACTACCAGCATGATGACGAAGAAGATGAAGGGCAAGGAATAGAGCACGTCGACGATGCGCATCATCACCTCGTCGACCTTGCCGCCGGCAAAGCCGGCAGCGGCCCCGTAGACCACGCCGATGACCACCGCCACGACACCCGCGAGCAGGCCGATGGCCAGCGATATGCGCCCGGCCATCAGCGTGCGCGACAACAGATCCCGGCCGGTGTTGTCGGTGCCGAACAGGAAATATTGCTGCTTGATCGAGGCGCTCATCGTCACTTCGAGACCGTCGGGCGACTTGCTCTCGATCTTGGTGCCGTCAAAGGCATCTGAACGGTCGAGATAACGGATGTTGCGATCGTCGATCGGCCTGGTCGACTTGACGGTGACGAAGACCTGGTTGCCTTCCTGCCGCCACTCCTTGATGTCGACCCGCATGCGCTTGATCGCTTCGGTAAGCGCCGTCTCGATCATGTCGGCCTTCGGATAGGCTGACAGGCTTGGCGGCATGCGCACATAGTCGGCATAGATGGTGGTGTATTGATGTGGCACGAACCACGGCCCGAACACGCTGACGACACCGATCAGGGCAAGGTAGTACAGGCTGAACATGGCGGCGCGATTGGCCTTGAGCCGCGCCCAGGCGTCCCCCCAGAGCGAACGGCCGATGACGGTGGGGGCTGTGGCTGCGATGTCAGTCATAGCGCACCCTCGGATCGACGACCGCGTACATGACGTCGACGATCAGGTTGAAGACAATGGTAAAGATGGCGATCACCACCACCGTTCCCATCACCAGCGTGTAGTCACGATTGAGCGCGGCATCGACGAAATAGCGGCCGACGCCTGGAATGGAGAAGATCGTCTCGACAATGACCGAGCCGGTCAGCAATGCCGCCGCCGCCGGACCGGTGAAGGAGACGATCGGCAGGATGGCACCGCGCAGCGCATGCTTGACCACCACCGACCAATCGGACAGGCCGAGCGCGCGCGCCGTGCGGATGTGGTGGGACCGCAAGGATTCGATCATCGAGCCACGCATCAGCCGGGCGACGATGGCGATCTGCGGCAGAGCGAGCGTCAACACCGGACCGACCTTGTTGATGAAAGCGCCATCGCCCCACCCACCGATCGGCAGCAGCCTCCAAGTCAGCCCGAACAGGAGTTGGATCACCGGCGCGATGACGAAGGTTGGGATAGTGCTGCCGGCCGTCGCCAGCGCGATCACCGTATAGTCGCCAAGCTTGTTCTGGTTAAGCGCCGCAATGGTGCCGAGCACACAACCGAGCAGCAGCGCCAGGACGAGCGCCGAGGCACCGAGCTGAACCGATATAGGCAGGCCCTTGGCGAAGAGTTCGGTGACGGTGAAATCCGGCATGTTGTAGCTCGGGCCGAAATTGCCGCGCAGCAGATTGCCGAGATAATGGACGAATTGCAGCCAGAGCGGGTCGTTGAGGCCGAACTGGGCTTCGAGATTGGCCTTGATCTCGGGGCTTAGCCCCCGCTCCTGGTTGAATGGGCCGCCCGGCGCGACGCGCATCAGGAAAAACGCCATGGTCACGATGACAAACAGCGTCGGGATGGCGGTCAGAAGCCGCCGTAATACGTATCGCAGCATCGGTGCCCCGCTTGATCCAGAGCAACGCGCGTCCAGTTGGACGGTTGCGCCCTAGCCTTCAAATCTTCGCACCGACATGCCGAAAATCGATTCCGGTTCCCGGGCCGATGCGATGGCAAACCAGCACCGCCGCGCATCTCGTTGCGCGGCGGCCCGGCTAAGGATCAGTCCTTGCTGATGAAGCGGGACGGATGGATGTCCATCACATTGTCGTCGAAGCCATGCAGCTTCGAGGAAACGATGTCGTGGAAGCTGTAGTAGAGAAGCGGAATGTTACCGACGTCATCGACAAGGATGCGCTCGGCCTCAGTGAGGTCCTTCATGCGCTCTTCCGGTTTGCCGCCGGCAGCCGCAGCCTTGTCCATGGCCGCTTCATATGCCGGGCTGACATAGCTCGAATAATTGTTGCCGCTGGCCTTGCGGGTGATGCCGAGGAAGGTCTCCGGATCCTTGTAGTCGGCGATCCAGGCGGCACGCGCCACGTCGTAGTCGCCCTTCTGCTCGAGGAAGGAGTAGTGGGTCTTGGTGTCGGTGTTGACGAGCGAGACGTCGATGCCGAGCGGCTTCAACTGTTCCTGGATGGCGACGGCCGTGTTCTTGTGGTTTTCCGAAGTGTTGTAGCGGATCTCCATCTTCAATGGATGCTCGGGCGTATAGCCGAGTTTCTCGAGGGTCTTCTTGGCAGCGTCCTCGCGGTCGATCTGCGACATGTCGGCGTATTTGGCCATTGCCGGCGTGTAGCCCGCGATGCCCGGAGGCACCATCGAATAGCCAGGCAGCATCGAGTTCTGCCAGACCTTCTCAGCGAGGAAGTCGCGGTCGATCGCCATCGAGATGGCGTTGCGCAGTTCGACATTGTCCCACGGCGCCTTGTCGGTCTTGATCGCATAATAATAGGTGCCGAGATAAGGTCCGACGCGGATCTGGTCGCCGAACTTGGTCTTGAGGTCAGCGAGTTGTTCGGTCGGCAGGTCGCCGTAGCTGTCGAGTTCGCCGGCCTCGAAGCGCTTCATCGCCGATGAGCGGTCTTCGGTCGGGATATAGTTGACGACGTCCATCTTGACGGTCGCGGCGTCCCAGAATTTCGGATTCTTGACCAGCTTCATGTGGTCGTTGGGAATCCACTCGGCCAGCGTATAGGCGCCGTTCGAAACGAGATTACCCGCCTTGATCCAGTCGGCGCCGAGCTTGTCGATCGAAGCCTTGTTGACCGGATAGGCGGCCTGGTGGGTCAGCATCTCCAGGAAGTAAGGCGTCGGCGCCTTCAGCGTGACTTCGAGGGTATTTGCGTCAATCGCTTTGACACCCATATCTTCCGGCTTGCCCTTCTTGGTGTTGACGTCCTCCGCACCCTTCACCGGGTACAGCATCGAGGCGTATTCGGCAGCGGTGGCCGGATCTTCCAGCCGACGAAACGAATAGACGAAATCGTCCGCCGTCACCGGGCTGCCATCCGACCAGAGGCCATCCTTGCGCAGCTTGAAGGTGTAGACAGTGCCGTCGTCGGACACTGTCCAGCTTTCGGCCGCGCCCGGAATGAGGTTCGTCTTCTGGTCATGCATGACCAGGCCCTGGAACAGGTCGCGTATGATATCGGCTTCGTAGACTGTCGAGGTCTTGTGCGGATCGACCGTCTCCGCTTCGGCGGCGCTACCTCTGTTATAGATGGTCTCGGCGAAAGCCGGCGTGTAGAACGTGCCGGCGGCCAGCGCCATGGTCGTGGCGAGCACCGTCGCCTTCAGCATGTTTTTCAGCATGAAGTTCTCCCTGTCGGCGCTGCCGTTGGCGCGCCTATTAAGTGTTGACGCCCTGGAGCCGATATCTGACCCCTTTGAGCGCGCCGCTGGTTCCCGTCCTGCGGCTCGTGCCCAGACACTAACGCGGAGAATTTTTATTTCAACAGACTCTCTGGGTCACCCAAAGTAAGGCGGACGAAAGCTATGGCGTGGCCGCTGAAACACCAGCCGAAACCAGAAGCTTGACTTGGTTTCTTCACCTCGACGCCATTTTTCACCGCGAATCGGAGCCATGCCAGTTTGCCGGAATGTCTTAATGCGTTCTTAAGCAACCTGGGGTTACATTATGAGTACCTTCTATATGGTTCGAACTTCAGACGCGTGGCGGCTATGAGTAACAGAGCAAGTAAATTGCCCAAAATCCGTCAATTAATGCGGAAATTTCAAGAAGAACACGGCACTTCTGCGGTCGAATTTGCCTTGCTTTCACCGATTTTCATTCTTCTTCTACTCGGAATGGTTGCATATGGTATATACTTCGGCGCCGCCAACTCGATCCAACAGATCGCAGCGGATGCCGCCCGCACGGCAATTGCCGGGTTGAACCAGACCGAACGCCAGACGCTCGTAGCCAGCTTCGTCACCAACAATGCCGGCGGATATCCCTTCGTGGATGTCAGCAAGTTGACCTACCAGGCCAACGACAGCACGGCTGATGGAAGCCAGTTCGTGGTTTCCATCCAGTACGACGCCCGCAACCTGCCGATCTGGAACCTTTTCCCGGGCATAGCCATGCCCGGGACCACGATCAAGCGCCAGTCAACGATCAGGGTCGGGGGCATTTGAATGCTGCTGCATGCGTGCAATGGGATCGGTCGGCTTGCCCGGTTGATGCTGAGTGACAGGAAAGCGAACTTCACCGTCATGGCGGCATTGAGCGCGCCGGTGGCGCTGGCGCTGGCCGCGGTGGCCATCGACGAAGCCTCGATCTACACCGAGCGCCGCGAAGCCCAGGCAATGGTGGACCTGGCGGCGATCACCGCCGCCTCGAACATGACCAATGTCAACACCGCGGTTGTCACCACACTGACCGACAACGGCATGCCAGGGGTTATCGTTCAAAGCTCGGGACAGACGATCGAGCCGGCGGCCGGCAAAACCGTCGTGACGGTCACGCCCGGGCGATATGTGGCATCCGGCGCCAATGTGGGCCAGCGTTTCCAGGCCAGCGTAACACCCTACAATGCCGTCCATGTCACCCTGAAGAAGATCCCGGCCCGCTATTTCGCGAGTTCGCTGATCCCAACTCCCGTCATCGGCACCCAAGCCATCGCCAGCATGACGCCGCAGGCGACGTTCTCGGTCGGATCGAGGCTCGCCAGCCTCGATGGCGGTATCCTCAACGCGCTTCTCGGCGGACTTCTCGGCAGCAACATCTCGCTCAGCGTCATGGACTACAACGCGCTGCTCTCCGCCGATGTGAGCGTGCTCTCCTTCGTCGACGGCCTTGCCACACAGTTGAACCTGACCGGCGTGTCGTATTCGGATGTGCTGGCATCGAAGGCGACCGTCGGCCAGATCGCCACGGCCATGGCCAATGTGCCGGGGCTTGGCAACACGGCCAAGGTCGCCCTGCAGACGATCGCTTCCAAGTCGACCAGTACGGTCCAGATCCCGCTCAGTCATCTGATCGATCTCGGCTCCGTCGGCAAGTTGGGCCTCGGTCAAAAGCCGGCCGGCCTTGGCGTCGATGCCAGCGCGATGGGCATGCTGACCGCCGCCGCCGGACTGGCAAACGGTTCGAAGCAGGTCGACGTCGCCCTCGGCGCCGCCATTCCGGGGGTGCTGTCGACCACGCTCGCCATCGCCATCGGCGAACCGCCGCAATCCTCGCCATGGCTGGCGGTTGGCGAGGTCGGCGCCATTGTGCGGACGGCGCAGACCCGCATCAAGCTAATAGTGAAGATCGGGGGCGGTAACAAAAATGTCGGAGGCGGTATCACCTTGGTATCGGTCAGTTTGCCCCTGCATGTCGAAGTCGCCTATGCCGAGGCCAAGCTCATGGACATAAGTTGTCCAACAGGCCCTGACAGTATCAAGGTCACCGTTGCTACACGTCCCGGTATCGTCGAAGGACATCTCGGTGACAGCAGCAGCGCCGGCTTTGCCGATTTCACCAATAAGGAGACGTTTTCCAACACCGAAATCGCGGCCGTGAAACTTCTGCTCATCCCCGTGGTGTCCGTAGTGGGCTCAGCGGCGTTTAACATGGCCAATAACCCCGCGACGACGCTGACTTTCAACAAGGCCGACATCGATGCCAAGACGATAAGGACCGCTTACACGCAAAATTTTACCCAATCGTTGACTACGTCGCTGGTCAGCGGCCTGTCGCTGACGGCGAATTTACTCGGCCTGCCGCTGAATCTTGACGCCCTTCTGGGATTTGTGAAGCCGCCGGTGGTGGCACTTCTGAACAGCGTGGCGGCCCCGATCGATACCTTGCTTGCCAACCTGCTTGGAGCCCTTGGCGTGCGTCTCGGCGAGGCGGATGTCCGGGTCACCGGCGCGACTTGTGGACGCTCCGTGCTGGTGCAGTAGAGCAGTCGAGGCATCAGTCGAGCCTACCGAGGAAGCATCCAAGTCCCGGCAGCAAAAGCTCGACCTCCCTGGTGAGCGAGGCATCGCCGTCAAGTTCCGTAACCGCTCCTAAGTCTTGCGGCAACGGCCAATTGGCCGGTCCTCCAGCAAAATTGAAGACACAGAGCAGTCTTTCGCCGCCGCCCTCGCGAACGAAAGCCAGCACGTCACCCTCGGCGTCGAGAAAGCGGATCGAGCCTGATACCAGCGCCTCATGCTTCCCGCGCAAGGCCAGCGTGGTCCGATAGGACTTCAGCACCGAGGCCGTGTCGGCATTCTGGACGTCGACCGCGCGGGTGCGATGGCTGGCCGGTATCGGCAGCCAGGGCCTGGCCGTGGAGAAGCCTGCATTGTCGGCGCCGGCCTCCCAGACCATTGGCGTGCGACACCCATCCCTGCCCTTGACGCCTGGCCAGAAGCGGATGCCGACGGGATCGCGCAGATCCTCATAGGCCAGCTCCGCCTCCTCCAGGCCCAGCTCCTCGCCCTCATAGAGGCAGATCGAGCCGCGCAGGCAGGACAACAGCATGATCGAGAATCTTGCGACGGCGTCGGGATCGCTGCCCGGCCTTGTCCAGCGGCTGACATGGCGCACCACGTCATGGTTGGAGAACGCCCAGCAGACCCAGCCGTCGGAGACGGCCGCCTCGAAGGCTTCGACGCAGCCACGCACATGCGCGGCCGAGAACTGCGGACCGAGCAGGTCGAAGGTGTAACACATATGCAGCTTGTCGCCGCCTGAGGTGTAAGCCGCGAGCGTCTGCAGCGAGCGGCCTTCATCGCCGATTTCGCCAACCGCGGCGCGGTCGTCATATTCATCGAGCAGCGCCCTGAAGCGGCGCAGGAACGCCAGGTTTTCCGGCTGCGTCTTGTCGAACAGATGCTCCTGGTAGAGGTAGGTGTTGGTCTCGCCGTTGGTGCCGGCGACGCTCGACGCCAGGGGCGGATTGCTGCGCAGCCAGCGGTCGTGGACATAGTAATTGACCGTATCGAGCCGGAAGCCGTCGACGCCGCGCTCCAGCCAGAACCGCACCGTGTCGAGAAGCGCGTCCTGGACCTCCGGGTTGTGGAAATTCAGGTCGGGCTGCGAGGCTAGGAAGTTGTGCATGTAGTATTGCCGGCGGGTCGAATCCCATTCCCAGGCCGGGCCACCGAACACGGAGAGCCAGTTGTTGGGTGCCCCGCCATCTGGCTTGGCATCGGCCCAGACATACCAGTCCGACTTGGGGTTATCGCGGCTGGCGCGGCTTTCGACAAACCAGTCGTGCCTGTCGGACGAATGCGACAGCACCTGGTCGATGACGATCTTCAGGCCGAGACGATGCGCCTCGGCGACCAGCGCATCGAAATCCTCGAACGTGCCGAACATCGGATCGACATCGCAGTAATCCGACACGTCGTAGCCCATATCGGCCATCGGCGACTTGAAGAAAGGCGACAGCCAGACGGCATCGACACCAAGCGAGGCGACATGGGCGAGCCTCGAGGTGATACCGGCGAGATCGCCGCTGCCATCGCCGGTCGTGTCCTGGAAGGAGCGCGGATAGATCTGGTAGATGACGCAACCACGCCACCATCCGGTCTTGTCACTCGCCGCCATTGCGCTTCTCCCCTGTGCCGGCTTGCGCTCGTTCGATCATGAAGATCACCGCCCGTCCCGATATCGGTCGCGATCTGTCCGCCGCATCCGGCGCTTCGATGGCTGGAGCCCAGAAGAATCCGTCTCGCTCAGGCAAGGTGAACATGCAGGCCCGGCGATCGCCGTTGATGATGACGGCAAGGCGGCTGACGCCACCCAGGATCATGACGAGGCGGTACCGCTGCGGGTCCTGCCAGCACTGTTCATTGAGCGGCGCGCCTGTCTCGGTCAGCCATGCGACGTCCGG
The DNA here is from genome assembly GCF_040322895.1 of Mesorhizobium sp. M0088. NCBI lineage: Bacteria > Pseudomonadati > Pseudomonadota > Alphaproteobacteria > Hyphomicrobiales > Phyllobacteriaceae > Mesorhizobium > Mesorhizobium sp. M0088. The sequence continues at coordinate 54,882 of NZ_JAMYUI010000003.1, forward strand.
TATCTCTGAACCTGCCGGTGGCTGGCCAGTGAGGAAGCTTGTATCGGAGAGCGCCGGCATCGACCGGCGCAGCCTCGAGAGTTCCTCCGTGTAGCGCTCCAGCACCTGGTCACGGCCGGCCCAGTCGAGCCAGGTGATCTCGTTGTCCTGCGCATAGGCGTTGTTGTTGCCTTGCTGGGTGCGGCCGAACTCGTCGCCTGCGGTCAGCATGATGGTGCCGCGCGAGGCAAACAGCGTGGCGAGCAGCGCGCACTGATCGTTCTGGCGAGACTCCCATACGGCCGGATCGTCCGCATCCCCTTCGACGCCGTTGTTCCAGAATAGGTTTTCATTGTGACCGTCGCGGTTCTGCTCGCCATTGGCTTCGTTGTGCTTGCGCTCGTAGCGCACGATATCGGCGAGCGTCATGCCGTCATGGGCGGCGATGAAATTGACGGTCCGACTGGCGTTTTGCCGGTTCGTTGCGAACACATCGGACGAACCGGCAAGCCGGGTCGCCAGCGCACCGACCATGCCGGCGTCGCCGCGCCAGAAGCGCCTGACGTCATCGCGATACTTGTCGTTCCATTCGAGGAAGGGCGGCGGGAAATTACCGAGCTGATAGCCGTCGGAACCGATGTCCCACGGCTCAGCGATCAACACGCGATCGGCCAGCAGCGGGTCGTCGCGCATCGCTCTCAGCATCGGCGCCTCGGCATCGAATGTTCCTTCAACCCTGCCCAGAATGGGCGCCAGGTCGAAGCGGAAGCCGTCGACGCCGGCATCCCTGACGAAATGGCGAAGCGTGTCGAGGACCATCTCCTGGACGACAGGATGATCGCAAGCGACCGTGTTGCCGGTGCCGGTATCGTTGGCCAGCCCGCCGTCTGATGAGTGCCGGTAGTAGGCCTTGTTGTCCAGGCCGCGCAGCGACAGCGTCGGGCCAAGCCAGTCGCTCTCGCCGGTGTGGTTGAAGACGAGGTCGAGGATGACGCCGATGCCAGCCTCACGCAGCACGGCGACCGTGTTTCGCAACTCCATGATGCCGCCCGGCGCCAAACGCGGATCGAGGGCCATGAAAGTCACGGGATTGTAGCCCCAGGCGTTGCGCAGCCCGAGCGGCGGCAAATGTCGCTCGTCAATCCACGCGGTCACCGGCATCAGTTCGACCGCGTCAACCCCCAGTTTTTTCAGATGCTCGATAACCGCCGGGTGAGCAAGTGCGGCGACTGTTCCGCGCAATTTTTCGGGAATGTCCGGATGCAGCATGGTGAAGGCGCGCACCGGCACTTCGTAAATAAGGCCGCCCGGCTGGAATAGCGGCGGGGCAGCCTGCACCGGCTTCGGCAGCGCAGCGGCAATCGCCTTCGGCATCAGCGGTGCGGTATCGGCGCCCTCGCCCCGGCGCTGGGCCAGCCGCCAGTCATAGACATAGGACCTGTCGATCTCGACGGCATATGGATCGGTCAGGAGCTTGGCGGGATCGAACCACAGTCCGCGTTCCGGCGCGTAGTCGCCATCGGCGCGAAAGCCGTAGCGGATGCCCTGGCCAAGGCCCGCAATGAACAGCGCATGGACGCCCTCACCTTCCGGCTGCAGTTCGAGCCGTTCGATTTCCCGGTTGCCCTGCTCGTCGAAGATCGAGACCCAAAGCCGACGGGCGGCCTGCGACCAGGCGGCAAAGCGGATGCCTTCGCGGGTGACGGTGGCGCCGAGCTGGGTCATGCAGTCTCCCCCTTCGCCCCTTGTGGGAGAAGGTGTCGCCGAAGGCGACGGATGAGGGATGTTCCCGCTTGGCAAGGACAGCGATCCTTCGCGCACCCCTCAACCGTCTCGGCGCTACGCGCCGATCCACCGCCCTGGGGCGAGCCACGGGTCTCGCCCCGTCCTTCGAACCCCACAAGGGGAGAAGGGAAAGCGCGAACCGCCACCCTCAAGTAATCACGCTTGGCTTGGGGCGGCCGGTATGGCTGTGAATCCCGGCAATATCATCGGCTGCGGCTATCAGATCGGCAAGGGCGGCCTGGGTGTCGAGGTCGTGCCTCGACTTGTCCGGCTCGTAACGTTCGATGTAGACGCGCAGCGTCGCGCCCGACGTGCCGGTGCCGGAGAGGCGGAAGACGACCCGCGAACCACCTTCGAACAGCACCCTGATGCCCTGATGCTCGCTGATCGAACCGTCGACCGGATCGCGATAGGCAAAATCGTCGGCGCTGGCGATTTTCATGCCGCGAGCGCTGGTACCCGGCAGCGCGCCGAGCTTGGCGCGCAGTTCGTCGACCAATGCGTTGGCGCGGTCGCTCTCAACCTCTTCATAATCGTGCCGCGAATAGTAGTTGCGACCGTAGGTCGCCCAGTGCTCAGTGACGATCTGCTTGCAGCTTTCGCCGCGCGCGGCAAGGATGTTGAGCCACAAAAGCACCGCCCATAGGCCGTCCTTTTCGCGGACATGGTTGGAGCCGGTGCCCGCACTCTCCTCGCCGCAGATCGTCGCCATGTCGGCATCCAGCAGATTGCCGAAGAACTTCCAGCCGGTCGGCGTCTCATAGAGGGCGATGCCGAGTTTTTCAGCGACGCGGTCGGCAGCGCCACTGGTCGGCATCGAGCGGGCGATACCCTTCAAACCGGCCTTGTAGCCGGGCGCCAGGCGGGCATTGGCGGCGAGCATGGCAACTGAATCCGACGGGGTGACGAAAATGCCCTTGCCGATGATCAGATTGCGGTCGCCGTCGCCATCCGAGGCAGCGCCGAAATCCGGCGCGTCCGGTCCCATCATCTCGTCATAGAGGTGCTTGGCATGGACGAGGTTCGGATCCGGGTGATGGCCGCCGAAATCCGGCAGCGGCTTGAAATTGCGGCAGGTGCCGTTGGGCGCGCCAAGCCGGTTCTCCAGGATCTCCTTGGCGTAGGGGCCGGTCACCGCGTGCATGGCGTCGAAGCGCATGCGGAAGCCGGATTTGAACAGTTTGCGCAGGGCATCGAAATCGAACAGGCTTTCCATCAGTTCGGCATAGTCGGCGACCGGGTCGATGATCTCGACCGTCATGCCGGCGGCCTTGACCGTGCCTGTTGTGTCGATGTCGATCGGATCGATATCGGCGATCTTGAAGCTTGAGATTGTCTTGGTTTTCTCGAACATCGCGTCGGTCAGCTTTTCCGGCGCCGGGCCGCCATTGCCGGCATTGTACTTGATGCCGAAATCCTCATGCGGGCCGCCGGGATTATGGCTGGCCGACAGGATGATGCCGCCAAAGGTCTTGTACTTGCGGATGACATGCGAGGCGGCCGGCGTCGACAGGATGCCGCCCTGCCCGACCATCACCTTGCCGAAGCCGTTGGCGGCGGCCATGGCGATGGCCTTCTGGATGACCTCGCGATTGTAGAACCGGCCGTCACCGCCAATCACCAGGGTCTTGCCCTTGAAACCGTCGAGCGCGTCGAAGATCGACTGGATGAAATTCTCGGCATAGTGCTCCTGCTGAAAGACAGGCACCTTCTTGCGCAGGCCCGACGTGCCGGGCCTCTGGTCGGAATAAGGCTTGGTGGGGACGGTCCGTATCATGCTTCAGGCAACCCTTTTCGAAAGTAGCGAGCGATAGAGTTCGACATATTTTTCGGCGCTCTTGTCCCACGACACATCGGCCTTCATGCCCTGGCGCTGCAGCGATTCCCAGACCGTCGGACTGGCATGGGCGTCGACGAGGCGGCGGATGGCGTGCAGCAAGGCACCGCCATTGTTGGGCGCGAACTGGAGGCCGGTGGCGACACCGGCAGAGACGGCGGCCTCATTGGCGTCGATGACCGTATCGGCGAGGCCCCCGGTGCGCGCGACCACCGGTACGCAGCCATAGCGCAGGCCGTAAAGCTGCGTCAGCCCGCACGGTTCGAAGCGCGAGGGGATGACGATGGCGTCACAGCCACCCTGCATGATGTGCGACAGCCCCTCATCGTAGCCGACGACCACACCGATACGGCCGCGATGCCGGGCGGCAGCGGCAAGCAGCGCGCCTTCGAGACCAGCATCGCCCGATCCCAGGATGGCCAGCCGCGCGCCAGTGGCAACGATGCCGTCGATCACCAGCGCCAGTATGTCCATCCCCTTCTGCCAGGTCAGCCGGCTGACCACGCAGACGATCGGGCTGTCGTCACGCTCAAGGCTGAAGCGGTCCTCCACGGCAGTCCTGTTGGGCGCGCGCGCCTTCAGTGTGCTCGCCGTGTAGGGGGACACCAGATGCTTGTCGGTTTCCGGATCCCAGATGCCGGTGTCGATGCCGTTGACTATGCCATAGAGATCGCTGGAGCGCATGTTGATGAGGCCGTCGAGACCCATGCCGAATTCCGCCGAGCGGATCTCCTGCGCGTAGGTCGGGCTGACCGTGGTGATCGCCCAGGCGGCCTGCAGGCCAGCCTTGAGGAAGCCGACACCACCATAATATTCGACGCCGTCGAGCGCCATCGCCGCCGCCGGCAAGCCGAGCTCGCCGAAAATGCCGGCGCCGAACTGACCCTGGAAGGCGAGATTGTGGACGGTCATCATCGAGGGAATGCCAACTGCCTTGCCGTAGCGCATGTAGGCCAGGGTCATCGCCGACTGCCAGTCATGGGCATGGACGATGTCGGGTTGGTAGCCAGAGATGGCCCCACCGGCGATGTCGCCGCCGACCTGGCTCAAGGCCGCGAAACGCCGCCAATTGTCTGGCCAGTCCACGCCGGTGGCATTGCCGTAGGGACCGCCGGGACGGTCGAACAGATGCGGCGCATCGAGCACGAACAGTTCGAGCCCGGCGAGTTGGACTGAATGGACGGAGGCCTTGCCGCCCTGCAGCAAGGGATATTGCAGAACCGCCCGCTTCTTCTTGAAGGCGGCCATGACGGTCGGAAAGCCCGGGATGAGCGTGCGCACGGTCACGCCCTTGGCCGCCAAGGCGATGGGCAGCGCGCCGGTCACGTCGGCAAGCCCTCCGGTCTTGATCAGCGGAAAGATCTCGGGCGTGACCGACAGAACCTGCATGCGTTAGAGCCCTAACTTGTCGATCATGTCCTGCGTGACCAGGCAGATGCCCTTTTCGGAAACGCGGAAGCGCTTGGCGTCGAGAATAGGATCTTCGCCGACCACCAGCCCTTCCGGTATCCTAACACCATGGTCGATGACCACGCGCTTCAACTTTGCGTTCCGGCCGACATGAACGTCGGGCAGCATGACGACTTCTTCCAGCGTCGAATAGGAATTGATGCGCGCGCCGGTGAAGATCAGGCTTTTTTTCAGCGAAGCCCCCGAGACGATGCAATCGCCCGAGACAAGCGAAGACACAGCCGAACCGCGGCGGCCATCCTCGTCATGCACGAACTTTGCCGGCGGCTTCAATTCGGCATAAGTCCAGATCGGCCAGTCGCGGTCGTAGAGATCGAGCTCGGGCGTGATATCGGTCAGGTCGATATTGGCTTCCCAATAGGCATCGACCGTTCCGACGTCGCGCCAGTAGGCCTCGTTCTCGGCGGTCGAGCGGACGCAGGATTTGGCGAAGCGATGCGCGATCGCCTTACCGTGCTGGACGATGTAGGGGATGATGTCCTTGCCGAAGTCGCGGCTCGAGCCCGGCTCGGCCGCATCGCGGCGCAATTGCTCCATCAGGAATTTGGTCTTGAAGACGTAGATGCCCATCGAGGCCAGGGCAAACTCCGGCTTGTCGGGAATGCCGGGCGGATCGGCAGGCTTTTCGACGAAGGCGATGATGTTGTCCTTGGCATCGACATGCATGACGCCGAAGCCGGTGGCTTCCATGCGCGGCACTTCGAGGCAGCCGACGGTGACGTCGGCATTGGCGTCGACGTGCTGGCGAAGCATCATCTCGTAGTCCATCTTGTAGATGTGGTCGCCGGCCAGGATGACCATGTATTCGGGCCCGTAGGCCTCGATGATGTCGATGTTCTGGTAGACGGCGTCGGCGGTGCCTTCGTACCACTGCGTTTCCGAAACGCGCTGGCTTGCCGGCAGGATGTCGAAACTCTCGTTTCGTTCAGGGCGCAGGAAGTTCCAGCCGCGCTGCAGATGACGGATCAGCGAATGCGCCTTGTACTGGGTGGCGACGCCAAGGCGGCGAATGCCGGAATTCAGCGCATTGGAGAGCGCGAAGTCGATGATGCGCGTCTTGCCGCCGAAATAGACGGCCGGCTTGGCACGCCGGTCGGTCAGTTCCTTGAGGCGGCTCCCACGGCCGCCGGCCAATACATAGGCCATGGCATCGCGCGCCAGCGGCTGGGTCCGTTTCAAGTCTGCCATTTCTACCCTCCCAAGTTACTCGATATCGACATGGCTCAGTCGGCAACGAGTTCAAGCATGATCGTCGACAGCGGCGGCAGAAGCATCGTCGCGGAGATGCTTCCTCCCTCCGCCCGCGCCTCGACCATGCCGCCATTGCCCTTGCCGGACCCGCCATATTCCGAAGCATCGGTGTTGATGATCTCACGCCATTTGCCTGATGTCGGCAACGGCACGCGATAGTTGTCACGCGGCACCGGCGTGAAATTGGAAATGACGGCCACCGGGCTGCCGCCCGGTGCGCTGCGCAGCCAGGCAAAAACCGAATTCTGGCTGTCATCGACGATCAGCCAGGAAAACCCTTCCGGCTCACAATCACGGCCATGCAGTGCCGGGCGCGAACGGTAGAGATAGTTGAGATCGCGCACCGTCTGCCAGACGCCGCGATGCGGCCGGAATTCAAGCAGGTTCCAGTCGAGCGCGCGCGCCTCGCTCCATTCGCGGCGCTGCGCGAACTCCTGCCCCATGAAAAGCAGCTTCTTGCCGGGATAGCCCCACATGAAAGCGTAGTAGGCGCGCAGCGTCGCAAACTTCTGCCAGTCGTCGCCGGCCATCTTGCCAAGCAGCGTGCCTTTGCCGTGCACGACCTCGTCGTGCGAGAGCGGCAGCACGAAATTCTCCGAGAAGGCGTAGGTCAGGCCGAAGGTGAGGTCGTTGTGATGGTGCTTTCGGAAGATCGGCTCCTTGGAGAAATACTCCAGCGTGTCGTGCATGAAGCCCATATTCCACTTGAAGCCGAAGCCCAGCCCGCCTTCATGCACCGGTGCCGAGACCTTCGGCCAAGAGGTCGATTCCTCGGCGATGGTCATCACGCCCGGATGGTGGCCGTAGACCTCCTTGTTCATCTTCTGCAGGAAGCTGACCGCCTCAAGGTTCTCGCGGCCGCCTTTCTCGTTGGGGATCCATTCGCCGGCCTTGCGTGAATAGTCGAGGTACAGCATCGAGGCGACCGCATCGACGCGAAGTCCGTCGACATGGTATTTCTCGGCCCAGAACAACGCATTGTTGACCAGGAACGACACCACCTCGCGGCGGCCGAAATTGTAGATCGCGGTGTTCCAGTCGGGATGAAACCCCTTGCGCGGATCGGCATGTTCATAGAGCGCGGTGCCATCGAAATTGGCCAGGCCGTGCTCATCGACCGGGAAATGCGCGGGCACCCAGTCGAGAATAACGCCGACGCCGGCACGGTGGGCGCCGTCGACGAAGCGGGCAAAGCCGTCCGGATCGCCAAAGCGGGCCGATGGCGCGTAGAGGCCGGTCGTCTGGTAGCCCCAGGACGGGTCATACGGGTGTTCGGAGATCGGCATGAATTCGATATGGGTGAAGCCGGTCTCGACCACATAGGGGATCAGCCGGTCGGCCAGTTCGTCCCATGACAGGAACGTACCGTCGTCGCGAAGCTGCCAGGAGCCGGCATGGACCTCGTAGATCGAAATGGCTTCGCGCCGGTGATCGGCATTGCGCCAGAAACTGCGATGCGCCTCGTCGCCCCACTCATGCGCCGGCGGCACGGCCACGACCGAAGCGGTGGCCGGACGCAGTTCGGACTTGAAGGCGAACGGATCGGCCTTCAGCGGCAGCCTGACGCCGTCGGGGCCGATGATCTCGTATTTGTAGGGCCGGCCGGCACCGATATCGGGAATGAACACCTCCCAGATGCCGGTGTCGCGGCGATCCCGCATCGAGTGCCGGCGGCCGTCCCATTCGTTGAAATCGCCGACCACAGAGACACGCCGCGCATTGGGAGCCCAGACGGCGAAATGCACGCCCGTGGCGCCTTCGTGCTCGATGACATGGGCGCCGAGCTTGTCGAACAGCCTGAGATGCGATCCCTCAGCGATGTAGTAGTCGTCCATCGGCCCGAGCACCGGACCGAACGAATAGGGATCGGTCAGCCACCAGTCGCCGCCGGCATTGCGCGCGTGATAGCGAAGCGGCTGCCGCTTCTTGATCGAGAGCTTGCCTTCGAAAAAGCCGCCATCGTCGCGCCTGGACAATTCACCCGCGATGATGCCGGTCAGCGTATAAGCGGTGACGAATTCGGCATTCGGAACAAAGCAGCGGGCCACAAAACCCTTCCCAGCCTCCTGAACACCGAGAACGGCAAACGGATCGCCATGCGTGCCGGCAACAATCGCCGCAACATCGCTGGCTGCCGCCAGTCCGTCCGGCCCGCTTGTCGCAGCGGTCGCGCGCGGCTTCTTCATCAGGCAGTGTCCCTCCCCAGGCACCGAGTGTTTGTTTCTAGTGGTGTGATCCGACTTTCAAGTTCACACCACCGGGACCACATTGTTTGCGGCCTCATGCAATCACATCAGGCAGGCACGTTCCAGATTTCTTTCGCATATTGGCGGATCGTGCGATCGGAGGAGAACCAGCCGACACGCGCCACATTGCGGATTGCCCTGGCGTACCAGTCGGGACTGTTGCGCCAGACCGCATCGACCTCGCGCTGGGCGGTGGCATAGGCATCGAAATCGGCGGCGACCATGAACCAGTCGCTGTTGTAGAGGCCGTTGACGAGGTCGCGGTAACGCTCCGGATCGTCCGGCGAAAAGACGCCCGACGAGACGGCAGCGACCGCTTGCGCGAGCTCAGATGATCCTTCGATGACGGCGCGCGGATCGTAACCGTTGTTGCGCCGCTCGGCGACCTCGGCGGTGGTCAGGCCGAAAATGAAGATGTTGTCGTCGCCGACGCATTCCTTGATCTCGACATTGGCACCGTCGAGCGTGCCGATGGTCAGCGCGCCGTTGAGCGCGAACTTCATGTTGCCGGTGCCCGACGCTTCCATGCCGGCAGTCGAGATCTGCTCGGAAAGGTCGGCCGCCGGCATCATGATCTCGGCCAGACTGACATTGTAGTTCGGCACGAACACCACCTTCAGCAGACCGCGCACGGCCGGATCGCGGTTGATGACTTTTGCGACATCGTTGGCGAGTTTGATGATCAGCTTGGCATTGTGGTAGCTGGGCGCCGCCTTGCCGCCGAAGAATTTCACGCGCGGCATCCAGTCGCGCTCGGGGTGCGAGCGGATCTGGTCATAGAGAGCGATCGCCTCGAGGATGTTCAGAAGCTGGCGCTTGTATTCGTGGATGCGTTTGATCTGGATGTCGAAAAGCGCCGAAGGATCGACCTTGATGCCGAGCCGGTCGGCGACGAGGTTGGCCAATCGCGCCTTATTGGCGCGCTTGACGGCGGCGAACTTGTCGCGAAAGGCGGCGTCGCCGGCGAAACCGTCGAGATCCTTGATGGCGTCGATGTCATCGAGAAAACGGTCGCCGATCGCCTCACGGGCGAGCGACGTCAGTCCGGGATTGCATTGGATCAACCAGCGCCGCGGCGTGATGCCGTTGGTCTTGTTGTTGATACGATCGGGATATAGCTTGTGCAGGTCGGCGAACACCGTCTCCTTCATCAGGTCGGTGTGAAGAGCCGAAACGCCGTTGATGGAATGCGAGCCGACAAAGGCCAGATTGCCCATGCGCACCCGACGGTCGCCATTTTCCTGGATCAGCGAGATGCGGCCAATCTGCTCGTCCGAGAACTGGTTGGAAGCACGCGCCTCCAGAAGCACTTCAGCGTTGATGGCATAGACGATCTGCATGTGGCGCGGCAAAAGCCGCTCGAACAGCGGCACCGGCCAGCTTTCCAGCGCCTCGGGCAGCAGTGTGTGGTTGGTGTAGCCGAAGGTGCGCTGGGTGATATCCCAGGCCTGATCGAAGTCCATGCCGTGGACGTCCATCAACAGGCGCATCAACTCCGCCACAGCGATGGCCGGATGAGTATCATTAAGATGGATCGCCGCCTTGTCGGGCAGCGATTTCAGGTCGCCATATTGGCTCAGATGGCGCTGCACGATGTCCTGCAGCGAGGCGGTAGAGAAGAAATACTCCTGCCGAAGCCGCAGTTCCTGCCCGGCCTTGTGGGAATCGGCGGGATAGAGCACGCGCGACAAGGCATCGGCCTTGTTGCTTTCGGCGAGCGCGCCGATGTGGTCGCCGGCATTGAATTTGTCGAGCAGGATCGGATCGACCGGCATGCCCGACCAGAGACGCAGCGTGTTGACGCGATTGGCCCGCCAGCCGACGACGGGCGTGTCATAGGCGACGGCCAGCACATGCTCGGTCGGTTTCCAGACATGGCGTTCGAGGCGCCCGTCCTTGGAGGTGATCGATTCCACCGAACCGCCGAAACCAACCTCGAAGGAGCGTTCGCGACGTTCGAATTCCCACGGGTTACCGTGATCAAGCCAGGTCTCTGGCAGTTCGACCTGCCAGCCGTCGTGAATCTCCTGCCGGAACATGCCATTGGCATAGCGGATGCCGTAGCCATGCGCCGGAATGTCGACGGTCGCCATGCTTTCCATGAAGCAGGCCGCGAGCCGGCCGAGGCCGCCATTGCCGAGCGCCGCATCGGGCTCGAGTGCTGCAATCAAGTCGAGGTCGACACCGAGAGAGGACAGCGCCTCGCGCATGTTGTCCATCAGGCCCAGATTGGAGAAGGCATCGCGCATCAGGCGGCCGATGAGGAATTCCAGCGACAGATAATAGACGCGCTTTTCCTTCTGGTCGTAAGCCTCTCTCGTCGCCTGCATCCAGTGATCGACGATCCGGTCGCGCACGACCTTGATCGAGGCGGTCAGCCAGTCGTACTGGGTCGCAACGGTGGTGTCCTTGCCGACCCTGTATTTGAGGGCAACCAAGACTTCACGTGCGAGTGTCTTTGGGTCAGGATTTTCGAGCAGTGGAGGAAGGGGTTCGGATGTCATCGCGCTCGTCATGATGCCTCTCGTGCGGTTGCCATGATCATACCGGCTTTCATCGCTCCTCCCAGCCCATGCTAGCTGATACCGCCATATATTCAATCGATTTAAACAGGTTCGATCCGGCTTGCCCCCTGCGGCAATTTGGCAATTCTGAAGTGTGACGCGCCAAGACGGCCCGCGCGCCGCGCTTCAAATCTCTGTTCCGTGCTTGCCGTTGTCGCCATGCGCCAGCCACTTGGGCGACATGTATCAAGCCGCCAGCGCCGCCTCCGGCGGGGCCTTGGCTCCTGTCATGAAGGCGACGGCGTCGGACATCGTATATTGCTTGGGGTCGATGACGGCGAGGCGACGGCCCAGCCGATGGATGTGAATGCGATCGGCCACTTCGAAGACATGCGGCATGTTGTGCGAGATCAGCACGATCGGGAGGCCGCGCTTCTTGACGTCGAGGATCAACTCGAGCACGCGGCGGCTTTCCTTGACGCCAAGGGCGGCCGTCGGCTCGTCCATGATCACCACACGACTGCCAAAGGCGGCCGCACGCGCCACGGCAACGCCCTGCCTTTGGCCGCCCGAGAGCGTCTCCACAGCCTGGCTGATGTTCTGGATGGTCATCAGGCCAAGTTCGGTAAGCTTGTCGCGGGCGCGCTTTTCCATCGCCGGGCGATCGAGCATGCGAAGCCAATCGCCCAGAAAACCCGGTTTACGGATTTCGCGGCCAAGGAACATGTTGTCGGCGATCGACAGCGCCGGCGACAGCGCCAGGTTTTGGTAGACGGTCTCGATACCGGCTTCGCGGGCCTCCATCGGCGATTTGAAGGAGACGGGTTTTCCTTCGAGCCGGATCTCGCCTTCATCGGGCGCGGCAGCGCCGGAAATCGCCTTGATGAGCGACGATTTGCCGGCGCCATTGTCACCGATGACAGCAAGGATTTCGCCGGGGTAGAGGTCGAAGTCGGCGTTGTCGAGGGCGGTGACGCGGCCGTAGCGCTTGACCAGGCCACGCGCGGTGAGAATGGGTTCCTGGGTCATGGTCATGCCGAAACCTTTCTGATCCATTGGTCGACCGCCACGGCGCCGATGATCAGCACACCGGTGAGCAGCACCTTCCATTGCGGATCGGCGCCCAGCATGTTGAGGCCCATGGAGACGACGCCGACGATCATCGCGCCGAACAGCGTGCCCAGGATCGAGCCGCGTCCGCCGAACAGGGAAATACCGCCGATCACCGTCGCGGTGATCGCCTGGAGATTGTAGTCGGTGACGGCAGCCGACGGCGAGATCGAGCCGTTGCGGCCGATGGAGACCCAGGCAGCGAAAGCGGCGATCAGCCCGGCAAGGGTGTAGACCGTCATCAGCACCTTCTTGGTCTGGATGCCCGACAGCTTCGCCGCCTCCTGATCATCGCCAACGGCGTAGACATGGCGGCCCCATGCCGTGTGATTGAGCACGTACCAGAGGATCATCACGAGCACGACCGTGGCAATGACGCCGAGCGTCAGCACCGCCGTGCCGACCTTGAAGCTGATGGCAAAGAGATGCAGCAGCGGCGCCTGGGTGTCGACATCGGTGTCGCGGATCGTCTCGTTGGCCGAATAGATGAAGTTCGTGGCCATGACGATGTTCCAGGTGCCAAGCGTCACGATGAAGGGCGGCAGCTTCATGTAAGCGACAAGCACCCCGTTGAGCAGCCCGCATGCCGCGCCGGCGGCAAGCCCGATCGCCACGGCGAGCGCGCTCGGCATACCGTAGGAGACCGCGCAATTGCCCATGATCACCGCTGAAATCACCATGATCACGCCGATCGACAGGTCGATGCCGGCGGTCAGGATGACCAGCGTCTGCGCAGCGCCCAGAATGCCGATGATGGCGATCTGCTGCAGGATAAGCGTCAGCGTGTAGGACGAAAAGAACCGCCCACCGATGGTGATGCCGAAAACGATGATCGCCAGAACCAGGACGATCAGCGGCACTGCGGCCGGCGTCGAATGCAAGAAATGCTGGATGCGCTTGACGGCCGATTTGTGCTCGTCAAAAGCAGCAACGCTGGTGTCGCTGCTCGAGAGAACCTTCTCGAATTCCTGAGCTTGAGCCATGTTTACTCCCCGTAGGCTTCAGCCAAACGCCGACGCCAGTCCACGCCTTTCCGGTCTGCTGCCGGGATTGTTCGCGGTCACGCGAGCCATCGTCCACCCGAAGCGGCCGGGGATCAAGCCCCGACCGCTCAGGTTCCCTGGATGCCGGTCAGACCGACATCAGCCCCAGCACTTGGCGAGGCCTTCCTTGGTGTCGATGGACTTGACGCCGGTGGCCGGCTTGTCGGTCACCAGGTTGACGCCGGTGTCGAAGAAGTTCTTGCCTTCGGTCGGCTTCGGCTTGGTTCCGTCCTTGGCAAAAGCGGCGATCGCCTCGATGCCGAGTGCTGCCATCTGCAGCGGGTATTGCTGCGAAGTGGCGCCGATGACACCTTCGGCCACCGACTTCACGCCGGGGCAGCCGCCATCGACGGAAACGATCAGCACCTGGCTTTCGAGGCCGACAGCCTTGAGCGCCTGGTAGGCGCCGACAGCGGCAGGCTCGTTGATGGTGTGGATGACGTTGATGGTGTTGTCCTTCTGCAGGAGGTTCTCCATCGCCTTGCGGCCGCCCTCTTCGTTGCCGTTGGTGACGTCGTGGCCGACGATGCGGGGATCGTCCTCATCGCCGATCTTGTTGGGATCCTTCACATCGATGCCGTAGCCCATCATGAAGCCCTGATCACGCAGCACGTCGACAGTCGGCTGCGAAGGCGTCAGGTCGAGGAAGCCGATCTTGGCGTCCTTGGCCTTGTCGCCGAGCGTGGCGGCTGCCCAGGCACCGATCAGCTTGCCGGCTTCGAGATTGTCCGTCGCAAAGGTCGCGTCGGCGGCGTCGATCGGATCGAGCGGCGTGTCGAGCGCGATCACCAGCAGGCCGGCGTCACGCGCCTTCTTCACGGTCGGCACGATGCCCTTGGTGTCGGATGCAGTGATCAGGATACCCTTGGCGCCGTCGGCGATGCAGCTCTCGATGGCCGCAACCTGGCTCTCGCTGTCGCCGTCGATCTTGCCGGCATAGGTCTTGAGGTCGACGCCGAGTTCCTTGGCCTTCGCGGTCGCGCCTTCCTTCATCTTGACGAAGAAGGGATTGGTGTCGGTCTTGGTGATCAGGCAGGCACCGACACCAGCCGCGGATGCGGACGACGCAAACGCCATCAGCCCCAGAGCCGCGGCGGCAAACACGGTCGATTTCAACAGTTTTGTATTGGTCACGATTTCCTCCCAGTGGAACCATCCGGATGCCGGCCAACCGGCACCTGCAGCGCGTCCAACGAAATTCTCCCAGCGTGGACGCTGCCTCAACAGACACCAGCACGAAGCCTCTGTCAATAATTAAATCACTCTTATTTATTATTGACAGCCTTGCTTCGTTCACCCATTCTGGCCCAAAAGCATTGAGGGGAAACGACGGGAGGAACAGGGTGGAAACGGCCATTGCGAGGCACGGTTCGCCCGAGGTGAATGACAGTCTCATTCACCGCGGCACCAACCAGAGCGGCATGCGCGACCACAATGAGCGGTTGGTGCTGTCGCTGGTGCGCCAGCACGGCAGCCTGGCAAAATCCGACATCGCCCGCATGACCGGCCTTTCGGCGCAGACGGTTTCGGTCATCATGCGCGAGTTGGAGGAAGAAAGCCTCCTGCTGCGCCAGGCGCCGTTGCGCGGCAAGATCGGCCAGCCTTCCATTCCGATGGCGCTCAATCCCGAAGGCGCTTTCTTCATTGGGCTGAAGATCGGCCGCCGCAGCGCCGAACTGGTGTTGATAGATTTCCTTGGCCATGTCCGTTCGATGCTGCAGCATTCCTATCGCTACCCGGCGCCGCGCGAGACGGTGGACTTCGTCAGCAACGGCATGCGGCAGATGCGCGGTGCGCTGACGCCCGCGCAAGACAAGCGCATCGCCGGGCTCGGCATCGCCATGCCGTTCGAATTGTGGAACTGGGCCGATACCGCCGGCGCGCCGCGCGACGTGATGGACGAATGGCGCCACCGCGACATCCGGGCCGACATCCAGACGCAATGCGATTTTCCGGTCTATTTGCAGAACGATGCCACGTCGGCCTGCGGCGCCGAGCTCGTCTTCGGCCAGGCGGGCGCTGCGCGCGACTTCGTCTATTTTTATATCGGCGCCTTTGCCGGTGGCGGCATTGTGCTGAACGGCCGGCTTTTTGGCGGCCCGACCGGCAATGCCGGAGCGCTCGGCTCCATGCCGGTGCCCGGGCCGGACGGCAAGCCGACCCAACTGATCGATGTCGCTTCCATCGCCATGCTCGAAAAGGCGCTCAATGCGCGCGGCGTCGAAGCCTCGCATCTGTGGACCTCGCCGGAAGATTGGGGCGAGATCGGACCCGAGCTTGACGACTGGATCGCCAGCGCCTCAAGGGCGCTCGCCTACGCCATCGTCGCCGCATCCTCGATCATCGATTTCGAAGCGGCGGTGATCGACGGCTGGATGCCGAAAGCGGTGCGCCGCCGGCTGGTCGACGCCATCATCGCGGCAATCGCCACGATCGATGGCGAAGGCTTGAAGCTGCCCGCCATTCGCGAGGGAACCGTCGGCATCCATGCCCGGGCACTCGGCGGCGCCAGCCTGCCACTTTCCGAACGCTTCCTGATCGGCTCGACGACGATTTCCAGGAGCGCCTGATGCTGATCGGAATTCCGGCGCTGCTCGGTCCGGAGCTTCTGGCGATCCTGCGCGGCATGGGCCATGGCGACGAAATCGCCCTTGTCGACGGAAACTATCCGGCGGAACAGCAGGCAACCCGGCTGGTGCGCGCCGATGGTCACCCTCTTATCCCCGTACTCGACGCGATATTGAGTGTCCTGCCTGTCGATGACGCCGTGCCGGAGGCGCTGTTTCGCGCCTCGGTCAAGGGCGATCCCTCGCTTGCCGATCCCGTCCATCATGAGATCGAGGCGATCTGCGCCAAACGGGCGCCAGGCCGCAAGGTGGTTGCGCTGGCCGGCGCCGACTTCTATGCACGGGTCAAATCGGCGCATGCCATCGTCGCGACCAGCGAGCCGCGGCTCTACGCCAACATCATCATACGCAAGGGCGTGATCCATCCGCCGGAGACCAGGAAGCCATGATCCTCTGCTGCGGCGAAGCCCTGATCGACATGCTGCCGCGCACGACGACAGCGGGTGAGCCGGCCTTTGCGCCTTATGTCGGCGGCGCGGTGTTCAACACGGCGATCGCGCTTGGCCGGCTCGGCGCGCCGGCAGGCTTCTTTTCGGGCCTGTCGTCGGATCTGTTCGGCGGCCAGTTCCGGGATGCGCTGGGGGCAAGCAAGGTCAGCTCCACCTATGCGCACACCTCACCACGGCCAACGACGCTGGCCTTCGTCAAGCTCACCAACGGCCAGGCGACCTACACTTTTTATGACGAGAACACCGCCGGCCGCATGCTGACCGTCGACGACCTGCCGCAGCTTGGCAGCGAGATCGAAGCCATGCTGTTCGGCGCCATCAGCCTGATTTCGGAGCCCGCCGGCAGTGCCTATGAGGAGTTCATGCGGCGCGAGCATGAAAGTCGAGTGATGATGCTCGATCCCAACATCCGGCCGAACTTCATACCGGACAAGGCCAAGCACCTCAGGCGCATTCGCGCGATGATGGCGATGGCCGATATCGTGAAATTGTCGGACGAAGACCTGAACTGGTTCGGCGAAGCCGGCTCGCACGAGGATGTCATCCGCAACTGGCTGGATCGAGGCCCGAAGCTGATCGTCGTCACCCATGGCAGCGAAGGCGCCGTCGGCTATACCAGGGAACATGCCGTCACCGTCATGCCGGAAAAGGTCGAGGTGGTCGACACGGTCGGCGCCGGCGATACCTTCAACGCCGGCATCCTCGCCTCCTTGCATGAGCAGGGCCTGCTGACCAAGGCGGCGATTTCCGGCTTGTCGAAAGACGCCATCCACAACGCGCTGGCGCTCGGCGCGAAGGCGGCGGCAGTGACCGTGTCGCGGGCCGGCGCCAATCCACCCTGGCGACATGAAATCGCCTGAGCAACGCTCAACATAAGTTGAGCCCAATCGATCACTTTATGTTTCGCAGGGGCTCTTTACGGGGCTATAAGGGCGGGATGGCGCCCGACGAAGCCCGGATTTCCGGCATCTGACTGACATTCGCCGGGAAATACTGGTAACGGACTGCGACACTTGGGCAATTTGGGGCTCCGCCTGCCCGGCTTTCTCGGCAAGCGCAACTCTGGTACCAGCGGCCGATTATCTGGCTAACCCGTTTTGAGGCCGACATGCAGTTCATCGATCTTGGCGCGCAGCGCGAACGAATCCGCGACCGGCTGAAGGCCGCGATCGACCGTGTCGTCGACGAAGGCCGCTATATTCTTGGCCCGCAAGTCACCGAATTCGAGAATAAGCTTGCCGCCTATATCGGCACCAAGCATGTCGTGGCCTGCGCCAACGGCACCGACGCGCTGCTGTTGCCACTGTTTGCGGCCGGCATCGGCCCGGGTGACGCGGTGTTCGTGCCGAGCTTCACTTTCGCCGCCACCGCCGAAGTGGTGGCATTGGCCAAGGCCGAGCCGGTGTTCGTCGATGTCGACCCGCATAGCTACAACATCGACATTGCCAGCCTCGAAGCGGCCATCGCCATGATCAAGAAGGAAGGAAGGCTGAAGCCGAAGGCTATCATTCCTGTCGATCTGTTTGGCCTAGCCGCCGATTACGAGGCGATCATGGCAATCGCCAACCGCGAAGGGCTGATGGTGATCGAGGATGCCGCCCAGTCGATGGGCGGTTCGCTCGACGGCAAGATGTGCGGTGCTTTCGGCCATGTCGGATCGACCAGCTTCTATCCGGCCAAGCCGCTTGGCTGCTACGGCGACGGCGGCGCGATGTTCACCAATGACGATGCGCTGGCTGAGCAGCTTCGCTCCTTCGCCTTCCATGGCAAGGGCGAGACGCAGTACGACAATGTCCGCGTCGGCATCAATTCGCGACTCGACACGATCCAGGCGGCGATCCTGATCGAGAAGCTGGCTATCCTGGAAGACGAGATGGTCGCCCGGCAGGTGGTGGCAAAGCGCTATGCCGAAGGGCTTGGCGATATCGTCACTGCGGCGCGCAATCTGGACGGCAGCCGTTCGGCCTGGGCGCAATACGCGATCGAGACGCCCAAGCGCGACGGGCTGAGGGCGCATCTCGGCGAAAAGGGTATTCCGTCTGTCATTTACTACGTGAAGCCGCTGCATGCCCAGGTCGCTTATCGCGACTACCCACGCACGCCGACCGGCCTTGCCGTATCGGAAGACCTGCCGAAGCGGATCCTGTGCCTGCCCATGCACCCTTATCTCAGCGAAGCCGACCAGGACCGCATCATCGAGACGATCCGCAACTATATCGGCTCGAATTCGGCGCAGGCCGCGGCAGAGTAAGCTGCCGAGCCTTTCTCAGCCGGGGCCCGCCGCCCTGCCGCTGGCAATGAAATGCGGATTGGCAAAATCCTCGTCGTCGCTTTGCTTGCGCTTGCCATAGACCAGAGGTTGGCCGTCCAGCGTGCGCGTCATGCCGCCGGCGGCGCGCAGGATGGCGTCGCCCGCCGCTGTGTCCCATTCCATGGTGCGGCCGAAGCGCGGATAGACATCAGCCTCGGCACTGGCGAGAAGGCAGAACTTCAAGGACGAACCGACCGAAACGATTTCGGCGGCACCGAGGTCGCGAATATAGGCCTCGGTTTCCGGTGTGTTGTGAGACCGACTGGCGACGACGGCCAGCGGCGTCGCGGCCGTTCTCGCCGCGATCGGCCGGCGGCCGACGATCTGGTAATCGCCATCGATTTCGAGTGATTCCGCCCTGCCCGGCAGGCCGGAAAAGAAGCGGCCCGTGCAGGGCGCAAAGACGACGCCGACTTCCGGCACGCCATCGCGAACCAGCGCTATGTTGACCGTGAAATCGGTGCGGCGGTTGACGAACTCCTTGGTCCCATCGAGCGGATCGATCAGAAAAAAAGCCCCGTCCAGATCGGGCGGCACGATGCCGGCGGAAGCTTCTTCCTCGGCCACGCAGGGGATATCGGGAAATGCGGCACGCAGTCCGGCGAGAATGATCTTTTCGCTCTCGCGGTCCGCCTCGGTCACCGGCGAGGCGTCGGACTTACGGTCAACCGCACAGCCGGCGTGGAACACGCGCATCACCTCGCGCCCGGCCGACAAGGCCAGGCGCTCGAAGATTTCAAGCATCAGCCTGTCGTCAGATGCCGCCGCCGCTATCGTATTGGTCTTCGGCAATGTCGCGCTCGTTCAGCCAGTGTTCCAGGGCGTCGACCATCTCTTCGGCCGACTTGCCGAGTGTCCGCAGATGGACCTCCGGGGTTTCCGGCGCTTCATAAGGGGAATCGACGCCAGTGAAATTCTTGATCTCGCCATTCAGCGCGCGCGCATAGAGGCCCTTCGGATCACGCCTGGCGCATTCCTCGAAAGGCGTATCGACGAACACCTCGACGAATTCTCCGTCGGCCATCAATTCACGTGCCATGCGCCGCTCGGCGCTGAAGGGCGAAATGAACGAAACAATGACGATCAACCCGGCATCGGCCATCAAACGCGCCACTTCGGCGACGCGGCGGATGTTCTCGACGCGATCGGCGTCGGTGAAACCAAGATCGCGGTTGAGACCGTGACGGACGTTGTCGCCGTCCAGGATATAAGTGTGGCGGCCGGTGGCGAACAGCTTCTTTTCGAACAGGTTGGCGATGGTCGACTTGCCGGAACCCGACAGCCCGGTGAACCAGAACACGGCGGGCCGTTGGTTCTTCATGTCGGCGCGCACGCGCTTGCCGACATCGAGCGACTGCCAATGGATGTTTTCGGCGCGGCGCAACGAGTGCAGGATCATGCCGGCGCCGACCGTGGCGTTGGTGATGCGGTCGATCAGGATGAAGGCGCCGGTGGTGCGGTTTTCGGCGAAGGGATCGAAGGCGATCGGCGTCCGCGTCGAGATGTTGCAGATGCCGACTTCGTTCATTTCGAGCGACTTGGCCGCTTCATGGGCAAAGTCGTTGACGTTGATCCGATATTTCAGGTCGGTGACGGTGGCGCTGGTCTGGTCGGTCTCGGTGCGCAGGATGTAAGAGCGGCCTGGCAGCAACGCATGCTCGTCGAACCAGACGATGTTGGCGGCGAACTGATCGGCGACCTGCGGCCGTGCGGCAGGCGAAACCAGCATGTTGCCGCGCGAGATTTCGACTTCATCATCGAGGACGAGCGTGACGGCCTGGCCGGCGGCCGCCTGGGCGAGATCGCCGCCATACGAGACGATCCGCTTGACGCGCGAGGATTTGCCGGACTTGGCGACAACGACCTCGTCGCCGGGCGCAACCGAGCCGGAGGCGACCGTGCCGGCAAAGCCGCGAAAGTCGAGATTGGGACGATTGACATACTGGACCGGGAAACGGAACGGCAGTTCGACCATCGCTTCGTCGACCGACACGTTTTCGAGATGCTCGATCAGCGTCGGGCCGGAATACCATTCCATGCTTTCCGACCGGCGGCTGACATTGTCGCCATAACGGGCCGACATCGGGATCGGCACAATGGTCTGGAAGCCGAGATCGCGCGAGAATTGCCCGTAGTCTTCGACGATCCGGTCGAAAACCGCCTGATCGAAATCGACAAGATCGATCTTGTTGACGGCCAGCACGACGTGGCGGATGCCGAGCAGCGAGGCGATGATCGAATGCCGCCTTGTCTGGCGAAGCACACCCTGCCGGGCATCGATCAGCACGATCGCCAGGTCGGCGGTCGAGGCGCCGGTGGCCATGTTGCGGGTGTATTGCTCGTGGCCAGGTGTGTCGGCAACGATGAATTTGCGTTTCGGCGTGGCGAAGAAGCGGTAAGCGACGTCGATGGTGATACCTTGCTCGCGCTCGGCCTCCAGACCGTCGACCAGCAGCGCGAAATCGATGTCGTCGCCCGTCGTGCCATGCTTGCGCGAATCGCGTTCGAGCGCGGCGAGCTGGTCCTCGAAAATCTGCTTGGTGTCGGACAGCAGGCGCCCGATCAGCGTCGACTTGCCGTCATCGACCGAGCCGCAGGTCAGGAAGCGCAGCAGCGACTTCTTCTCCTGCGCAGCCAGATAGTCGCGAACGCCGTCGGTGGGAGCGAGGCTCTTTGCCATGATGTGGCGCATGGTCAAAAGTACCCCTCGCGCTTCTTCTTTTCCATCGAGCCGGCTTCATCGCGGTCGATCAGGCGACCCTGCCGTTCGGACGTGCGTGCCGTCAGCATTTCGCCGACGATGGCTTCCAGCGTGTCGGCATCCGATTCGATGGCGCCGGTCAGCGGATAGCAACCAAGCGTGCGGAACCGCACCAGCCTGTTCTCCACTGTCTCGCCGGGGCGCAGTTTCATGCGCTCGTCATCCCGCAGGATCAGCATGCCGTCGCGTTCCACCACCGGTCGTTCCTTGGCGAAATAGAGCGGCACGATCGGGATACTTTCCTGCAGGATGTACTGCCAGATATCGAGTTCGGTCCAGTTCGACAGCGGAAAGACGCGGATCGATTCACCCGATGCGATGCGGGTGTTGAATATCTTCCACATTTCGGGGCGCTGGTTCTTCGGATCCCACACATGCTGGGCGTTGCGGAAGGAAAAGATGCGCTCCTTGGCGCGCGATTTCTCCTCGTCGCGACGAGCGCCGCCAAAGGCCGCATCGAAACCGTATTTGTCGAGCGCCTGGCGCAGCGCCACGGTCTTCATGACATGGGTGTGGGTGTTCGAACCATGGTCGAACGGATTGATGTTGTCGCGCACGCCGTCTTCGTTGACATGAACCAGGAGATCGAAGCCGAGTTTCTGCGCCATCTGATCGCGAAAGGCGATCATCTCGCGGAACTTCCACGTCGTGTCGACGTGAAGAAAGGGGAACGGCGGCTTGGCGGGATAAAACGCCTTCATCGCCAGATGCATCAACACGGATGAATCCTTGCCAACCGAATAGAGCATGACCGGCTTGGCAAAAGCGGCCGCAACCTCACGGAATATATGTATGGACTCGGCTTCAAGCCGCTGAAGATGCGTAAGCGCTGTTGTCATGGGCCGTGGGCGTTCTTTCGTATCTTCCAACAGAAGACCTTGCCTCAAATCATCGAGCTCTTCGCGCCCGGTTCGAGCCTTGTTTCTGGACGTTCTTTCTCGTGCCGGCGTTCTAGCAGATCGCCATTGTCAAGAACAATGCTGGACTGACCCGGCCGCACATGGTTCGAGAATGAATTTTCCACAGATGCCGGCAAATCCGGAAATTCCTGCCTGCAAGCTCAACGGCCCAGAAAACGCGGGGAAAATATTGCTTGAATGGATCAGCTGCGGCTTTCAAGGGACTTCCTCTGGTCGGCCCGCGCCTGCCGCGGATTTTCGGTGGCAATCTGCCCTATACACTATCGAAAATGGGGGGCAGCCGCTATACCAGCCTCGGGAAGCGGGCAAGTGCATCATGAGGCATGAGGCAATTTCGAGGCGAGCGCATTCAACTTCGCCAAACAAGATCCGCCGCATGAAACTTGCCGAAGACAGCGAGTCCGAAAATTGACCCGGCTTTCATCCCTGAGACAGCAATTCACGCCTTCGCGGATCAACAACTACTTCTCCATCCTTTGCTTCTTTTTTCCACCGGTTCTGGGGTCGGTGGTCAGCTTTGTGTTCAATGGCGGAGGCCTTTCGTCAGCCCTGCTGATTGCTTCAGGGAAAAGGCGCTTCAACGCCGACCGGCCCGTGATCTGGATGACGGTCGCGATCTATGCCTACTGCGCCTCCAATCTCCTGGCTTCCATCGTCAACAATTCGTTCGCCCGGGATGCGCCACATCTTATCCCGCTCGTCACCTTCCTGTTTTTTCCCGTGTCCTATTCGACCTGGAGCATCACGCAGAAAACCACGCTTACCCGCATCATCGTGCTTTCCAGCATGGCCGCCTGTTTTGCCGCGCTGCTCATGGCCGTCATCCAGCAATATTGGATTGGCGTCAGGGCCGAGGGGGGAGCCGGAAATCCGATCGTCTTCGCAACCGTGGTGTGCCTTGCCGTGGTGATGTGTGTGGCTGGCGCCTTGTCCGGTGTTGAGCAAGCCCGGACACCCCTCTTCTACGCGGCACTGGCAGGGACGATCGCCGTCATCTATTCCGGCTCGCGTATCGTCTGGCTGGCACTGCTGATCGCCGGCATCGCCGTCATGCTGATCAACCGGCACAGGCTCAGAGGCAGGAATGCCGTTCGCCTGCTGCTGCTGCTGGCAGCGGTCGGCGTCGTGATCGCCGCTTCCAGCTTCCAGGCGATATCCGGGCGGGTCGACTTTTTGCGCTCCGATTGGGGTGCGCTTGGGGCTGGCGGCAATTACGACACCTCGTTGGGAATACGTGTTGCGCTTTGGGAGATCGGCCTCAAAGCATTCCATGACATGCCACTGTTCGGGCACGGTGTGGGTGCAACCCAGCATCTGATCAAGCAGGGCTTTCATGAGCAGTTCGCGATGGACACAGGCTTCAACCATTTTCACAACGGCTTCCTGACCGCCTTGGTGCAAGCGGGAATTCTGGGTGCCGTGACGCTGGCGGCGATCTTTATCGTTGCCGCTGGAAATGCCGCCCGCGTCTTGCGAAACAGCAACGATCCGAGCGAGCGGTTCGGCGCGACCATGATTGTTGTCGTGGTGATCACCTATCTGACGGCCGGAATGACAGGCATCCTGATCGGCCATGACATTCTGGACTCGGTGCTGATGGTCTTCATGGTGAGCGGAACATATCTCGCCTCCGGACGCCATGTTCCTTTGTTGGAAGAGCAGGCACTTGCACCAGTGATGGAAGAGCGAGCACTTCCATCAGTCACCAAAGAGCTGTTTCGGGTAAGGCCATGAAGGTTCTGGTCACGGGCGCGACAGGTTTCATCGGGCGCCTTGTCGTGCGCCACCTTCGCGAAGCCGGTGCCGAGCTTCGCCTCGCCTCCCGCCATCCCGAGAGGCTTGGTTCGGAGAACGAGACTGTGCCGATGCCCGGCTTCGATGCGCCGGCCGCGGCCTTCCTGGAACTGACCCGGCATATGACTGACGTCGTCCATTGCGCCGGCCTCAACAATGATCGGGGAAATGCAACCGAAGCCGATTACCAGGCGGCCAATGTGGAACTGAGCGCAAGGCTGGCGCATGCCGCGGCCGCCCAGATAAGCGGACGTTTCATTCATCTCTCCTCGATCCGAGCGGTGATCGGCGCGCATGTCAGCGCAACGATCGACGAGGACACGCTTCCTGCCCCACAATGCGCCTATGGACGCTCGAAGCGCGAAGGCGAGATCTGGGTTTTGGACGCCTACGCGTTACACGGCCGCTCCGACGCCGCCGTGTTGCGCCTGCCTCCGGTTTATGGAAGCGGCATGAGGGGGAATCTGGCAACGCTGATGCGCCTTGCCGATACGCCGCTGCCGCTGCCGACGGGTGCCTTGACCGGAATCCGCTCGCTGATGTCTTCCGAGGCCGCGGTGCGAGCAGTGTCGCACCTGCTCAGCCATTCCGGACCGCTTCGCCCGATCTATGTCGGCGCCGATGTGCCTCCGGTCGCCGTCGAGGCCATCATCGCCGCCTTTCGCAGAGGTTTGGGGCGGCGTGAGCGCCTGATGGCTGTGCCGGCCGGTCTGATACGGCCGGTCGTGGCCGCGCTCGGCAGGCGGGCGTTCTGGGACAGCCTGACCGCGACACAGATATGCGACCCCGCCCTGCTGGTATCGCAGGGGTGGACGCCTGAAGCCCGCACGGTCGAGCGGCTGGCCGAGCTGGCGCGGCTCGGTAGATCCTGACTTTCTTGCTTGACCATGATCTTTTCCAAAAACCGGCTTCCACTTTTTGGGATCATGGTCTGCGGTAGAGCGTTCCAAACAGTATCCGAAGGTCGAGCCAGAACGACGCAGTGCGGAGGTAGGCAGCATCCGTTTCGGCCAAAAGCTCCGGGTTCGACATGTCGATGCCCCTGATCTGGGCCAGGCCGGTTATGCCCGGCAGCGCCGCCAAAACCCCCAGCCGCCTGCGACACTCGATCAACTCCGTTTGGGTCGGCAGGCAGGGGCGCGGCCCGACCAGGCTCATTTCGCCCTTCAGGACGTTCCAGAATTGCGGCAGCTCGTCGAGCTTGAACTTCCGTAAGACCTTCCCGACCGATGTCACGGAATCCGCCGGCGCCTCATGCGAGGGTAGCGACGGCGTCCCGACATACATGGTGCGCAACTTGTGGCAGCGGAAAAGCCGACCGTCGCGGCCGACCCGCACCTGCGAAAAAATAGCCGGGCCCGGCGACGATGCCCGAACGGCAAGGACGGTGAGCGCCAAGACAGGAGATGTCGCCACCAGCAGCAGAGCCGCACCGGCAATATCGAAGATTTGCTTGGCTGCCTTCATGAACGGCCGATAGTGCTCCCTGCCGAAGTCCCGAGGCAACGCCGCAGGCCAATGCCGTCAATCCGGTCGACGTAGCATGAGCCGATCTCTTGACCAAGCGCGCCACGCAGCCGTCGCAATGTTCAGATGCGCCCCAGGATGAAGGCGAGATAGAGCCCAATGTTTCCGGAAACGGTCTGCCGATAGACGCCGCTTTGGCGCAAGCCTGCCAAGCGGCGGGAAAGGCCACCGTTGCGCCCGCGGATGAAAAGGTCGAGGCACGCCGTCGCGTCCTCGGTCAGGAGATCGCGATTGACGGCGAGACCGTCGAGGTTGAGGTCCGTCCAGCCGGCGAATTCCCCCTTGAACAGGCGGCCAAGCCGGGAGAACCTTGCTTTCCAGGACACGTTGGCGCCGACCAGGTTTGCCGCGTGCTGCCGGTAGCGCACCAACGGTCGCGGATCGTAGCGGACGATGCCGCCGGCGGCGGTCACGATGAGATAGGCCCACCAGTCGTGGCTGACGAACCCGGTCCTCGTGGAGGCCCTGGCCAGCAGGTCGCGTGCCGCAGCGTTGAGCAGGATTGTGTTGCCGCCGGCGATGCTTTGCACAAGCGCATTGCGAAAGGATGGCGGCCGGGCAAACAGCGGCGAATGGCCGACAAGGCTTCCTGTTTCCGTCATGGTCGCGGTTCGCGAACAAAACATCAGCGGGGTTTTCGCATCCTGGGTCCGCATCCAGTCGATAGCGCTCTCCAGCCTGTCGGGCTCCCAGATATCGTCCTGGTCGCAGAAGGCATAGCAGTCCGCCTCGATGCGCCGATCGACGATCATGGAGCGGAAATTGGCGGCAAAGCCTTGCCGCGGCCCCTCTACGAGCGTCATCCGCCCCTTGGGCCGCCAGCGGGATTTCCATGTCTCGACGATGGCGGTCGTGCCATCGATGGAGCCATCGTCTGAAATCCACAGGTCGACCAGAGGGTGCGACTGCGCAAACAGGGATTGCAGCTGCTCCTCGATGAAGGTAGCGCCGTCTTTCGTGCCCATCAGGACCGCGATGCGCAGATCATCTTTGCTCACGAGCAAGATCGCTTTCTGAATTCTGAACCGGGCCTAGCTCGCCTGCCCCGCCGTTTTCGGGATCGCGCCCTGATGAGGGCTTTCCCGGGCCTTCTTGGCGCGGTCAAGGCTCGCCAATGCGGCGAGCGCGGCAGCCTTGTCCTGGTTTTTCGCCGACTGCTGCAGTGCCGTGAGCGCGACCTGGACATCCGACCATTCCACGACGTCGGTGCTGAGGCCGAAAATCTTCGAGATGCCGAGTTCGACGAGTTCCTCGTCTTCGCCATGCAGCGTTTCGTGGAGTTTTTCGCCCGGCCTTATGCCGGTGAACCGGATCGCGATGTCCTTGTATGGGCTCTTTCCGGACAAGCGGATCATCGTTTCGGCCACTTCAAGGATCGGCACCGGCTTGCCCATGTCGAGCATATAGACGGCATAATCGTCTCCGCTCTGCCGCGACGCGGCATCGGCCGCCGACATGATGACGAGATCGACGGCTTCGGCCACGGTCATGAAATAGCGCGTCATGCGCCGGTCGGTAATGGTGACGGGCCCTCCGGCCTCGATCTGCGCCTGGAATATGGTCGCCACAGAACCATTGCTGCCGAAGACATTGCCGAACCGCACTGCAATGAACTTGGTGGCCGGGCGACGCCCGCTTGTCTCGCCTGCCGGCGTGCCATGCAAGGCGCTGATGATCTGTTCGGCGGCCCGCTTCGTCATGCCAAGCACTGACGAGGGATCCACCGCCTTGTCGCTCGATATCAGGACAAATTGCGCAACCCCGCACTTGGCGGCAACCTCGGCACAGACGAGCGTTCCGAAAATATTGGTCTGGATGGCCGAATCCCAGTTCTCCTCGAGCAGCGGAACATGCTTGAGCGCCGCGGCATGAAAAATGATGTCCGGCCGGAATTCCGTGACGACACGCATTATCTGGCGCCGGTCCGCGACATCGACGATGCGGACCTTGAGGCGGTCGTGGTCCTTCTCGTCAACATACTGGCTTAGCTGGAAAATGCCGAACTCGGAGTTGTCGGCGACCAGCACCGCCTCGGCTCCCAGTTCCAGCGACCGCTTGACCAGCGTCTGGCCGATAGAACCGGCACCGCCGGTCACCAGAACGCGTTTGCCCCCGACAAAGGCGCCGATGCGCTGGATGTCGGCCGCGACCGTCGGACGGCGCAGGATCGTTTCCATCTCGACGGTGTCGAGAACCAGCTTTCCGTGCTGTTCCAACTCCGAAAGGCCTGAGAACTGCACCACATTTATGTCGCCGTGCCGGGCAATGCGCACAAGTTCCGAATAGTCTTCGATTTCGTGCTCGGCGCCGCTGCCGAAAATCAGCAGGTCCAGGCTTTTGGTGCCGGTCGCATAGTCTTCCAGGACATCGATCAGGCGCGGCATGGTCGCCACCACGGGAACACCTTGGATCCGCGTACCCAACGGCGCGCCGCGCTCGGTCGCCATGATGCCTGCGATGGAATAGTCCGCCGGTTGCGCCGTGCGGGTGAAGCGAATGATCAGGTCGGCCTCGCCGAGCCGGCCGACGAACAGAGCGCGCTTGGCCTGCCTGGCGTCGGTCTTGCGGCTCAGAATCCCCCAGCTCGCGCCGTCACGCAGGAAGCGGTAGAACAGCCGGGGTGCCGATATGATGGTGAAGGAGACGAGGAAGAAGACGATGAACTGACGCTCGTTGAGCCCCGCCACCGGCCGGTAAAAACGCAGCAGCAGCGACGCCATGTAAAGAGTGAACGTCAAAATCGCGCAGCTCTTCAGGATATTGAAAAAGTCCGGCGTCGAGGCGAAGCGCCAGACGGTGGTGTAGAGGCCACTGTAGCGGAACAGCAAATGGCTGATGACGACGATGCCCGCCCATGTCGCCAGACCCTCGTTGGAGAGCGCTTCGAACGAAAGATTCGACCGCGAAAGGATAAGGCTGAGCGCCACGGCGACCAGGACCATGACCACGTCCTGGACCATGATGAAGGCGCGCCGCATCTGTGGCCTGAGCCCGAACACAGCTTCTAGGTGGGAATTCATTGGACGGCACTAGACTCCAGGCTCAAGGGCATCGACACCAGCGAAGTGCGAACACGAAGTTACTTCGCGACCAATCCACCTTAAGTGCCATCCCCGGCCCCCGCCGTCCTCTATCGCATACTGCGGGGGCGAGGGCATAGCTAGAGGTTTTTTCGGGAAGAGGCTTCCAGCGGAGAACATGGATCATGCTGGGGCGATTGCCGTAAAGTCAACATTACCAAACGCTAATAGATAAGCCACACAGCATCAGCATGCGTTCAGTTTTGCCGCAGTTGACTCTGCTCCCCACCGCGTTACGACGCAATGCGTTGCCACATGCCCACCGAAATGGCTATTAGAGACGGGCTTGGTGGTTCGCTATGGCCAGCGAAGAATAATGCGCCAGAACAACGGATTGCGATACTCCCAGCTATGATTGCGGCACTAAACGGCGCTTTTGACGACATCTCAAAAGCCATGAGATTACACCGGGTCTGGATCGCGCTTGCCCACGAGGACATCGGCGACCAGCACAGACGAACGACGCTCGGCCCGCTTTGGATGCTGGTCAATTATTTCGCTTTCGTCGGCACTTTTGTCTTTGTTTTCGTGACCACAGACGCCAGCAACCCAAGCTATATAGCCTATGTAGCCATCGGCATGCTGGTCTGGTTCTACCTCACCGAAACCATCACTATGAGCGTGTCGCTCTTCCAGCGAGAAGCGAGCTTCATTCAAGGCACGACGCTGCCGTTGTTCGTCTATGTGATGCGATTGACGATGCAATGCATCATCAGGGCTGCTTATTCGTTGGCGGGTTGCGTTCTTGTTCTGCTGCTGGGCGGTTACGGAATCAGCACGAATTGGCTGCTATCGCTGTTGGGTCTGCTGCTCATCATCCTGGCAACGCCTGCATTCGTAACGGTTTTTGCGTTCTTGGGCGCTTTCTTTCCCGATAGTGAGTTCATCGTCGGGAATCTGATGCGGGTCGGCATGTTCTTCACGCCGGTCTTCTGGGTCTATAGCGGCCAGGAAGGCGTCCAAAAGTATGCCTATCATTGGAATCCCTTCACCTATTTCCTGGAGGGCGTGCGTGAGCCGATCACGGCCGGCATATTTCCGACGCACGCATTGGCCGTGGCTGGTTACATCAGTCTCGGCCTATGGGCTCTTGCGCTGCTGTTGCTGGGCCGTTATCGCAAACGCATCGTTTTCCTGATCTGAGTTCCATGACATCCATCCAACTGAACAATGTCAGCCTCGTTTATCGTCTGTTCGAAAAATTGACACTTTCGGCGCCTGGCAGGCGTCGCAGCGCTCTTGGCGGCAACATAGCCAAGTCGGGCAGCAAGCAGGTCGTGCAGGCGCTCGACGATGTTAGCTTCGAACTCAAGGCAGGCGACCGACTGGGCCTTGTCGGCCCGAATGGCGCCGGCAAGACGACGCTGCTCAAGGTTCTATATGGAATCTATCAGCCGTCGGGTGGCACGATATCGATCGCGGGCAAGGTCGATGCCCTGTTCAACATCAACATAGGGTTTCGCCCCGAGGCCACCGGGCGCAGGAACATCGTGCTGAGGGGATTGATCAGAGGTTGGACGGCGGCCGAGATCGAAGAGAAGATGGAAGAGATAATCGATTTCAGCGAACTGGGTGACTTCATAGACCTGCCGTTCAAGGCGTATAGCCAGGGCATGGCGGCACGCCTGGCATTTGCGGCGGCGACCGCGCTCGAGCCCGAAATTCTGCTCATGGATGAATGGATCGGCGCCGGCGACGCATCGTTCCAGGAAAAAGCCAAACAACGGATGAACGAACTGGCGGAAAAGGCCGGCATCATCGTATTGGCCAGCCACGACGAAGCGCTCATCGAGCGCGTTTGCACAAAGAAAATGACGCTTCGAGCCGGCCGGGTGGAATCGCTGACTTAAAGCGCCTCTCAAACGCCGGGAGCCCGAGGCCTCAGCGAAGAGCGATCAAATTTCTCACGAAATGGGCGAGTGGCCGGACCAGGTTGAGAAGCCTCGGCCGGCGCACAACATGATCCGCATATAGGCGTTCGAGTTTCCTGTGGATCCATCTACGAATCGGCGCCTCTGACCGCTTCTGCAACAGATATTCATACTGCATCGAGATGTTGTGGCTGGGAAGTTGCGCTGCGAGAAGCTGCAGTTTGTATTCAAGCTTCACATAATTGCGCGCAGCCGCGTAACGATTGCAGATCGTGAGCGTGCGGAAATGGCGGCTTTGGGCGCAATAGCCCATCAGTCTTTCCAGAAGGTGGGCTAGGCCGCCGTCGACATGGTGTGGTTCGGGGTTGAAGTCCGTCCATTTCCAGGGATGCTCGAACAGGGGCCGCAGCGCCTCGGTGCGAAACCAGAACATCGTGCCGTAAGCGGCCACTGGCGTGTCGCGATCGACGGGAACTTTGATCCCAATCTGAGCCGCCAGCTTCAGCATGGGAGCCTTGTTCGTGTACCAAGCATGACCGAGCGTGCCGAAACCGATATGCACCGTAGGCGGTATGACAAGGCCGATCTTGGGATTCTGATCTAGGACATCGTAAAGATTGCGCACGTAATCACTATTGAAAATCAAATTGTCGAGTAGGTGGTCGCGGAATGAGTTTCCGATCTGCCGGCCCACCTGGGGCGTCCGTTTCGAATGGAGGCGCAGCGCCACTTCGTAATTTCCGGCAAGGACGACATCTTGAAAGGTTATGAATAGCGCGGACATGTCGCGGCCGCGATTCGCGGCGACCACCCGGACCTCGATCATCCCTCTCGGCCAACCTTGATCCGCGATGAAGGCTTCGATATGCCCCTTGTTCTCTTCGGACGCAGTTGAAATATAAAGGTCTGCCTTGCCCGGGAGTTGCTTTAGGCTAGGCCAGATGTCTTTCAGCACATCAATATAGAAAGCGTGAATGAACACCGCCACCGTGCCGAAGTTCCATTCGTCTTTAGGTTCCCCGACGTAGCGGTCATCGAGAACGGCGTGCTCCTCGAGGTTGGTGTGAAGCGTACGCAATTCCGCCTCTGTCAAAAGCACGTTCCACAGCAGATTGCACAGTTCCGGGTCGCGCAGTGCAAGTGCATCGAGCGCCCGGCGGGCATAGATCGCTTGTAAGTCGTGGATTAGCGGATCGAGCAGGAACACATCCTTCGGAACGACCGGACCGCCGAGTTCGACGAGTTTGTGGACCTCGAACATGCGGGGATCGAACGATTCTAGCTGTTCCGGGTCCAGTAAATACTCGACCTTGAAGCCGGAGCTTTCGACCAACTGGCCGAACGCGATCACTATCCCAAGGAAATCCGACCAGTAGTCCGAACTAGGCTCGGCACGGTCCCAAAATCGACGGAAACTCTCCTGTGCAAGCAGGCTGCGCTTGAAAAAAGTGAAGTCGAAATAGGGAATTCTTGCCGGAAGATCCCGCGCCGCGAGCCTCGGATCGATTTTCGGGGCGTGGAAATAGGGCGCCACAAGATCGGCGTCCGAAGCGAGCGCCCGCTCTAGATATGGCTCGAAGACCCCGATCGGCCCGGCCATATGCGATCCGGTGACCAAAACGCAGTCCGCCAGGTCCGGCGCGGTTTCATAGATGTGTTTCAGGCCCAGGCGAATCCCTTCCTTGAACGTCAGGCGAGCGTGCGGGCCCACGACCGCGTCAGCGAGATCGGCCAGAAGGACGCCGACTGTACTGTTGAAAGGAGCCAGCGCCACCACCAATAGATAGTCCGCAGAGCCCTTGATGCGGCGCAAGGCCTCCCCTGCAAGTGCCGCCGAAGTCTCGCTGACATCATCATGGAGGACATAAATCGCATAGCATCGCATAAGATCACCTTCGCCCATTCTTTTGGAAAGACGGGGGCGATGCAACATTTTGTCATCGTCCGTCAAGCCGGTTTCGGGCGGATCGCCGCGATCCGCAATGTCAGGAGGATTCCTTCAGCGGCGCCAACCAACCCCCGGGTGCTACGGCGGCACTTTGCAAATAGGGCTTGAGGCGATCGGCAAGGCGCCTCAACTGGTTGCTGACGGTGGCGTTGGCCCAAACGTCCCTTCGATCATAGTAATGCAGCGTAAGGGGATCTTTAGGGAAAATCCCATTTTCCGGAACCTGCGTCCTTAGATATTTTCCAAGTCGGTCGTAGCTTGCGATTTCCTGCTCCAGCATCTCATGGTGGTAAGTGTCCCTAGAAAGTAAAATATTCCTTTTTGGCAGATTTTCTATGTATATTCTTTCGATTGTTCCATAAATATCCGGCATTTCCTTGAGTTGTAACGCGTACATCGCTTCTCTGACTTGCCCTCCCAAGGCACCATGCTCTTCGCCAAGATGTTCTTTGAACCTCAACATCGAGTCAATTACTTCGATGGTATGGGATTCGTTGGCGCCACCGCCGCTTGCGGAAAGATCACTTATGCCGAAAGAATTTCTTGCCATAGCCAAAAATATATCTTCCTTTTGTCGTACGAGAACATCGTATAGATATATGTGACAATCAAACTCATCTGATTCAAATTTAAATTTAAGAAGGTCCCCAATAGGATTATACCTCCACGAATATTTCGGATCTATCAGGTGCTTTATCAGAAATTCGCTTAACTCTTCACCGAAACCAAGCTTAGCCTCCTCTTTCCATTGAGAATACAGAAGATCGCTTGGCTCTCTTACGAAATATACTACAACAACATCGTGATTGCAACCATTCGCTATACTTTGCATTTTCCTTATATATAATGAACTCCATCCAGACATGCCTTCAGCCGACAGAATCACGTTTTTGTTATTTCTCAAAATATCGATCCATTTCGAATAAAGATCTGGATCAGCCTCATCGCCAATATACTTCTCGGCCGCTAACGAAAACCCGTGATGGCCTGGGTATCGGCCGTGAACAGTCATGTCGCGCCCGAGTACCGGATAGCAAAATTCCGGACCACGAAAGACTTCCAGGTTCGCGACGAACATCTCTTGAATGTAAGTGGTGCCGGTCTTGGGCGGGCCGATGTGCAGGTATAAAGTCATTCAGTTTTCTGCCTCAGTGCCCGTTCTTTCGGCCGGAATTCGTTGCCGTAAATTCGTCCCCGAATCGGGCTAATCTTGGAATGCAGAGGTCAACAATCTTCCTGCTCCAGTCTGACTTTGGAAATTCATGTCCATTTAACATGCGCTGCCGCATCATGAACATGGCACCATCGCTGATTTGCGTATCGGTTTATCCAGCCTCGCACACACTCCACGTAGGAAGTGTTCCCCATCATAATATACTCATCTGTGGCTAGCTGATCAGAAAGTCGACCATATCCGTAACCACTTTCTCAGTGCGATGAGAAATGCGATCTCCGCGCCCATCGAAAATCGGCTGCCAGCTCAGCGAGATTTTCGCTTCGGCGCGGATCGGACGGAGATTTCACTCCCCGCCCCACTCCAAAAACTTCGACATGCCGGCCTCAAGGGTCACCTGCGGTCGCCAGTCGAGGTGTCGGATCGTGTCGGAAATATCGGCCACTGCGTAGCGCACGTCGCCGGCGCGAAATTGCCCGGTCACCCGAAGCTTGTCCTTCGGCTGTCCCATCATGACCAGCAGCATCCGCGCCATGTCAATGATTTGCGTGGGTTCGCCCGAGCCGATGTCGAGCACTTCGCTCGGACACTTCTCGGCAAGCCCGATCAACGCAAAGGCCCGCGCCACGTCATCTACGTAGACGAAGTCGCGGACGATGGCACCGTCCTCGTAGATGTTGAGGGTAGACTCTTCCTCAATCTGCTTGCGAAAGATCGAGATTACCCCCGTGTAGGGATTGGAAAGCGATTGTCCCGGTCCGTAGACGTTTTGCAGGCGCAGAATCCCGACCTCGACATCAGTGCCCCAGAACGCCTGCGCTAGTAGATATTCCTGCAAGAGCTTGGTCGAGGCGTAGATCGATGCGGGGCTCGCCGGACAAATGGCGGCGCGCGTAGCGACGGGGGTCAGCAGTTCGTCCGTCGCGCTGCGCGGCGTGAATATTCCCTTCGCCATGTCCTCAGCCGTGCGGGCCCTCGCTAGGACATGTTTGCCGCGTGCATCAACACACGCACCCTCGCCATAGACGGAGCGCGAACCCGCGACGAGCACCCTGCCTACGCCGACCTGCGCCCGGACCGCGTCGATGAGGTGGGACGTGCCTATGATGTTGACCATGTTGTAGCGGGTCGGCTCGTCGTAGGACTGGCCCGTTCCGGTTTCCGAAGCGAGGTGATAGACGCGCTCCGGTCGCGCCTCGCGGAACGCCGCGGCAAGTGCCGCTGCGTCTCGCACATCTCCCCTAATGACGTGGACGCCTTCCAGCATCGGCGACGGCGCCGCGTCTGCTCCATGCACCTGAGGGAGAAAATTATCGTAGACGGTGACCTCGTGGTCGACCTTGAGCAGTGCACACAGGCGCCTGCCAATGAACCCCGCTCCGCCTGTAATGAAAATCCGCATCCTCGCTCCGATCATGGTATGCTACAACTCTTGCATCGGGTCGGCGCAGCTTGTCCCACGGCGATGTCCGTGAATCAAGGCACAACCCCAACTCTGGCGGACACATATTGATCGAAGAGCTGCAAGTTGGAATGCAGCTGTCTGCTTCAGTCAGGTGGGAGGCTGCGCGTATCCATACGGCGCGGATGGTTCACCCACGAACACGTCGAGTCCGAAGCACGAGGCATCGAATATTTGCATCAATTCTTCGGTAAGTTTTGGCGGAAGTGACCAATCGATCCCTGTTGCCGCGCTTTTGGGATCTTGATTGAGAACCCAATGCAGCTTGATTTTTTCGCGCATCTCCACGCTCCAAGCCGAAAACGTACCGTCTGAAACGTCTAAGTAATGGGCAAGCCACTCGAGTTGGGCACGATCGCGCTCATGCATCTTTAAGAACTCGGAAGGCACGGGCGCCAGCGCAAACGTCCCGCCAAGCATTGCCAGGTTCTGAGTCCGCAGCCACTCGAGAGCCTGATCGTCCGCCGTGGGGTTTTCGTGCGGTATCTCCTGCGGCGGCTCGACCGCACCCATTACGGAAAAAAACCGGTCCCGATACGATTGGTCAGAGATAAATCGTTCGAACAGAAAGACGTTCAAATCGAGCCCG
Source organism: Mesorhizobium sp. M0088 (assembly GCF_040322895.1). Classification (NCBI taxonomy): domain Bacteria; kingdom Pseudomonadati; phylum Pseudomonadota; class Alphaproteobacteria; order Hyphomicrobiales; family Phyllobacteriaceae; genus Mesorhizobium; species Mesorhizobium sp. M0088. Next base: position 90,620 of record NZ_JAMYUI010000003.1, read on the forward strand.
GACTGTGCCATCGACGAAAAGAGGCGAGCGTAATTCCACTTGTGCAGCATGCCATAGTGGCGCGTTGAGATCAGATCGACGCAGAAATGCCTGAAGTCGTAAGGCATCCCATTCTTCACGCGCTCCTTGTAGGTGGATCTGAGCAGATCCCAGTGATTTCTCACGACAAAGACGAAACTCACATCGGGGCCGAAGAGGCTCGCGATATTGAGGCAGATTTCGAGGGGCGGCATGGCCGCTGGAAAATTCGTGAGGTCTTCTTCTGATACCGCAACGGTCGCTGCGCCGGCCGCCGTGGCCAAGTTTTCAATTTCGCGCCGCCATTCCGCGAGCAGATGAACTGGCGTGTTCCATCGGGTCAGGTTTGGCAACCAGCGCCGAAGTATCAGTTCGCCATGCTGGCCATGTACAAACCCCTGTTCCTTCCCGGCAAAAAATACTCCGGAAAGCTTGGGCAAAACCGCCTGAATGGATGTCGTGGCGGTCTTTGGAAATCCCACATGGAATACCCAACGCATGTAATCTCCTTTCTAGCATATCGAACGTCACGTGATCGAGACGTGACATTAGAGGAGGTTCGTTCAACGCCCACTGTGGCGTCTCAATCGCGCAGCATTGCCTGAAAAGCTCAATGAGCCGGGCACGTCCGCTACTGCCAACGAGTCTTAAGACGGTCAATTTCGAAGTCCTGACTGCTGAATGTCGGCGTAATGCGGAAGACGCTGCCCATATAGTCGGCCGGCAGCAGCAAATTGATCTCGCCTCGTCCTTGGTGGTCCAGCGGCACAGTTACAACGGAATATTTGGAAAATCCCGCACCGCGGCCAGGTATCGCCAAGCCAACAATCTCCGATCCAGGGGCCTTGATGGCGAGCGAGAAGCAGAAGGTTTTGGTTCCGGCCGGGGCGACGCCCGGCTCAATCAGAATGTAGGGATCCTCCGAGGTGACATGGAAACGGGTCGGTGAAACACGTTCTAGATTCTTGAGGCTCAAAGACGATTCAGGTGCGTCCGCTGCGGAATCGAAACCGCAGCGCACCTCTGCCGCGATACTATTGCGGCGAAGGATTTCCTGACCAAGAACGCTATCCCACGACAATGCCGAATTGACATGGCGCATGGCCATAAAACGCTCCACCGAATTCACGATGATCCGGTCCGCCTGCTTTAGGCTCGCGACGATTTCGTGGTATTGAGCATCGGGCCGGTTACGGAACGCAGCGGCAGCGTCCTCGAGATGGATGAACTTGACGTCCTGGAAATGCGGGCTGAGCCGTCTGGCGAGCGCCATGTAAAATGAGTCGTGAAGAATCACTGTCCGGCCGGGGATCTTCTGCAACTGGGCAGCCCATTTTGCTAGATCGTCATCGACGGCGTCAGGAATACTCTCTGGGTCGTTCTGCGCGACCATCCCCGTCAGTTCCATGTTTCTAGTCTGCGTGGTGGTGTTTATGGTCACAAGGCGGGCGGGATAGCCAAGCCATTCGCGTATGTCTTCGATTGCTGCGATGTGCATCGCGGGCACCCAGTGGGTGTCGTAGCGGGCATAGCGCTGGCCGACGCGCGCGCCAATTCGACGAATCGAATCCTCGTGGCTGTGAAACATGCCACGGCCATAGCGTTGGTACGCATCGGTCTCGATCTGGCGGATTTCGTCGTAGCACTTGGCATAGATCGCGGCTCGGCCAGTCACAGAGTCCCTCTCGACCGTTTCCTTGTTCGGCGACATCGTGATCATCAAATCCATGCCCGCCGCTGCGGCTAGAGCCATGTGAAGGCGGTAGGCTTCGAGACTGGCGGTGATATCGTCCTTCTTTGAGCAGTCCCGGCTGACGATGCCTGGTTTGTAGAAGAGATATCCGTTCCCGCCGGAGACAACGGTGTCGGTGTCGAGAAAGCCAAAGAAGCGCCAATCAATCCAATTGCGGGCGCTCACGGCCCATTTTCGAGGGTAGAATCGTTCGATCAGGGCGTCCGAAAGTTGTTTGCGCCCGACATTATCATTTGAGAGTAAGTGACCAAGCGTCGGAAAAGACGTGAAGTCGCGCCGTTCATAGAGATCAGGAAGGCCGAAGATTGAAAGTGTCACCAACGGGCCCGTCAAGAACAATGCGAACAGCGCGATCTGAATCTTCTTGAGGACGGATTCCCCGCGAAACAATGCGGTCAGTGGAACTCCCCGCAAGTCCTGAACGTCCTGTTTCATTCCCCATCGCCTCCACGAAGGTTCTGCTGCCTCAGCACAGGCGCTGGGTGATGCGAGCGGTACGAAGAAAAGAGCTTCAGATCAAACTGTTCAAGCTGCAACGGCGACTCTGCCAAGGCATGGAGATTGCGTCGTCTCCCATCCGTTTCGCTCGCGCCTCTCAAATTGGCCTCCATGTTCTTTACGATCGTGAGCAGTCTTAGAAACGGAAATACAGAAATGGACTGAACGAACTCGACAGCACGAATACTCCGGCAAGGATGAGCCCGACCGCGGTATAGGGCACACGACTGAGAACGCGAAAGCGTGTGGGATCCTGCGCGAGCCAGGCCCCAATCGCAGGTCCGCGCGGCGCCACGAAGATGAGAAGCCCGATTGCGAAAAACAGAACTGTTCGCGGATTGAGCGCGGCGGCCACGGGTTCCGGCAGCGGCGCGCCGAGTTCGCCCAACGCGAAGAGGTTCGTCATGAAAGTCCACGCTTGGGCGAGCGAATCGGCCCTAAAAATGATCCAGCCGATGATGATTACCGGAAGCAGATAGAAGATCCGAAGCACGTGGCTCTTTTTCTCCGCGGCCGCGTTTCCGAATACCAGCTTTTCGCAGATGAGAAAGGCGCCGTGATAGAGGCCCCAGATCACGAAGGTCCAGGCGGCGCCGTGCCACAGGCCGGTGACCAGGAACACTACGGCGAGGTTGCGATAGGTGCGGATTGTGCCTTTGCGGCTGCCGCCTAGCGGTATGTACACATAGTCGCGAAACCACGTGGAAAGTGAGATATGCCAACGCCGCCAGAATTCGGTCACTGTCGAAGCCGAATAGGGCCGCATGAAATTTTCGTTGAAACGGATGCCAAAAATTCGGCCTAGCCCGATGGCCATGTCCGAATATGCCGAGAAGTCGAAATAGATCTGGATTGCGTAAGCGAGCGCGCCCAGCCAAGCTACCGTGATGGTTACATCGGCGCCGTGAACTGCGAAGCATCCATCAGATATAGCGCCCGCGGCATCGGCAATAATCACTTTCTTGAGCAGGCCGTGGACGAATCGAGCGACGCCCGCCGAGATATTTTCCATCGATATTTGCGGATTGTGGAAATCCTCGCCGACATCGCGGAATCGCACGATGGGGCCGGCAATCAACTGCGGGAAAAAGGACTTGTACGCTCCGAAGATTATGAGGTTGCGCTCCGCGGGAACATCTCCACGTTTTATGTCGATCAGGTACGATATCGCCTGAAAGACGAAGAAGGAGATTCCGATAGGCAGCACGACGCTCTTGAAAGAATCGGACACATGAGTGCCGATTGCCTCATCCACATTCAAGCCAATGAAGTAGGAATACTTATAGTATAAAAGAAGCAGAACGTTTACCCCAATGCCGATCATCAAAACCGCGTTGGTCCTGTTTCTCTCGATTACTCTGCCGTAGGCCCAGTTGAAAACGATTGAGAAGATAAGTACGGCAACGATAGCGCCGGATCCCCACGCATAGAAGACCAAGCTGGTCAAGAGCACCATGGGTGCCGTGAATCGTTTTCCTCCGACCATGACAAGGGCCATGGCGATGGGCAGAAAGGCGAAAAGAAAAACCGGTTCGGAGAATACCATTCATCTGTCCCGCGTTGCTGCGCGTTTGTTCGACACATGGGTGTTGTACAGGCCGCGGAGTGAACTGGCATGTTCTCTACGCGGCGCTGCGTGCGCCTTGGTCCGAGCGCACAGTGACGCTTCGCCGGCCACCCGTGGGTGGACCACCTGCGGACCGCCCTTTGCATCGTGCATGTTTTTCGACGATGGATCCTTGTTCATACTTCAAGGCCCATTCCGTCTCTCAGACCAGGACACGCCGCATCACCGCTTCCGTAGATCGCCGCCAGTCCGGTGCCCTCCACCCGAACACGTCGGCGAATTTCGCGCTAGACAGCCGGGAATTGGCGGGGCGGCGCGCCTTGGTTGGGTAGTCCATCGTAGCAATGTCCCGTACCCGCGCCCAGGGACCACCCAACACGCGGCTTGTGTCGAGGATATGGCGGGCAAAGCCGCTCCAGTTGGCCTCGCCGGTTCCGGCCAGATGATAGATGCCGGATGTGGCGGCGCCCTCGTGCAGCTGTGCCGCCGCATGCAGGATCGCGTCGGCGATATCAAGCGCCGATGTTGGATTTCCCCATTGATCGGCCACCACCGCGATCTCGTCACGGTCGGCGGCCAGCCGCAGCATGGTTTTCACGAAATTCTTGCCGAACGGGCTGTAGACCCATGCCGTGCGCAGGATCAGATGGCGCGGATTGGCTGCTGCAACCGCCTGCTCGCCGGCAAGCTTGGAGGCGCCATAGACGCTGGCTGATGCGGTCGCGTCGGTCTCGACATAGGCCGCGTCCTTGGTGCCGTCGAAGACATAGTCGGTCGAAAGATGAATGACGGGAACGCCAAGCAGCGCCGCCGCTTCCGCCACCTTGCTGGCGCCGATGGCGTTCACCGCGAATGCCAGATCGGGCTCATCCTCGGCCTGATCCACCGCCGTGTAGGCGGCAGCCGACACGACGATATCAGGCTTCGCGGCCGCGATGGCTTCGATCACCGTGTCGGGTCTTGCAAGGTCGAGTTGCGGACGGCCAATGGCTATGACCTCAACGCCGTCGGCCGCCTGGCCGGCCTCCGCAAGGCTTGCCGCGACCTGTCCGTCGCGTCCGGTGACAACCAGCCTCACGCCGCCCCCTTGCGTGCTTCGCCCAGCCGTTCACCGGCATAGCGCTGCTCGCGGATCGGTCCCCACCACCAATTGTTGTCAAGAAACCAGTCGACGGTCTTGGCGAGGCCGCTGTCGAAATTCTCATTGGGCGCCCAGCCCAGGTCCCGGCCTATCTTCGAGGCGTCGATGGCATAGCGGCGATCGTGACCGGGGCGGTCGGTGACGAAGGAAATCAGGTCGCGATAGCTCTTGCCCCCTGCCCGCGGCCTCCTGCTGTCGAGCAGATCGCAGATCGTCTCGACGACGCCAAGGTTCGTCCGCTCGGAATTGCCGCCGACATTGTAGCTTTCGCCCGGCAGTCCCCTGGTCGCGACAAGTTCCAGCGCGCGTGCGTGATCCTCGACGAACAGCCAGTCGCGCACATTGGCGCCGGCGCCATAGACCGGCAGCGGTTTTTCATCGAGCGCATTGAGGATGACCAGCGGGATCAGCTTTTCGGGAAAGTGATAGGGTCCGTAATTGTTAGAGCAGTTGGAAAGCACGACCGGCAGGCCATAGGTTTCGTGCCAGGCCCGCACCAGATGGTCCGAGGCCGCTTTCGAGGCGGAATAGGGCGAGGATGGCGCGTAGGGCGTTTCCTCGACGAACATGCCGCCATCGAAGGGAAGATCGCCGAACACCTCATCGGTCGAGACATGATGGAAGCGGAAATGGCTCTTCCTGTCTTCGGGCAGGCCGCGCCAGTATTCCAGCGCGGCATTGAGCATCTTGTAGGTGCCGACGATGTTGGTTTCGATAAAGGTGCCCGGCCCATCGATCGAGCGGTCGACATGGCTCTCGGCGGCGAGGTTCATGACGATGTCGATATCGTCGCGCCGGAGGATGTCGAGCACAGCCTTTTCGTCGCAGATGTCGGCCTGCGCGAAGCGATAATTGTGTGCGTTCTCGATCGGCCGCAGCGAGGCCAGGTTTCCCGCATAGGTTAGCTTGTCGAGATTGGTCACCCGATAGGCCGGGTTGGCGCATAGATGCCGGCACACCGCCGAACCGATAAAGCCAGCACCGCCCGTCACCAGAAAATTCATGCCGCTGTCCTCACGTAACCCATCAGGCGAACACCTCGGCGGCGGCCAGCAGCGGCGCCTTGAGGTCCTTGTCCGAGAGCTGGAACCCGCCGGTCAATGACGGCCATTCGATGCCGATGGCGGGATCGTCGAAACGGACCGACCGATCATGCGCCTGCGAATAGGTGTCGGTCACCTTATACAGGACCTCGGTGTCGGGCACGAGCGTCACGAAACCGTGCGCGAAGCCTTTCGGCACCAGAATCTGGTTGCCCTTTTCGGCCGACACTTCGAGAGCGACCCATTTTCCGAAGGTTTTCGAACCGCGGCGAATGTCGACCGCGACATCGAGAATGCTGCCCCGGATGACGCGCAGCAGCTTGTCCTGGGCGCGCGGCGCAAGCTGGTAGTGAAGCCCTCGCAAAACGCCCGCGGCGGCGGAATAGGAATGATTGTCCTGCACGAAAGCCAGGTCTATGCCGGCCTGCGAAAAGCGCTCGGCATTGTAGGTTTCCACGAAGAAGCCGCGCGCGTCGCCATGTCGCTTCGGCACGATTTCCAGCACGCCATCGATGCCAAGGGGCCTGACCTCCAACACCTAGCCCTCCGACAGGTCGACGACACGCCGGCGCAGATAGGCGGCATATTCATTCTTGCCCAGGCGATCGGCGCGACGCAGAACCTGGTCCACTGTCAGCCAACCCTGTTCAAAGGCGATCTCTTCGGGACAAGCGACCTTGATGCCCTGGCGGTGCTCGATGGTGCGCACGAATGACGAGGCCTCATGCAGGCTGTCATGCGTGCCGGTGTCGAGCCAGGCATAGCCGCGCCCCAACCGATGCACATGCAACTGGCCGCGCTCGAGGTAGACGTTGTTGACCGCCGTGATCTCGAGCTCGCCGCGCGCCGAGGGACGGATGGCAGGGGCGATGTCGACGACGTCGTTGTCATAGAAGTAAAGACCGGTGACCGCCCAGTTGGATTTCGGCACCTGCGGCTTTTCCTCGATCGTCAGCGCCGTTCCCGTGGCCTTGTCGAAGGAAACCACGCCATAACGCTGGGGATCCTCGACATGATAGGCGAACACCGAAGCGCCCTTTTCGCGCGAGGCAGCGTCGCGGCAAAGCTGCGACAGCCCGTCGCCGAAATAGATGTTGTCGCCGAGGATCATCGACACGTTGTCCTTGCCGATGAAATTGCGGCCAATGATGAAGGCTTCCGCCAGCCCGTTTGGCTGCGGTTGCTCGGCATAGGACAGGTCGAGGCCGAACTCCGATCCATCGCCAAGCAGATCGCGAAAAACCGGCAGGTCACGCGGCGTCGAAATGATCAGAATTTCACGGATACCCGCGAGCATCAGAACGCTCAGCGGATAATAGATCATCGGCTTGTCGTATATCGGCAGAATTTGCTTAGAGACTGCTAATGTTAGTGGATAAAGACGCGTTCCACTGCCTCCAGCAAGGATAATTCCTTTCAAGAAGCTCTCCTTGACATGCCTGAACCCCCCGGCCCCAGCCGCCCGTGCTTAGGTTCCATGCAATGGCTTGTCAATCTCGGCGTTCGGCAAACGTCTGGGTCACGACCCGGCGCCAATCCATCGCCAATTCCAGGCGACGCATTGCTATCGTCTTGCCAGAGCCGGCCTGACGGGAACAAGCAGATTGTCATCATGGGCCTCGGTCGACTCGCCTCTCTGGCTTAACCGCCCAGCGAATCCCTTGTGAAAGATGATGCCATTCATATAGGCGAAAGTCATCGCAAGCGCCGCCGTTCGCATGGGATAATCGACCAGGGAATGAACGAGCAGAAACGATACTGAGAGAAACGCCATTTTCTGCAGCGGATCTCGCCGTGCCGCCAGGGAAAACGCAAAAAGCAATATCGAGTAGGCCGCGACCAGAAAGACAACAGGCGCGCCACCTTCAAGTGCCAATTCCAGATAATCATTGTGGGCGTGATTGACGTAGGGCTTGAAGATCATCTCTCCCTTTTCGTAAATCTGGTAGACTTTCGGAAAACTCCCAAAGCCGACGCCCGTCGCCCAGTTCTCTTCAATTCCCGCGATCGTGGTGCGAGCAAATTCGGCCCGTCCAAAGGCCGGGTCAACCACTTCCGCATCGATCTTCGTCCACGCTCCGATCGTGTAGAGCGAAAGCCCGATGAAGACAGCGGGTATTCCATACCCGCCCAGCCTCGAGCGCGCGGACAGAAAGACGACTGATATTATGGTGATCGCCAGCCCTATCAGAATACCGGCGCGCGAACCGGCGGCCAGAAGCAGCAGCAGCAGCGTTATCAAACCGAGCGACCCGGACAGAAGGTGCCCGCGAAACAGGCCGTAGTAGACGACGAAGGGGATGGAGACGAAGAGCAAAGCTGAAAAATGGTTCTGGTTGGCAAACAGTCCCGCATTGATCGTGAACGGCAGCAAACCCTGTATGGCAACCGTATCGGAGAGCGAATACTGGATCGCCGCAGCCAATCCGTTACAGATGACACCCATCAAAAAGAAGGGCAGGAGGCCGTAGACCTGATCTGGGCGCAAGCGGGTGACGCTCAGAAAGAATGCAGCCATCGCCACGAAGTACAACAGACACTCGATCGTGCGTCCCACGCCGACACTGACGAAACGCAGCCCGGTTTCACCGCTCAGCCATGGATTTGCAAGTAGAACCTCAGGCCGCAATCCGCTCAACAGGGCGGCGGGCAGCGGCATGATCTGAAAACAGAACACGGCAAGACCCAGAGCAAGCAACCACAGGGCCGAGCGAGGGATGCCGTGCTCAGACGGCCTTGAAAAGATGGCCGCGGCCGCGACAATCGCCGCCACCTCGATCAGCGCTTCGGTGTAGAGACCGCTCGCGGTGCCGCCGCCAATCAGCACTGACAGGAAAAGAACCGACCCAAGCAGATATTTTTCCCATTCCGTGGACCGGGCTGACCGCGCTCTCAAGATGAAACTCTTTCGATGCTCAATTTGTGCATGACCAACGTGCCAACGTATCGAAATCGCCAGCTCTCAGCGATGGCAGCTGTTTCCAGCCGCAACACTTGCATGGGACACGCGCCTGGTCCGATCGCGAAATCCAGACTCAACTGCCGCCGATTGAATGTGCCCTCCGGAATGTTGAACCGAGCTATTTCTCCCGCCGGATCCGCGCATCTGATGGACCAGAACAACTGCTTGGGCAGCTTCAGGTTTCTCGCGGAGGCGATCAGGGAAATCCTGTAGGAGCCGGGAGGCAGTTCGACATATTGCTGGAGCGCGGCGTTCTTCACCGGCGTATTCAGAAACCGGACAGTCGCTCCGCTATCGCTTTCGCCGACGTCGCGCGCCCCGGCAAAGGTAATTTCCAGACCGGAGCGGTCGCGAACCTGCCAGTCGAATGGCTTGTCGCTGAGGATCTGTTCAAAGCCGCCGTTGAAGATGTATCCGGCCAGTGTCCGCTCCTGATCGGTCATACTGAACAGGAACAGCCGATAGGCCGCCTCGTATTCCTTCTGCCGGATGTACCCGTTGATTACGGCAGACAATTCCTTCGACGTCGGTTGTGAGCTCGATCCGGCAAGGTCCAGCAACAGTTGATTTGCGACGCGCAGGCCCCGCGGACCCTTACCAAGGGCGGAGAAAAGATTGGACCTCCACGGTGCCTCGATCCTTAAGGCTGCCAGGACAGCCTGATATCCGTCCGGGTTTGCAAGAATAGCCGGCAAGCCCGCCGCAATGACTGGAAATGTGTCCGGCCACCGGCGCAGCAACGTGTCGATCTCGGCGACGGCCTTTGACAGGTCGCCCATCTCGATCGAGCGATCGATCGATCTCTGAAGCGAATGGATTTCAGTCTTGGACAGCTTTCGAGCCTGGTCGAAGAGTTCAAAAGCCTCGTCTTTCTCGCCTTGTCGATACTCAATCTCGCCTATCAGGCTGTAGAGCCGGGCGTCCGCGACGTTGAAACGAAGCGCGCCCCTCGCCTTTGCTGCCAAGACGTCGAGATCAACACCGTCGCCTGTTTCGCTCAGCCGACCGGCAATTTCGCCTATCAAGGCATCTATGTTCAACGGATCGAGCGCAAGCGAGACGGCCGGCGTTTCCGACTCAAGAAGCCGACTTAGCCCTATCGACGAAACCGCCAACACCAGAACGGAGGCGACGAACCAAACGCCTGAACGCCGGAGATTTCGCGTGAGCGGGCTCGCCTGCTCCGTCATCGACTTTGCCCTCAATTTTCGGGGTACTCGCGCCATAGTCGTAGTACTGATAGTTCATGTATTTATAGGCGTAATTGTAATCGAACTTGTTGACCGTGAATTTCGACATCGCCGCTCCGATCACGTTCGCACCGGCTGAGCGCAGACGCTTGAGTGCCGTTTTGGCTGACTTGCGTGTGACCTGATTGGTCGAAACGACCATCAATGTGCCTTCGGCAAGCCGGCTGAGGATTGGTGCATCCGAAAGACCGACGACCGGCGGGGCGTCGATGATGACCAGATCGAAGCGTTTGCCGAGATTGGTCAAGATCAACGCCATCTTCGGCGACGAGAGCAGGTCGGCCGGATTCGGCGGAATCGTTCCGGACGTCAGCACGGTGACATTAGGGTATTTCGTCGGTCTGAAAATGCCCGGCAGATCGTCCTTGCGAACGGTATTAGTCAGCAGGTTGCTCAACCCGATCGCATTGTCGAGGCCGAACAGCCGGTGCAGGTTGGGTTTGCGGAGATCGCCGTCGACAAGCAGAACCCTTGCGCCGAGTGCCGCGAAATCCTGGCCAAGCTTGAACGACGTTGTCGACTTGCCTTCCGACGGTTCCGAACTGGTCACCAGCAGCGATCGCGGCGCGCCCTCCGCACCGGAGAACTGCAGCGATGTTCGCAGCGAACGATAGGCCTCGGAGAGCCCGGATTTTTGATCGGCGATGCTGGCTATGAGTTCGCGGTCACCGACAAGCGGCAGGATGCCGAGCATCGCCAGCCCCAGCTCTTTCTCGATCTGCTCCGGGTTGGTGAAAGTATTGTTCAGCAACTCGATGATGTAGATGATCGATGCAGCCAGGGCCATGAAAAGCGCGAGAGCGACTGCAAGGTTGATGCTCAGACGTGGAGAATAGGGGGCTGTGGGCAGCGAAGCGAAATCGACTATCGCAGCGCTTTGCGTCTTGAGCTCCGAGCTGACGCCGACTTCATTCAGCTTGGCGATAAGGCTGTCATACTGCGACCGGTTGGAGTCGACCTCGCGCTTCAGGATCGTGTATTTGATATTCTTGTCGTTGAAGACGACCTGCTGCCTCTCCATCTCCGCGAGCTTGGACTTGAGGTCGGCTTCCTTGTTCTGTGCTTCCTGATATTTCAGCCGCAACGAATCGGTTATCGCCAGCACGCCGTTGTTGTAGATTCGCTGGAGTTCCTTGATCTGCGATTGCAATTGCTGCATTTCCGGAAAACCGGGCTTCAGGATGCCCAATTTCTGCTGATACTGGCTGGTCAGATCCGCCAGCTTTTCGCTAAGCTTCTGCAGACCTTCGCTTTCCAGAACCGGACCGAGGCTCGACCCGCGGCCTTTTTCTATCTGATCGACCACCCGCCCCGCATCAAGACGCTCCTGGATTGCAGTGGCCAGGGCGGTGTTCAGGGCTTCGATGTTGGAGCCGATCAGCGATTTGTCATCGCCGGTAACCGTGATGCCGGCATCTTTTGCATAGGTGACCAGTTCCTCTTCGGAGGTCTGCAGCTTTTGCTTCACCTGCAAAACCTGTTCCTGGATGAACTGCCGTGCCAGATCAGAGGTCTCGCTGGTCTGATCGAGACGTTGATCGATAAAGCTCTGCGCGACCTGATTGGCAACGTCGCTTGCATATTTCGGCTTTTGATCGACGAAGGTGATCGATAGCAGGCTCGTATTGGTGACCAGATTGACCGTCAGATCTTCCTGGATGCGCTTGATCGCAATTGCCTCGCGCTCTTCAGGCGTTTTCTCCTCAATGGAGGGTGACTTGGACATCCCGAACGCACGGTAGACAATATTGCTCGGGGAAAAGCTCGGCGTCGGAAACAGAAAATCCGGTTTTTCGCTAAGCCCAAGCTGGAACACCACGCGCTGAGCCAATGCCCGGCTCTTCAGCTTCTCCCGAGCGGTCAGGAAGGCCCGGACGTCGCTGTTTTCGGAAACGACCTCAATGTCCTGAAACACTTTCGCCGAAGGCACCAGAACTTCGAGCTGCGTCGTCGCCAGGTATTTTGGTGTCTGCATCATCGTCACGATGACGCCGGCAACGAGCCCGGCCGCCGCCATCATGACGATCAGCCAGCGATACTGGACGATGTATAAAAGCAGCTTGAGCGGGTTGAACCCCTCATCCTGGCCCGCATAGTCGCGACCATAGGGACCGTAGTTTTGCGGCACGTCGTAATAGGAGTCCGCGGACAGGGCCTGGCCATGTCCGGGTCCGGCAAGTTGGGGCTGCCTGTTGCGATCGAGCATGCGCGAGGTGATCCTGGGGTTGTCCGTGTCTACGGAATGACCGCAATGCGGGCAGCGCTGGAGGCGAGGCCCAGCGCATCCTTCAAATTGTTCATCGCGATTTTCGACTTCGAAGCAAAAACGACGACCACGTCGCCGCCATAGATGCGCGGGTTGCGGTTCTTGCCGGCGCGGATTTCCTCGACATTGTAATTTGCGACCAGCTTGTTTTGGCCGACATTGCGATAGACGAAGACCTTGCCGGCATCACCGACCGGATTGAACCCTCCGGCAAGGGCGATCGCGTCGAGCAAGGAAGCGCTGCTGGACACCGGATAAATGCCGGCCTTGTTGACTTCACCATCGACCGTGATGCGCTGGCCAATCGACTCCTTGACGAAAATCGTCACGTCAGGCGACTGCAAGTACTTTTCACCGTAGGCAGTCTCGATTTCCTTCTCGAGCTGACGAACGGTCTTGCCGGCTGCAGTCATGGTCCCAATCAGCGGAAGCGAAATCTGTCCGCCCGCGTCGACCTGAACTGTTCTGTTCAAATTATCGACCTGAAACACACTGACCTCGAGCACATCGTTGGCAGACAGAGGCTGCTCGCTGCCGTTCTGGGTATTCTGCGGCGGCGGGAGATCCTTGACCACCTGCAGCGTACCACCGCCAGAGAGCGCCGATGAAGACGCCGTCGGCTGCAGCGCATCGACAGAACTGGTGGAGGACGTCGATGTCGACGAAGTGCTTGCGCAGGCAGATATTGCTAGCGATGCGAGCAAAGCGGGCACGGTGCCCGCATGACTTCTTGCGAGATCGAAAATGCCCATCAAAGAGCCCCGCTCTTAAACAACCGGCCCAATCCGCCAAACCGCCCCGCACTGCTGCCCCCCGATTTTCTCGGGCTTTGCTTTCCGATGGGCACGAGCGGCCGATTTTGCAATATCGCGTCCGGGCGTTTCACTGCCATGTTGTAAGCCTCATCTTCCCCACACCGGTTCGCGATGGCGACAACCGCCTGCGAAAGCCCTGGCCGCCGCCGGCTGGCGCCGTGGGTGTCGGAGGCGACAATATCCACCCTGCCCTCATCCAGCAGCTTCTCCGAGTAGTAGAGCGCCGTACGTCCAAAGGCCCCCGTCACAGAATCAGCCGTGAGCTGAATAAGGCAGCCTAGCGTATTCAACCTCTCGATGACGTCGTAATTCGCCTTGATCCAAGTCAACCGCTCTGGATGAGTGAGGATCGGCACGAAGCCGGCCCCTATGAGACGGGCGGCGAAGTCTTCGAGCCGCGGAGGCAAAATGTGATGTGGCGGTTCGAACAGGAAATAGCGGGATCCGTTCAGAGTCGGCACCGTACCAAGCCTCAATCGATCGGGGAGATCAGGCGCGAGATGAACATCAGCGCCAACATATAGGGTAAGCGGTATGGCAGCGCGATGAAGCTCCAGTTCTAACGCCTGAACAGCCCCGGCAATCTTTGGCGTGGCGTTCTCATAAACCCCAGGCATTACATGCGGCGTACATGCCATATGCGTTGTACCGTCGGCCACTGCCAGCCGTGCCATCTCCAGCGACATGGCCAAGTCAGGAGAACCGTCATCGAGACCGGGCAGGATATGTGAATGCAGGTCGATCATTGGCGTTTCTGGTTGAGAGGAGGCAAAGCTTCGCCTCGACAAAATAGAAACGCGTCACCCGCATGAAGGCGAATGACGCATTTGACAAATTTACGCAAAACAGCGGGGGTCGTATCCCGCCTATTGGCTGACCGCGTCGTCGTCATCCTGCAGGCCGATAATAAGGGCGGCGGCACCACCGACGGCGGCGCCGCCCAAGAGAACCGGCAGCATGCCAGGTTCTGAACTGGCGGGTACGATCGTCGCAGACGGTGTCTCAAGCGAAACGCACATGCCGCCTTCGATAGGGTCGACCTTGACGGTGGCATTGGCTGGAATATCGAGCGCGCAATTGGCTCCGATAGCCAGCGAAGCAGACGCCTGCGCCCCGGTCATGATGCGCGCGCCCGCATACACCGGCGCCTCGGCATCCACCCCTGCATAGCCGCCGGCCTGGGACATCTGGACATCACCCCGGACCTGCGTAAGACGACCTATCGCGTCTGCGGACGCCGGCACGGGCGCAAGACAGGAACAGGTTTGCTGAGCTACAGCCTCGGGCGCGGCGAACAGGGCGCCCCCTGCGACGAATGCAACAAAAGCAAAAGCAACCCCGAACCGATGGCAACTCATCATTTTACCCCACCAAAACTTGTAACTCGCCCTGTTGGTACAAATTACAGCCCGCCCCGCCCCAAGCAATAGAACAATATGGTTAACAAACCCAATAAACCAGCCGGGCCGCCGACCTTTCCAGACCCTTCTCTACAGCGGCCGACGCCGCCATATCTTCGTCAGCGGCTGACGCCGTTGTCGTCGTCCTGCGTCGCCGCGAGCACGCCAGACGTCAGAAGCGCCCCGGCGAAAATCGCCTCCGGCGGACCGAACCCGGCGCCGCCGCCGGAGGGCTGAATAGCAGCCGTCTTCTCAGAGCCGACAAGCTTGAGGCAAATGTTGTTGCCAAGGCGGGAAACGTCGAGGCTCGAATTGGCCGAAACCTCCAGATTGCAGCCGCCGACCAGAACGGAGGCCGCGCCGTTGGCGCCAACCACCACACGGCTGCCGAAATCGAGCGCGCTTCCAACCTTGGCAGCGCCATAGCCCGCCGTCTGCGACACCATCACATCACCGGTGGCGGAACGGATGGATCCGATCGGGTTTGCCGAACCTTGATAGGGTGTCGCGCAGCTGCACGAAGCATCCTGGGCAAACGATGAAGCTGAACCAAACCCGATTGACACGACAAATACGGCAAGCGCAGTTTTAACCACAAGGCTCATCAGTCTTCGATCCCTTCTTGCTGCACCACTTCAGACGCACCCAGTCAAAGGCATTGCATCAGCGCGTACCAGTTTTTCGACACAATTCCAACCTGTTTCGCGCGCGCGAGGCGATTTAAGCTGACGCGTGTCTGTCCAAGCACAGTACTTTAGCCAGATCGCATTAATAGTCTTCGACTACCTGTCACAGGTTTCTTACTATCGGAAAAAAATTTGAGGTCTCCTTTCCGCGGTGACTGGCTCGATAAGCTTTGACCAAGCTGAGCGCGCCAAACCTTTCGCCAACCAACCTAATATATTGAATTATCGATACATTTTTCGGTAGATATTCCTTGATGGCAGCCGCGCGATTTCGACCATTGGTCGTGCTGACAGCATGTAATTCGAGATCGGCTCGATACCAATCGCGGCCAACGGGGTAGACGGCCGGCTCGGCTACCCATTTCTCATCTCTCGGCCATAGAGATCTGGCTCCATGCCCCCACCTCGATCAAGAACCGGCATACCCAATAAAGGCCCCATAAATACCCAAATGCGGGCGCCGGCCAGCTTGAGAACCAGACCCACTCACTTCGCCGTAAGAGTCTCCGGTCTGTACTGGCGACCTGCTCAGCAAGGTTTGTACGTTGCGCCGGCCTGAACCGGCTGGCCGCAGAGAATTCCGCCCCGCGTAAGTATGGTGGCCAAATCTTCCCCCTCAGCCGTCAGGCACTGCACAACAAGGGTATCGCCAACCCTGGAAGCGATCTTGCCGTCGCAAGGTGTTCCGGAACCGACAGGTTTGCAGGCCAGGACGAGCCCCTGGTAGTCTCGGCGCGCCGCTTCCGTCACCAGGAGGCGCATGGCCTGAGGCCTGGAAAACGCCGCCCCGCACAGCAGGATCTTGCGACCGCCGACACGCAGATCATCGACCGATGGAATGGAGAGCTTGCCTTCAAACGGCTTGAGCTCGGCTACCGGCTTCGCGGGGGACGGGCCGCCCCTCTGCATCACGATGATGCCCAGAAAGCCAACACCAAACAAAACAGCCACGACGGCAAGCAACGCTATGTTCCTGACTGACAAAACCATCCTCCATCCGACCCGGTGGGCCCGGTCCGCTCATTTCGTCGCAAGGGCGCTCAGTCTTTCTATCTGCTGCATGTACTTCTCGATGACGATCGTTTCCGAAAACTGCCGCTCGACCTTGTTTCTGCTCTGGGCCCCCATCCTGTCCCTGGACGAGTCGTCCAGCCGCGCAAACTCGACCATCTTGCTCGCAAGGTCATCAGAGTCCCTCACCTTGCATAGGAAGCCATTGACCGCGTGGTCCACCACTTCCCTGCATCCTGGCACGTCGGTTGCGATCAGCGGCTTGCCCATCGCAGCCGCCTCGAGCAGCGAGCGCGGCGTTCCCTCCCTGTAGGAGGGCAACACGACACAATCGGCGCCACGCATGAAAGGCCGCACATCGTCGGTGGAGCCGAGATATTCGACCAATCCCTCGCCAACCCATTTTTCCACGTGTTCGCGGCTGACCGCAGTCCGGTTTTCGACATCAAGAAAGCCGAGTAGCTGGAAACGCACTCCGGGCACCTCACGGCAAACCCGACGGGCCGCCGTGATGAACTCGCCGACACCCTTGTCCCAGAGAAGCCGGGCCACGAGAAGAAAGATGATGGCGTCAGACCCGGTGCGCGCTTCGGGCGAAGGGGCAAAACGCGCGAGGTCGATGCCGGAGCCAGGCAAAAGCGCGGTTCGATCCTTGCGAACCAGGCGTTCGTCGACGAACAGCATCCGGTCATCGTCATTCTGGAAGAAAACCATTTTGGAACGGGCCAATGCCACCCGGTACAAAGCCTTGGCAATCCTGAGCAGCAGACCACCGCGAACGAACGCTGTCCCCAATCCCGAAATGTTGTTGATGACGGGAATGCCGTTCAGATTGGCCGCGATGGAGCCGAACACATTGGGCTTGATCGTGAAGCCGACAAACACCAGCGGTCTCTCGCGCCGCAAGAGACGCCAGTAGCGCCACAGAAGGACCAAATCCCGCGACGGTGACGTGCCGGAATTGTCCATGTCGAGTTCGACATAGCGGCAGCCCATGGCCGCAATCAGCGGAGAATACTCGTCTCTCGGCGCGACGACGACCACGTCATAGCCGCGGCTCCGCAGCGCCTCGATCAGTCCCTTGCGAAAATTGACGACATTCCAGGATGTGTTTATCGAGACGACTATCTTGTTGCGAGCAACGGCCGTCATCGCTGCCCACCCGGATATGACGACGGCGCTCTCAACAGCATATCCGCAAACCGATCCGGCGATCTTTCCGACAAGGTCTTTCCGTACAAGGCCGACCGATCACCGCCTTGAATGATCTTCAGCAGTGCTTCCGCAATTTCCGACGCGCCAAAGCCGGCTGAAATCTCCAGGCCCGACAGCATGTCCAGATCTCCCGCACAGGGGGTGGTGACGATGCCGGGAATCCGGCAAGCCATCATTTCCAGAAGGACGTTGGGAAATCCCTCCGTCGCCGACGTGAGCATGCCGGCACGCGCTGCGCGAAACAGCGGAAACGGGTTGTCTCTCTGGCCGAGCAGATTTAGTCGCGAGGCCAGATCAAGCTTGCCGGCGCGGGCTCTCAACTCCGCTTCCATGGGGCCAGAGCCAACCATGGTCAGCTCATAATCCTCGCCGGTCCTTCGTCTGACTTCGGCCAGCACATCAACCGCGATCGTCGGACGCTTCACATCAATCAGCCGGCCGCACCAGACTATCTGCGGACGGCGGGAAAGTATCTCGGCGTCGTGCCCGGACAATGCTTCCATGGACATTTTGACGATGAGATCTTCGTCGACCGGGTTGGGCAAAGTACACAGCTTGGCGATTGCTCGCCGGGGCAATACGTCACGCAGGCGTTCATTCATATAGCTCGTTTGCGCGACTATCATGTCCTGGCTGCCATAGGCAGCATAGAGCGCCTTGTAAGCGAGCGCGCGAGGACCCTTGAAGCGATCCAGAAGTACCGTGGACTCGCGGGCGACCAGCCTATGGCTGCGGAGAAGTCCAACGCTTCGGGCGGCAGCCAGAAACGAGTTTACCCGTGCGTGGCTCGAGAACACCAAATCGTACCGACGCCGGATCAGCCGCGGGGCGAGCAAAAACTCGCTCATGGCCTTGCCGCCGCCAAAGCCGTAGCTGCACCGAATTCCGTCCTGGTGTGATCCAGCGGCCTCGCCCGCCGCCTGGCTACCCAAGAAGCCGATTTCGACGTCCCAGTCGGGTCGCCTCGCGAGTGCGCGCGCAACAAGTTTCAGGACGGTTTCGGCACCGCCTCTTCTGTCGAGCGGAATGGCGATCAGCGCGAGCTTCCTTTTCATGGCCGCGGGAACTCACTGTTTTCGCCGAAAGACATAGGCGTAGGTTTCAGCGGCATCCTTGCGGAGGAACAGGGCGGAAACGCCTAACCAGATGCGCCAGGCAAGAAAGGCCGGCACGAAAAAATAGAAGTAGGAGCTTTTCCAGAACAGACGGCGCTCGATAAGTTCCAGGTCGTTCCGTTTTGCGATTGTTTCGACGTCACTGGGCAAGCACTTGTCGTAGAAGGCCGGAAACCCGTCATGACCCATGCCCTTTTCAGGATAGATCGCAAAAAGCAGCCGTCGCTTCATCCCCTCCGGCAGGACCCGATTCAATCTGGCAAAAACGGCGTTGCGCGAGGGCGAGAAAATGGCAACCATGCCTCCCGGTTTCACGCAACTGGCAATGCCGCGCAGGGCGCCCTCGCCATCACGGACGTGCTCGAGCGTTGCCTGGCAAATGACGACGTCGGCATCGCCCCTCCCCCTAAACGAGGTAAGGTCCGCTTCAATCTCCTCGTCGTATATTCCGCGTGGCGCTTTCGACAACTCTTCCGCGTCGAGGTCGAGCCCAACGACAAAAAGCCCCAGGCGCCGCTTCTCCGAAAGACTGACGAACGGCCTGGCACCCCCGCCAAGATCGTAAACCCGTGCGTTTGAGGTAAGTAAGGGAGGTGCTATCTCCGTCGCAAAGGTCCGGTTGCCGTCGATGCGAAGGCGCCGCGGCAGAGCACTGTCCAGGAACTCGGAAATGGCCACATTCGTGCGAACAAACTTTCGCCATATCGACACTGCTTCACCACCGGTTTCGTTTGGCGATCTGCGCCCACTCGGATTTGACATCCGCGCTATATCCTGTGGAAGACGTAGAGCCGCGTATGATGCGAAAATGGGCCGAGCAACCGGTCCACAGCAGCACGCAAGCCTCTCAGGATTCCATTCTTGCTGTCGTACCAGGCCTGCATCGGCTTGGAGAAAAATGTCTCGTCCTTCAGCCCCTTGAAGCCTCCCCTCGGCTGTGATTCCAGAAGCTTGAAGCCGTGCTGTTCGAAACTGGAAACAATCGAAGACGGCTCAAGAACGAACTGGTAAAATCCGGCCTGTTCACCTGGAAACCTGGGATAGAGACCCATTCTGATCTTCAGCCGTCGGAGAGGAGAAATGCTCGGCACTGTCACGAAGGCAACTCCTCCTGACCGGATGATGCGCTTCATCTCCAATGCGATCTCATCGTAACCGTCGAAGAAGTGCTCGATCACCCCCAGAGACCACACCCCATCGAAGAATTCGTCCGCGAAGCCCGTTGCTCGAACATCCCCCACGGTCACTTGCAAATGGGGCGCGGCACGATTCACCATCCCCACGGTCTTCTGCGCGAAGTCGATCCCGTAGGCGGAAAAGCCTGCCTGGTCGAGGCCATGGAACGTATTGGCCAAGCCACATCCAGCGTCCAGGATCTTGGCCGATCCGGTCAGGTATCGCTTGGTGGTTTCAACGACAAAGCGATCCGGCCTCAAGACAATCCCTTCGGCCCAGTGAGAATCCCAATAGTCGTCATCAGCCACCGTGCCGACATGGACGATGCGCCTGTTTTTCTCGTCGTAGAATGCTTTCTTCTCATTCATTTCTGGCATCCGGACCGACCATCAAAACGGTGCGCTGTTTCGCACCAGGCCCTTGATCTGCAATCACATTCCTCAATGCGAAAAAGGAACAGCCAGCGGCAACGACATATCCGAACAAAAATGCCATTTCACTGCCAAGAGGCACCCGCCACCAAAGGCCCAATGCCGCCAGACAACAGCAAGCCAACGCCCCTATCGCGTAGGAATAGGTCAACGTCATCGCTTTGCTCGACCGAAGCGCAAACGGATCGATGATCACTTTTTTCGTCCTGTTGACCAGAACAGCACAAGAAACGATCCCGAACACCACAGGATCAAAAGACTTCCCCAGCCATCCGGATGCATGGCCCGAGAAAAACAGGCCAACTATTCCGGCCGCGGCCACGGTCGCAAAAATGAGTGCGATGGCCGCTCCCTCGAACAGTCCGCGCCGAAACTGCCTGACGTTTCCATTTGCGGCACTGAGAAACGCCCTTGGCACAAATACGAAGCTGGCCGCATTCATGAAGAAGCCGACGGACCGTTGTGAAAGATCGACGCAAAACGAGAAGACACCGAGATGGGTCTCGGAGCCAAGCAACAAAACAATGTATCGAATGCCGACAAACACGCCGCTCTCGGCCAGATTGCTCAACACAAATCCCCAGCCTGTGACCAGAGACCCGGCAAGATAGGAAAAGCCAGGCCGTCTCAGATTCATAGGTCCCAGGAAGGCAAATGAAATCAGCGCTCCGACGAAATAGCTGAGCGAAAAGGCTGCAAGAGCCGAGCCTACTTTCGCATCGCCGACAAGCAGGATTATGGCTCCTGCCTGGTATGCGACGGCCTGGCCAATCGCCGACCAACCGTACGCCCACAAACGCAGTTGTGACCTCAAAATCTCTTGAAGTGCGGTGTGCAAGCCGAAAGAAACGATGATGGTCGCGGCAACGGCATTGCCAAATCCCAGCCACGTCAGTGCCAGTCCAGCCAGGACGACAAACAACGCCACAACTGCGAGCACGGTCAAAATGGACGATACGTACTCTCTACCCATTCCCGCGGCATGCATTTTTGCGGAAATCGGCATTATCGAATAGGTCGCGACTCCAAAAACAAGTGTCGAAATAAATGAAACTGTCGCAATCGTCGTGCTGAAAATACCGTACTGTCCAGTCTCCAGATGGCTGCCGATGTACAGCAACGTCGCTATGTTCAGAAGACCAGGAACAATTCGTATTACGATGGCTTCCACCAACTTCCACAAGCTGGCTTCTTTCATGAAGTCACCCGCACGAATGACCTCTTGAGCAAGAACGGGAAACTCAAGACACCAAAGCTCAAACAGGCAAGAACCGCCTTGCCCAGGAACCGAACCGACCGATATCGTCCTAGCCAGAACGCCTTGATGTAGTTCAAGTTCAGCAACAACATCGGGTATGCATTTTGTCGCTGAAGAAGCCGAATCCTTGCCGTCATCCCCTCCGGCAAATATCGTTTTCGTCCAATCTCGACATTGACACAGGTAACGTCGTATTCGATCGCCAATCTGGACCAGAGAAGAGATGTTGGAACGCGGCGGAACCGCCCCGCTGGGGGCACGGCAACCCGTTTAAGCAAAGGAGTTTTGATGACCTCCTTCTTGTCGCCGACCACCCGTTCGTCGGCCCGCATCTTTATCAGGTTTGTCCGTTCCGACGGAAACGGCTCTGCTGCGGTCTCTGGGTGGCCAAGAGCCATCGAGAACACAAAACCCGCAATCTTCTGATCGACACCTCTCTGCGAGAGGTGCTCACAGACCTCCGGCAAGCGATCGGTGAAGAGATCGTCGTCATCATCGAAGACCATGCAATAGTCGCCAGTGGCGGAAGCAATCGCCGAAAACATCGCACGGCCTCTGCCGTCATTCGGGCCGGTGGTGACCACCAAACTGGCATCGCGAGACGCGATTTCCGCAAGCGCTTCGTTCGTTCCGTCGGTCGAACCGTCGACATGGACGCATATCTGCAACGGACAGTCCGTACGCAACAGTTGCTGAACCAGCGCCGCAACGCGATCCCGCCGATTGAACGTGGGGATGCAGACGCTCAGTAGCGCCTGGGACTGCAATGGATTGCAGACTGCCTGTTTGCGAGCCGTATCGATTCCATCTGCTCCTGGTTACGTGATCATGGAACAGCGCGGATCAGCCGGGAAACGCCGAACCCTATCCCCGCCCGAAATACGCCTGGTACCACTCGACGAACCGCCCCACCCCTTCGGTCACTGTCGTCGTCGGGCGGTAGCCGACCGCCTGCTCCAGTGCCGAGGTGTCGGCGAAGGTATCGGGCACGTCGCCGGGCTGCAGCGGCAAGAGTTCGACGATGGCTTTGCGGCCCAGCGCGTTTTCCAGCGCCTCGACATAGGCAGTCAGCTTCACCGGGTTGTTGTTGCCGATGTTGAAGAGGCGCCAGGGGGCGCTGCTTGTGGCCGGATCGGGACGGCTGGAGTCCCAGGCGGCATTGCCCGTGGCCGGGCTGTCGCTGGCGCGGATCACGCCTTCGGCGATGTCATCGACATAGGTGAAGTCGCGCGTGTGCTTGCCGTTGTTGAACAGCTTGATCGGCTCACCGGCAAGGATGTTTTTGGTGAACAGGAACAGCGCCATGTCCGGGCGCCCCCAGGGACCATACACCGTGAAGAAGCGAAGACCGGTCGTCGGCAATCGGAACAGATGGCTGTAGCTGTGCGCCATCAGCTCGTTGGCGCGCTTGGTCGCGGCGTAGAACTGCAGCGGATGGTCGGCCGGACGATGCTCGGAAAACGGCATGTCGGTGTTGGCACCGTAGACACTGGATGTACTGGCATAGGTCAGGTGCGCGACGGCGCTGTTGCGGCAGGCCTCCAGCATGTTGGTGTAGGCGATGATGTTGCTTTCGACATAGGCATGCGGGTTTTCCAGGCTGTAGCGAACCCCGGCCTGGGCGGCGAGATGGATCACCCGGTCGAATGCATGGTCGGCAAAGCAGGCGTCGACCACGCTCTTGTCGGCGAGATTGCCGCGGATGAAATGATAGCCGGCATTGGTCTTGCGGCTCGCCTCGTCCAGAAGCCGCAGCCTCGCCTCCTTGATCTCCGGATCGTAATAGTCGTTGACGTTGTCGATGCCGACGACCTCGTCACCGCGCTCCAGCAGCCGCTTCGCTACGTGATATCCTATGAAGCCGGCCGCGCCGGTGACCAGAACCTTCATCAGAAACGCCCATCCGTGACATGCCTGGGGAACAGACCCTTGATGTCGTAGATGACGCCCGGGGTCTTGCAAAGCGCCATCAGGCCGTCGACGCCTAACGCGCGGAACTGCCTGTGGCCGACGGCCACGATAACGCCGTCATAACGGATGTCGGGAATGTCCTTCATGCTGGCTACGCCGAAGGCACGCGCGCATTCCTGCGCGTCGACCCAGGGGTCCCATATGTCGATGCCGGCGTTGTATTCCTTCAGTTGGGCAACGATATCGGCGACCTTGGAATTCCTCAGGTCCGGACAATTTTCCTTGAAGGCCGCGCCCATCACCAGAATCCGGCTGCCAACGACAGGTATTCCCTTGCGCATCATAAGGCGGGCCGTC
The DNA here is from genome assembly GCF_040322895.1 of Mesorhizobium sp. M0088. Classification (NCBI taxonomy): domain Bacteria; kingdom Pseudomonadati; phylum Pseudomonadota; class Alphaproteobacteria; order Hyphomicrobiales; family Phyllobacteriaceae; genus Mesorhizobium; species Mesorhizobium sp. M0088. The sequence continues at coordinate 114,493 of NZ_JAMYUI010000003.1, forward strand.
TGATCCGCCGCGTGCCGACCCATGCCGTCATTGATACGGCGGCCAGCAAGAATCACCTCCGGATGGTAGCCGAGTTCCTGGGCCTTGTGGGTGAGATAGTAGGGATCGACGCCGATGCAGTGGCCGCCGACGAGACCAGGCGTGAAGCGCAGGAAATTCCATTTGGTGCCGGCGGCTTCCAGCACTTCGGACGTGTCGATGCCGAGCTTGCCGAAGATAAGCGACAGCTCGTTCATCAGCGCGATGTTGAGGTCGCGCTGAGTGTTCTCGATGACCTTGGCCGCTTCGGCGACCGCAATGCTCGAGGTACGGTGTGTGCCTGCCGGCACGATCGAGGCATAGAGCGCATCGATACCTTCGGCCGCTTCCGGCGTCGAGCCGCTGGTGACCTTGACGATCGTTTGCAACCGATGCTCGCGGTCGCCCGGATTGATGCGCTCGGGACTGTAGCCGAGGAAGAACCCCTCATTGTAGCGCAGGCCCGAATGTTTCTCGATCAGCGGCGCGCACACCTCTTCCGTGCAGCCGGGATAGACCGTCGATTCGAAGATCACCACCGCGCCTGGCGATATGACCTCACCGACCAAAGTCGATGCCATGATCAGCGGTTTCAGATCCGGACGGTTGGCCCTGTCGATCGGCGTCGGAACCGTGACGATGAAAATCCCGCAATCGCGCAGAGCGGCCTTGTCGGTGGTGAATGTCAGCCGCGACGCAGCACTGATCTCATCGCTGCTGGCTTCCAGCGTATGGTCGTCGCCACGCCTCAGCGCGTCCACCCTCGACTGGTCGATGTCGAAACCGACGACATCCCTGCCGGCGCCGAAGGCGACCGCCAGCGGCAGGCCGACATAGCCAAGCCCGATGATCGCTATTTTCCTGGAGGCGAGATCCATCTGCTTCCTGCGCTTGCTATTCCAGAGCCATGCTTCGCATTGGTCATCTCGCGCCAAAGCCGGTAAGCATCGTTTTCAGCGTCTTGAGAGTTATCAAAACGTCCAGCCAAGGCGAAAAGTTCTTTATGTAATAGAAATCATAGTGCAATTTTTCCATAACGTCATCGACGGCAGCCACATGCCCCTGATTTACTTGTGCCCACCCACTTATGCCCGGCCTGACGATATGCCTGTAGCGGTAGAATGGCAGCTCAGCCTCGTACCACTGCGACAGCACGACAGCTTCCGGCCGCGGCCCGATCCAACTCATTTCGCCACGCAGGATGTTGATGACCTGCGGCAGTTCGTCGATCCTGGATTTTCGCAGGAAACGCCCGACTCTGGTGATGCGGTCATCGTCGTGCCTGGTGATCGCCCTTTCCTTGTCGCTGCCGGCGCCAGAGTGCTGGCGCATCGAGCGAAACTTGTAGACCGTGCAGATCTTGCCCCGGTAGCCCATGCGTTGCTGGCGAAACAGCGCAGGACCATCGGAATCCAGCCGGATCAGCAGCGCTATTAACGCCAGAACGGGGGAAAGAACGATGATCAAGACAAGTGCCGAGACCCAGTCGACCGCCTGCTTGATCTTGAGATAGGCCTGGTTCGGATTGAGCGAACCAAGCGTGTTTTCCGACAGGTGCTCGATCTCGACCCGACCGGTCAGCGACTCTCTGACCTGCTTGACGTGGTATACGGGCGTTCCCGAAAGGGCCCGATCCGCGATGTATCGTTCCCATTCCGCGCCAAGATCGGCACGCAGATCAACGACCACGCCGCTGGCTCTTTCGATTATCGTACTGGTCGACTTGATCCAAAACCAATGCACACCCGGTAACGTCTTGAGGCGCTCGACATCTCCGCCGGGAATCACCACGAGCCGGTACGGATCGAGACGCCGGGTCAACAGGCTCAGGCCGAAGTACCAGAACGTGGACTGCGTGAAACTGGCGGCAGCCTGAAACCGGCTGTACTCGAACCGAAAAAAGAAGATGGTCAGGAAAACAGCCCCGTAGGACAGGGCAAATGTCGGCAAGATGTAACTTGCCGCGGCCACGCCCGGGAAATTTCCGATGCGGCGATAAGACAAGAAGCCCACAAGGTGCGCGATGACCGCAGCGGCTACTGTTACCTGAAGATTGGCCGAATAGATAAATTCAGGATTGAAGACAATCCGGATGATCGCCGGCGCAAAAATCGCGAATGTCAGTCCGCCAAGCAGTTGAAACCGAATCCTGAACAGGAAGTGCCGGCTTCCGACAATAGTCGACGCTGCGACATTCAACGTCTTCCCCCCTTCCCCGAAGCTGCCGTATCGGCGACAGACCAGCGCGATAGTGCATCTGACCTGATCGTTCACAACAACGAATCGGACGTCTCGCCCCCCGGCGATTCGATACAGTCGAAGACCAAGAGCTACGACAGCGCGGCCGCGCCAGCAAGCATCTATTTCTCAGATCAACAGTTCGGGAAATTGAAAAGCCTGGGCTAATAAAGCGACTTAATGATCATTACTGAAGATGTCGCAGCGTCTAGGGCGATATAACCGACAATCTATCGAGGTTGGCGGACATCAGACCGGAAATCCGCCAGTGACGCCGCTCCGGCCAGTGGCTTGATTGCCCCTGGCCGTTTCTTCGATCGCGCGCTTCAGCCGCGCTTCAGCAGCGTCCAGACGGCCGGCACCAGGCTTGCCGCGAGCGCCACCTTGATCAGGTCGCCGACGATGAACGGCACGACGCCGAACTGCCACGACTTTTCCGGACCGATGAGCAGCGCCAGCCAGGCAAAGCCCATTGCCATCATGACGACTTCGCCAACCAGCATGGCGTTGAAAAGCTTGATTGGATGGCGGTCCCAGCCGCGATCCGCCGCCCAGCCGACAATTGCCGCCATGACCACGAAGCCGGCGAGATAGCCGCCGGTCGAGCCGAGCATGTAGGCAATGCCGAGACCCTTTTCAGGCGTGCTCTGGAAGACGGGGAAGCCCATGGCGCCCTCGGCCATGTAGAGCAGCAGGGTGGCGACGCCGAGACGCATGCCGAAGGCGGCGGCGATCAGCAGCACGGCCAGCGTCTGCATCGAAATGTCGACCGGCCCGAGCATTACCTTGGTCTTGGCCGACAGTGTCAGCACAAGCGTTCCGGCGATGGCCAGGAAAAGCTGCGTTGCCAGCCGCGCCGCGCCGTTTTGCGGCAGAGCCAGAGAAACAAGCGGACGCATCGTAGTTGCAATTGCCATGGTATTTCCCCAATCCGATTGCCGCACTCCGATGTTCGCGGCCTCACATCCTCCTATATTGGCTTGCGTGTTGTGCGGCAATCGGTTTTGCCGTTTCCCGAAACAAGGCACCGATGCATGGCACTGAAATTCGACACCGGCTTCGACCCCTTCTATGGCCATGGGGTGAACGTCGCGCCCGATGTCCAGCGCATCACGGCCCGCAATCCAAGCCCCTTCACCTTTCACGGCACCAACAGCTACGTCGTTGGCCGCGATACGCTGGCGGTGATCGATCCGGGGCCGGAGGACGAGGCGCATCTGCGGACCCTGATCGAGGTGATCGCAGGCCGGCCGGTTAGCCATATCTTCGTCAGCCACACGCATCGCGACCACTCCCCGCTGGCGGCCCGGCTGAAAGAGCGCACCGGCGCCCTCGTGCTGGCAGAAGGGCCGCACCGGCCGGCAAGAGCCCTGCATATCGGCGAGACCAATGCGCTCGATGCCAGTGCCGACACGGCTTTCGTCCCTGATGTCGCCCTGCCCGACGGCGAGGTGGTCGACGGCGACGGCTGGTCGATCAGGACGGTTCTGACCCCGGGCCACACCGTCAATCATGCGGCGTTCGCGCTGCAGGGAACCGGCATCCTGTTTTCGGCCGATCATGTCATGGCCTGGGCAACCTCCATCGTCGCCCCGCCGGACGGGGCGATGGCCGACTACATGGCCTCGCTGGACCGCTTGATCGAACGCGGGGACCGCTTGCTGTTGCCAGGACATGGCGGGCCGGTGACAGCACCGCGCGCTTTCATGCGCGGGTTGAAGACGCATCGCAAGATGCGCGAGCGCGCCATTCTGGAGCGGGTCAAAGAGGGGGACCGGACGATCGTGGACATGGTCAAGGCGATCTACAGGGACACCGACCCGCGGCTGCATGGCGCCGCCGGATTGTCGGTGCTTGCCCATCTCGAGGATCTGACGGCGCGCGGTCTGGTTGTGACCGATGCCGCACCGGCCATCGACGGCATTTTCACGCCGGCCGGATAGGCCAACCTGGACCGCTGCCAAGTGCCGAAGCCTTATTCGGCTGGCGCGGCGCCGACCTGACCGGCGACTTCCTGGTCGAGCTCCGCCAGGAATTCGGTGATGCGCGCGGCATTGTCGCCAAGGTCGTAGCGGCCGTAGCGGGATGCCGACCGCATATCGACGATGACCGTGTCGCCATCGTCCGTCACGCGGATCGCCACATCGGCGGGAAGGCCGATCACGAAGCCCTTGGCGACGGCGGTGATGGTCACCTCGCTTTGCCCGGCGAGATCGGGATAGGGCTCCGACAGCTCCCAGTCGCGCCGGTCGAGTACGGTTTCGACGGCATTGACGACAGTCTCGAACGGCAGGTCGTAGCTGCGTGCGCTGACCAGCGGATAGCTATCGGCCTGCAGCCGCTGTTCGCCAGGCGTCGACGGCGCAAGCACGTTCATATCCTTCGTGCGGTCGCTCACGTCGAGCGCCGGTGGTTCGTCGAAATCCGTCGAGATATCCCTGAGCGGCGGATAGATCGTCGCCCAGTAGGCGGCGACGCCGTAGGGTGCGAGCACCAGCAGTGCCAGCAGCGCGCCGACCGTCAGGTCGCGGCCGCCGCGGTCGCCGAAATTCCACAGCCGCGAAAAGGCAAACCCGGCAAACAACAGCGCCATCGCCGCCAGCAGCGCGACAATGCCGAGCACCCACAGAAAGACAGGTGTTTCGACGAGATCGAAGCGATGGCCCACAAAGACCGTCAGCAGCAGCACCAACGAAAAAGCGGCCGTGCGCCGCGACCAGCCGGCCGCCTTCGACGTTTGCCGTTCAGGAATGCTAACCATCATTTTCCGTGCTGCCCCAACCCGAACGGAGACTTAGTGCCTTTTTGCGATGGCATGAAGCCGAAACATGCACCATCGCGTCAATCGGTCGGCAGGCGATAGTCCTTGAATTGCTGGCGCAAGGTGATCTTCTGGATCTTGCCGGTTGCGGTGTGCGGAATTTCGCCGACGAAAGCGACATCGTCCGGCATCCACCATTTGGCCACCTTGCCGTCCATGAACCCGAGAATGTCAGCCTTGGTCGGTTCCTTGCCCGGTTTGCGGACGACGACCAGCAGCGGCCGTTCGCCCCATTTCGAATGCTGAACGCCGATGGCTGCCGCCTCGGCGACATCGGGATGGCCGACAGCCAGGTTCTCGAGGTCGATGGTCGAAATCCATTCGCCGCCGGATTTGATGACGTCCTTGGCGCGATCGGTGATCTGCATGTAGCCGCCGGCGTCGATGTGGGCGACGTCGCCAGTGTCGAACCAGCCATCCTCATCGAACTGCTCCACGCCGGCGTCGCCATAATAGGCACGGGCAACGGCCGGCCCACGCACTTTCAGGCGGCCAAAAGTCTTGCCGTCCCAGGGCTGCTCGTTGTTGTCGTCGTCGGTCACCTTCATTTCGACGCCGAAGGGCGGGTAGCCCTGTTTCTGCTGGACGTCGAGCCGGGCTTCGCCCTCAAGACCGGCATGGTCCGGCTTCAGGGTACACAGCGTGCCGAGCGGCGACATTTCGGTCATGCCCCAGGCGTGGATAACCTGGACATCGTAGTTCTGCTGAAACTTGGTCATGATCGCGCGCGGGCACGACGAGCCGCCGATGACGACCTTGTTGAGATAGGGAAGCTTCTTGCCGGTCTCCTCCAGATGCTGCAGCAGCATCATCCAGACGGTCGGCACGGCGGCGCTGAAGGTCACCTTCTCGGTGTCGAGCAGCTCATAGATCGACGCGCCATCCATCTTGCAGCCGGGCATGACCAGCTTGGCACCGATCATCGGCCCGCTCTGGCCAAGGCCCCAGGCATTGGCGTGAAACATCGGCACGACAGGCAGGATCGTATGGCGCGACGACAGCCCCATGGCGTCGGGCATGGCAGCGATCATGGCGTGCAGCACGTTCGAACGATGGCTGTAGACGACGCCCTTGGGATCGCCCGTGGTCCCGGACGTGTAACACATGCCGGCGGCGGTGCTTTCGTCGAAGGTCTTCCAGGCGAAGTCGCCATCCGCTTCGTCAAGCCAATCTTCATAGGCGACCGCGTTGGGCAATGTCGTCGGCGGCATATGCGCCCTGTCGGTCAGCACGATCACCTGTTTCAGCGATTTTACGGCGCCGGCGATTTTCTCGAGCAGCGGCACGAAGGTCAGGTCGACGAAGACTGCCTTGTCCTCGGCATGGTTCATGATCCAGACGATCTGCTCGGGAAACAGCCGCGGATTGAGCGTGTGGTAGATGGCGCCGATGCCCATGATGCCGTACCAGGCCTCGATATGGCGTGCGGTGTTCCAGGCCAGCGTGGCGATGCGGTCGCCCAGCCCATAGCCGTCGCGCTCGAGCCGCTGGGCGACCTTCAGGGCACGGCGATGGATGTCGGCGTAAGTGGTGCGCACGATCGGCCCCTCGATCGAGCGCGTCACGATCTCGCGCACGCCATGCTGCCGCTCGGCATTGTCGATGAGCTTATGGCAAAGCAGTGGCCATTCCTGCATCAGTCCCAGCATTCGGTCCTCCCTCACGCTTTTGCGTTGTGCTTTTCGGGCTATTGTGGAGCGAACCGGCGGATTGTCCAGCCGTCAGCACCACCCAGCGCCGCATTGGTGGAAAACCGCCACAATCCGGCCATCGTCGGCGTTAAGTTTCGTTAACGGGCAAAGGGGTGCGATTGGCGACTGAAAGAGGTTCGCATGGACGCGCAGCTCGACGACAAGGCTCTCGAGAGTACGCTTGCCGAAAGTCTGGCCGATGTGGTGCCGGACACAAAGACTGTTTCCGAAGACGAATTTGTTGAAGTTGTCGGCGGCGCGCTGGAAGCGGTCGGCGGCACGCTGCTGTTCAAGATGTGCGTCCAGAATCAGGGCGAGGACCAGCACGTCGCAGCCGCGTCAGTTGGCGATGGCGGAAACCGCCAGTTCCTGCTGCTCACCTTGCCGACCGGCGGCGGTTCCCTGAAGGTCGAGACTGTCTCGAGAAGCAGCAACCCGGTCGCCGGGATCGCTGCCGCCTATGCCGGTCTCATGGACGTGTTCAAGGCCGCTGCCTGACCGCTGACGACAATCCCGAGGATTCCAAGGGGCGATTTATCGGCGTCGGCTAGGCAAGTTTTGCGTGTTGGATGGCGATAGCGGCTTGCGCAATGCGCTTGCGCGACACACTTAAAGTCGACGCAAGGAGAGCCCCCCGCATGGATCAGATCGCCAACCCCGCACCCGGTTTCCAACGCAACCCGGACAAAATCATCACTGTCGAGCCCTATGCCGGCACCGTTACCGTGCGTGTCGGAGACGTGGTCATCGCTTCAACAACGAAGGCCAAGGTGCTGACCGAGGCCCCCTATCCGGCGGCCTTCTACATTCCGTTCGCCGACATCGATTTCGGCAAGCTCGGCCGCACCGACCACTCGACCCATTGCCCCTACAAGGGCGATGCAAGCTATTGGAGCGTGCTGCCTGCCGGCGAGACCGGCCAGAACGCCATGTGGGCCTACGAGCGGCCTTTCGACGAGATGGCTGAAATCCGCAACCACGGCGCATTCTACGCCAGCAAGGTCACGATCGAAGCCAAACCGGACTGAGCCAACGCCGAAGGCATCGAGATATGCTCGGCTGGCCACTCACTCCGTCGTACCGTTATTGCCGATGCCCTCGGCATCGTCGAGCCGCACAAAGGTCAAGCCCTTGGCCTTGAGCGCCAGCAGCCCCTGCACCACGCCTTCGCCGGCCGCATGGGTCGGCTGGTTGATGTGCGAGATGATGACGTCGCCATCCTTGGCCGCCGCGATGCGCCGGGCGGTCTCCTTGGCGCCAAGCAAAGAGCCGCCGTCGCCATTTATCGAGAACCCCGCGACCTTGAAGCCAAGCTTGCGGATCATGGCGATTGCCGACGGGCTGTATTCCGCGGTTGCGCCACGAAACCATTTCGGCGCCGGCTCGCCGGTCCCGGTAAGAGCGGCAGCTCCCGATTCGACCTCGGCCAGCACCGCATCCGGGCTGCCGGCGCTGCGGATGCCGTAGATTTTCCGCGGCGTGTCGACCGCCGGGATGTGGTGGCCGCCATGGTTTTCCAGCTCGAACAGATCGGGATGCGCCCGCATGATCTCGACGGCGGCGGCGTTTCGCTTCAGCCAGATGCCGGTCACGAAAATGGTGGCGGGGATCTTGTTGTCCACCAGCGCCGAAAGGATCCGGTTGTCGGTCTGCCCACCGCACGCGTCGAGCGTAAGCGCCACACGGCCGGCTCCGCTCGCCTGCGACTTGATGTGCAGCGTCGGCTCGACGAGGGGCGCGGCATGGCTGGCGGATGCCATCGCCCACGACAGGGCGATCATGCAGAGATTTTTTTGCAGCAGGCGCATCAAACCGATTCCGGACCCGTCATTTCAAGCAGGCATCCCAACGACCCGCATGAAGGCGGAAATCGGGATGGCGCATAGCAGAAAAGCGCTCCGCGACAATGTGACCGTTCCTGTGGGCGACAGGTCATTCCACCGCGTCGAGAGCGGTCGTGCATGCGGCGCATGATCTCAGATGGCGTGTTCCAGTTTCATTTCGGTGCGCGAAAGAACCTCGCGCACCGCGTCGACCACAGGCTTGACCTCCAGGCCCCAGACGCAGCATGCCTTGCTGGGATCCGGCGCGCGGCAAAGGTCCTCGGCCATGCAGGCGCAAGGCATCGGCGGCTGGAGCGAGATGCTGGGCACGCCGACGGGACCCCAGCGCGACGGCTCCGTCAGACCGAACAGCCCGACAACCGGGGTCCCAGTGGCCGCGGCCATGTGCATCGGGCCGCTCTCATTGCCGAGAAACAGCCGGGCCTGTTTCAGCACCGCCAGCAGGCTTTCAAGCGACAGGTCACCGACGAGACTGACGACCGACGGCGCGGTCCTGGCGACGATGCGTTCGGCGATCTCGCGCTCGTCCGGGCCGCCCACCAGGACGACGTCCAGACCAGTCTCGCCGGCGATCTCGACGATCACTGCTGCAAACCGCTCCGGCTGCCAACGTCGCCCCTCGAAGCTTGCCCCCGCATGCACGGCGATGAAGGCGTTTGGCCGCAGATGGTGCTTACCCAGCAGCGCCAATGCTTTCGCCGTCTCCAATGGCAGCGGCTGAAGGTTCGGAATCACCGTGCGAAGCTCGATGCCGAGCGCTTCGAGCGGCGAGAGGTAGCGGTACAGGAAATGCTGGCCATCAAAGCCGTAGGGCTTGGCAAAGACGTTGGCGGGCTGCCGCTCCAGCATACGCAAAGGTCTTTCGGAAGGACTATAACCGACACGGGTCTTGGCGTTGACGAGCCCGGTGACGATGCGCGACGTCTTCGAATCGCTCAGGTCGATGGTCAGGTCGAATCGGAAGCGGCGCAACGCCCGCACCATCGCGTAAAGCTCCTTCCCGCGCTCCAAGGGCGTTCCGCGCATGCGGTCGCGCCTGAATGCGACCACCTCGGAAGCAATACCATGGGCCATGACGAAGCTTTCGAAGCGAGCCTCGCACAGAAAGACGATGCTGGCGCCGGGGAATTCGAGCCGCAGGTTCTTGGCGAGCGCCGAGGCGAGGACGAGATCGCCTATGAACTTGGTTTGGATGACCAGGATCGAGTGGAACGGCGCGGGAGAAAACTGCAGCATCTGTTTCCGGGAGCAATTTGCGGATGGCCGCAAATTGGGCAGGAACAATGTCGAGATTACGCGACGCCGCCAGCACGTTCGCGTGAATTGCCTTACAAAACGGTAAGCTGGATGGACCCTATCCGCGGCCTGCCTTCGCAACCAGCACCGCAGCCTGCGCGGCCGCCAGCCTGGCGATCGGTACGCGATAGGGCGAACAGGACACGTAGTCGAGGCCGACCTCTTCGCAAAAGCGGATCGAGGCCGGATCGCCGCCATGTTCGCCGCAGATGCCGAGCTTGATGTCTGGCCGCGTCGCCCTGCCCTTTTGCGCGGCCATGCGCACCAGTTCGCCGACGCCGTCGATGTCGAGCGAGACGAACGGGTCCTGATCGATAATGCCCTTCTGGCGGTAGGTTTCCAGGAACGAGGCCGCATCGTCGCGCGAGATGCCGAAGGTCGTCTGGGTCAGGTCGTTGGTGCCGAAGGAGAAGAATTCGGCTGACTCTGCAATGACATGGGCACGGATCGCGGCGCGGGGGAGCTCGATCATCGTGCCAGTGAGGTAATCGATCTTGACGCCGGTTTCCTCCATGACGCTCTTGGCAACCGCATCGATGCGCGCCTTGACGTAATCGAGTTCCTTCACCAGGCCGACGAGCGGCACCATGATCTCGGGGACCACCAGAGCGCCGGCCTTCCTGCCGGCCTCCACGGCCGCCTCGAAAATGGCCCGCGCCTGCATCTCGGCGATCTCGGGATAGGAGACAGCCAGGCGGCAGCCACGATGGCCGAGCATCGGGTTGAACTCGTGCAGTGCCTCGGTGCGCTGCCTGAGCTTGTCCGGCGACACCTTCATGGCGGCGGCGACCTCGGCCACCTCCTCCTCGGTCTTCGGCAGGAATTCGTGCAACGGCGGATCGAGCAGGCGGATCGTCACCGGCAGGCCGGCCATGATCTCGAAAAGTTCGAGGAAGTCCGAGCGCTGCATGGGCAGAAGCTTGGCAAGCGCGGTGCGCCGGTCCTTTTCGGTGTCGGCCAGGATCATCTCGCGCATGGCGACGATGCGGTCTCCATCGAAGAACATGTGCTCGGTGCGACAAAGGCCGATGCCTTCGGCGCCGAAGGAGCGCGCCATGCGCGCGTCGAGCGGCGTTTCGGCATTGGTGCGCACTTTCATGCGGCGGACCGCGTCCGCCCACTCCATGATGGCGGCGAAATCGCCGGAAAGTTCGGGCTGCAGCATCGGCACGGCGCCCTTCAGCACCTGGCCATTGCCGCCATCAATGGTGACGATGTCGCCCTTGCGGAAGGTCGAGCCCATCGCCATCAGCGTGCCGGCCTTGTAGTCGACACGCAGCGAACCGGCCCCGGAGACGCAAGGCTTGCCCATGCCGCGTGCCACCACCGCGGCGTGGCTGGTCATGCCGCCGCGCGTGGTCAGGATGCCTTCCGCCGCATGCATGCCGTGGATGTCTTCGGGGCTGGTTTCGATGCGCACCAGGATCGCCTTGCGGCCCTGCGTCTTCAATTCCTCGGCGTCGCCGGAGGAAAAGACGATCTCGCCGGTGGCGGCACCGGGCGACGCCGGCAGTCCGATGCCGATGACGTCGCGCGCGGCCTTGGGGTCGATGGTCGGATGCAGCAACTGGTCGAGCGAGGCCGGGTCGATACGGGCGACGGCTTCCTCTTTCGTGATCAGCCTGTCCTGCGCCATCTCGACGGCGATTTTCAGCGCCGCCTTGGCGGTGCGCTTGCCGGACCGGGTCTGCAGCATCCACAATTTGCCGCGCTCGATGGTGAATTCGAGATCCTGCATGTCGCGGTAGTGCTTCTCCAGACTGTCGGAGATGGTGACAAAGGACTGGAACGCGTCAGGCATCAGCTTCTGCAGCGACGGCCTGTCCGAGCCAGCTGCGATACGTGCCGCTTCGGTGATGTTCTGCGGCGTGCGGATGCCGGCGACGACGTCCTCGCCCTGCGCGTTCACCAGGAACTCGCCATAAAGCATCTTTTCGCCGGTCGAAGGGTTGCGCGTGAAGGCAACGCCGGTGGCCGAGGTTTCGCCCATATTGCCGAACACCATGGCCTGGACGTTGACCGCCGTGCCCCAGCTTTCGGGAATGTCGTGCAGGCGGCGATAGGTGATGGCGCGGTTGTTCATCCAGCTCGAGAACACGGCTGATATCGCGCCCCAGAGCTGCTCATGCGGATCCTGCGGAAAGGGCCTGCCGAGCTCTTCCTCGACCTTGGCCTTGTAGAGCGCGATGACGCCTTGCCATTCGAGCGCCGTGAGTTCGGTGTCGAGCTCGTGCCCGAGCCCGCCTTTCTGATCCTCCAGGATTTCCTCGAACACCTCATGGTCGAGGCCCATGACGACATCGGAATACATCTGGATGAAGCGGCGGTAGCTGTCATAGGCAAAGCGCGCGTCGCCGGAATCGGCGGCCAGCGCCTCGACCGTCTCGTCGTTCAGGCCGAGATTGAGCACGGTGTCCATCATGCCGGGCATCGAGGCGCGAGCGCCCGAACGCACCGACACCAGCAGCAGTTTCGACGGGTCGCCGAACCGACGGCCGGTCAGCCGGCCGATGTGATCGAGCGCGACCGCGACATCGGCTTCCAACCCGGCCGGATAAATACGGCCGTTGGCGTAGTAGGCGTTGCAGACCTCCGTGGTGATGGTGAAGCCCGGCGGCACCGGCAGCCCCAGGCTGCACATCTCGGCCAGGTTGGCGCCCTTGCCACCCAGGAGATTCCTGTCGCTGGCACGGCCTTCCGCCGCACCATCGCCAAAGGTGAAAACCCATTTGGTCATGCATCGCTCTCCGGTTGCAGGAGATTGGAAAGATTGGCGAAACGGAAAGTTCCGCCGGTCCGTCCTTGGAGCGATATGATGCTGCAGTGCGAAACGCAAGGCATCGGCAAAGCCGCCCGGCCACTACAATCGATTAAGCAAAGCCGTGCCCCAGCATGCGGCAAAAAGACTTGCCAAGTCAGGAATTCTGGAATAGAACATACAGTGAACAAACAGGTGCGCCATGAAACTGCCCGGAAAACTCGACTATCTGGAAATGCCCGCGACCGGTGGAACGCTGGACCGGCTGAAGGCTTTCTACAGTACCGCCTTTGCCTGGTCGTTCACCGATTATGGGCCGACCTATTCGGCCTTTGCCGAAGGCCTGGACGGAGGCTTCCAGGCAGATGCCGCGGAAGCGCCATCAAAGCCGCTGCCCGTGCTCTACAGCAGGAATCTGGAGCAAACCCTCGACGCTGTCGAAAGCGCCGGCGGCACGATCGTCAAACCGATCTTCCCGTTCCCCGGCGGCCGGCGCTTCCACTTCGTCGATCCAGCCGGAAACGAGATGGCGGTGTGGTCCGAATAGCCCGCTGCATATCATTTGCCAGCGCTGCGTTGCCTGCCCAATTCGAGCGTTCCAACCGTCACTCCTAAGGATTGTGCTTTTTGGCTGCTCTGCTAATAACGCGCCGCACAAGCGACTCTGACGGCAATTGGGGCGTCGCCAAGTGGTAAGGCATCGGTTTTTGGTACCGACATTCCCAGGTTCGAATCCTGGCGCCCCAGCCAATCACTTTTTTTCTGGTGATGGCAGCGCGCTTGTCCACAGCCCAGGCATGCCAGTGTCGTTGCAGACCAGCCTGGTGCCGTTCTCCTCCGACAGGGGGGCGTGCTCGACCAAGCAGTCCATTCCAACCCGCGCCGCTTTCTGCTTGAATGACCCTCGACGTCCCGCAACGGAGCATCGGCCTATCTCAAACGATCCCTTCGCTTCCTTGCAGCAACGTTTCCTTGCCCGGTGTGCGGATCGGCTCGTGGAGTTGAAGGCCGCCCGTGAGAGGAGGGCTGTGCCCGGCAGCAGTTCCGGCGATACGCTGATCGGGATCGCTCACTCGCTCGCAGGGGGGGCCGGAACGTTCGGCTTTCCGGATATCAGCGTGCGAGCGTCCGAGCTTGAGACGTTGCTGATCGAGCGGTCGGATGTCGCACATACTGCGCTCGATGCGCTTATTGCGGAGATCGAGCGGACGCTGAAGTGACGTCAGCCGAAGAGGCTCACTTCTTCGGTCCAGTCAGGCCGGTCCTGGTCATCTCGCCCCAGCTCTGGTCGGCGCGCAGATACTGCCACCAGCCCTTCACGCGCCAGAAATTGTTGAGCTGGCGGTAGCCGAAATTCTCGATCACCGCCACGGCCGTGAGTACGGCAAGGTCCCGCGCGCGCGGAAAACGCTGAAGCTCGGCTTCTTCGAGAACCAGCGAACACACGCTCACGCAAACGCCGTAGGTGAAAACCAGCGACGTGAATGCCAAGAGATATTCGGTCGAGAGGATGCCGAGTAGCCAAAAGGCCGGGATCAGCACATAGCCCAGCACCTCCGATATGGGCCCAAGCACATCGACAATCAGTATGTGACCAAATCCGAGGAAGCCGACCCGCCCATAGCGGGGGTTGAAGAGCATGGAGCGGTAGCGGAAGAAGCACTCGAGCGCACCGCGCTGCCAGCGCGTGCGTTGCCTGGCCAGAACGCGCAGTGACTCGGGTGCTTCTGTCCAGCACACCGGCTCCGGAATGAACTGGATGCGGTATTTGCGTTTGGTGTCCATCATGTGGCGATGCAGCTTGATCACAAGGTCCATGTCCTCGCCCATCGATCCCTTGGTGAAGCCGCCAACCGCCACCACTTCGGCGCGGCGGAACACGCCGAAGGCGCCGGACACCAGCATCAACGTGTTGATGCGGCTCCAGGCCAGCCGTGCCATAAGGAAGGCCCGCAGATATTCGACCACTTGGAACAGTGCCAGCAACCGGCTGGGTAGGCGGATCTCGCGCACCCTGCCCGCTTCGATCCTCGATCCGTTGGCGATGCGGATCGTGCCGCCGACGGCGATGGTGCGCTCGGGATCGTCGATGAAGGGCTGGGCCGCGCGCATCAGTGCATCGGGCTCGAGGATGGAGTCGCCGTCGATCACACAAAAGAGCGGCGCGCGGCAGACATTGACGCCGGCATTCTGGGCATCGGCCTTGCCGCCATTTTCCTTGTCGACCACGAACAGCCGTTCTGTCATCGGCGAGGAATAGAGGCCGCGGATCGGCTTGTGCGTCAGGGCCTCCTCATAAGGCCGGTGGAATTTCACCAGCTTGAAGCCTTCGATAAGGCGCTGCAGAGTCTGATCCTTCGAGCCGTCGTTGATGACGATGACTTCGAAATTCGGATATTCGAGCGCCAGCATCGAGTGCACGCTCTCGACCACGTTCACTTCCTCATTGTAGGCGGGCACCAGCAGCGCGATCGGCGGCGCTACGTCGCCATAGCGGTGCCACAGCAGAGCCGAACGCGCGACCGGCGGGCGCTTGGACAGGGCGTAGGCGGCGATGATGAGCTGCAGCAGGTAGACCGCCGTCTGCGCCAGCCCCGCCCCGATGATGAACCAGGACAGGATGGAGGCCCCCAGAACGATCTCTTGGCTCCAGTCGAACATCAGGTGGCTGGCCCCTCGGCAAGGATCAGCGAGGCCGTGCGCTGCCTGCGCGAGACGTCGCTGGCGGCGATCTCGCGCAGCACCTGCTCTCCCTTCTGGCCGAACGAGCGGAGCGCGTTGGCAGCGGCGTAGCGCACAGTCCATGCCTCGTCGTCCATAAGCTGCGCGAGGGGCGCGGCGAGTTCAGACAGGCCGAGGCGGCCCGCCGCGTCGGCAGCGTCGGCGCGTACATCCCAGCCGCCATTTTCCATCGCCTTGATCAGGATGGCCGGCGCATTGGCATGTCCGGTCAGGCCGAGTGCCCGCAATGCGGCTGCGGTAACCTCCGGCGACGGATCGCCGGCCGCGCGGGCAAAGAACTCACCAAACCGGAACCCGCCGTTGCGGGCAAGCGCATCGATTGCGGCCGCCCTGATGAAAGGCACCGCGTCCTGACGTCCGGCGTAATCCCTGAGCTCGTCGAACCGCTTTGGCGGAAAGCGCCTGAAAAGCTCGATCAGGCGTCGCGAGCGCTGCCCCGCCACGCCGATCTTGCGCAGCGTTACGACCAGCGGCGGCAAGGCGCCAATATCACACAGCGCGATGGCGACGGCGATCCTGACTTCGCGCGAGCGGTCACGATCGAGCGCCGAAAGCAGGTTTGCCACCGCGTTTTCCGAACGCAGCGCCGCCAGCATCTCGGCCGCGTGGATGCGTTCGGCGCCGTTGCCTTTTTCAAGCTGGGTGCCGACAAGGGTCGGCAGGCCACATTCATTGAAGGCTGAAAGGAGCTCGTCGTGCTCCTCGCCGCGCAACAGCGAAATAAACTCGAAGCCGGCATCGATCGCCACCCTCGCCGGTACCGCAAGCAGCGCCGTCTTCAATGCCTCGCGATCCCGATTTTCGGTGAAGGCGATCAGCGCCGTCAGAAGAAGGCGCCGCTGATCGGCGCCCGCCGTCCCCCGGCGCTCCTGCAATACCCGACGCACGATCAGCAGAAGCATGATCGCCAGGGAAAGGGCACTGAGCAGGATGGATAGGTGCCAGATGTACAACATGATCAGAACCGCGCGGTTAGGCCGAGCCCGAATGTGGTTCGGTCGAATGTCGGGCGCTGCTCATGGGCGAGGCTCCCGCGCAGCGTCAGCGGATCGGTGACGTCCCAGGAGATGCCGGCAAAGATGGTACGCGTCGGCACCAGCGTGCCGTCGGAGATCTCGGGTGCATCCCCATAACCACCAAACACATTGACGCTCGGGACAACTGCAACATCGGCTCGCAGGACATAACCATCGGCGCGCGTGCCGATGTCGTCGGCTGCGTGGACCCAACGTGCCGAAAGCCCCAGCCGGCCGTCCAGGACATAGACCTGCACCCAAGGCGAGATTGTGGTGACCTCGGCGGTGGCGAAATTGTCATAGCGAGCATCGATGTTGAGCGAGAACGGACCGAGCGCTTTCGCGGGCGCCATGATCCGCCACGAAGCGCCGGCCCCGACCGAATATCGTGCCAGGAAGTCGGCATCCGGCGTCGCCGCTGCCAGCACATAGGCCGAAACCGTGGCCGAAAAGGCCTGGTCGATGCGGCCGTCGATCTGAACATCGGTGCGACCGTAGCGAGTCGCCATCCGGGTGCGGCCCGAAATGGTCGTCTGCGGGGTGAGCCGATAGGCAAGGCCGGTCGAACTGTCTGTCCAATCACCAAGTCCATCGGTGAGGTCGCTCACTTCGCTACCGATATCGAGCCGCCATTTGCGCGGCGGTGACGCAGCTAGTCTCTGCTCGATGTCGCGCGAGCCGGGTTCGAGGGCAAGCGCCTGCCGGTAGGCATCGCGCGCGGCGTCGTCGTCGCCACGGGCGCGGCGCACATCGCCGATTCCCACCAGCGCTTCGGCATTGCGCGGATCAATCGCCAGCACCCGCTGAAACGACTGCTCGGCCCGCGTGTAATCCCGCTCGAGCAAAGAAATCCGTGCGTCGAGGGCGATCGCCTCGGCGTTGCCTGGCGCGGTGCCAAGCACATCATCGATCATCGCGCGGGCGCGCGGCACGTCGCCCTGCCAGATCGCCAGCCGGACCTTGCCGAGGCGGGCGTCGAGAAGGCCGGGCTTGATGGCCAGCGCCTGGTCGAAGAAATGCCCGGCCTCGTCGAATTTCTGTTGGGAGCCCGCCACGAGACCCATGGCGACCAGGATGTCGGTGTTTTTAGGCGCCAGCCCGAGCGCGCGGCGATAGGCGTTCTCCGCCTCGGGCAATTGTCCCGCCGCCCGCAATCTCTGGCCCTTCTCCATCAGGCCGGCGACAGGATCCGGCCGCGGCGGGCGCAGCTTCTTCCTCGCGGTCGCAGGCTTCTGCTTGCTGCTGTCGGCCTGCTGGGCCTTGCGGATGTTGGCGACAAGCGTCGCCGCGTCGGCATTGCCCCGCTCGGCACGCGACACCTCTTCTGCCAGTTGCAGAGCGGCGTCCAGATTGCCGGAGCGGAACTCGACCTGAGCGATGCCGAAGCTGGCATCCAGATAGGTCGGCGCAAGCGCAAGCGCCCTGGAAAAGGCTTCACGCGCCGCCGGCAGATTGTTGCGGCCAAGCTCGGCGAAGCCAAGTTGCACCAGGGCGTCGGCACTGTCGGGCTTGATCGCCAGCGCACGCCGCAACAGCTCCGCCGCCTCGTCGAAATGCTGGGCTTGCCTGGCCTTGACGCCGGAAGCGTACAGTTCGTCGACCGCCTGGGCCAGCGCGGCGGCAGGCGCCGATTCAACCGCCAGGAAAACGCATGCCGCAAGGACGGCGCGACGGCCACGCCACATCAGCGTTTCCCGCTCTTGCGCGCCAGCAGGCGCGCAAGCCGGGCCAGGAGCTCCTCGGGAATGAAGGGTTTCACAAGGTAATCGTCGGCTCCCTTCTCAAGGGCCGAGACGATGTCCCTTTCGCCCTTGCGGGCGGTCAGCATGACAACCGGGATTTCCGACAAAGCCGGGTCGCTCTTGATGCGGGCAAGAACCTCCAGGCCGTCGGCCTTGGGCATCATCGCATCGAGCACGATGATGTCCGGCGCCTCATGCTCCGCCTTCAAGAGCGCTTCCGCCCCGTCTATGGCCTTGATGACCTCGTATCCCTTTGCCCTGAGCCTGAATTCCATCAGTTCGAGCAAGAGGGGATCGTCATCGCAAATCAGAACTCTTGCCTTCGCTCCGTTCATCAGCCTTGCTCCGGTTCGCGCCTCGTTTTGCCGCTTGCCCCCCGGAGTGATTGATCCATGAACCGACATCCGCCAACGCGGTTCATGCAGACAGACACATTCTTCTCAATCTCTCGCCGAGCTCCGCCGATGCCGCGCGATTATAGACAACCTGATTCGCTACGCCTGCACCTCGGCACAATCAGTAGATGAATAAGGCGACATGGTATAGGAGCCGTGAACGGCGTCGCACAGTCTGCAGCCAGACTGCGCTCGGTGCCCACGCCAAACGTCGGATCAGGCGCGCGATAGAAGCAATCTTTTGACTTCACCGGCAAGCGCAAGCGGGTCGAATGGTTTGGCGATCACCCCTACCGCCCCCATCGCCAGATAGCGTTCGACTTCATGCGTCTGGGTGCGCGCGGTGATGAACACCACGGGTATCGAAGCCGTCGGCCCAGACTGGGCCAAGCGCCTCAGCGTCTCCGGCCCATCCATGTCCGGCATCATTACGTCGAGCAGAATGAGGTCGGGCCGCCATTCGGCGGCATCAGTCAGCGCCTGCATGCCGGACGGGCAGGACCGCACCTCGAATTCCGGCTCGAGCTCTAGCGACATCTGGGCGATTTCGCGGATATCGTCCTCGTCATCCACATAGAGAATCCTTGCGGGCATGAGCGTCACTCCTCGGCGTGCGCGGCAGGTTGAGTGCGGGGCGAAACCAACATACTCCTGACCAGCTTTGCCACATCGATTTCCGACGCCCTGGTCTTGGTCATGATGGCCTGAACGCGATCACCGAGTTTCTGGTCGAGCTCCGCCGCCGAAAACACGATGACCCCGGTCTCGAGCGGCAGATCGACCAGCAGGTCCAACCCCGAGCCATCGGGGAGTGCAATATCCAGGATAACCAGGTCGAAGAGATGCTGCGCGATCGCCTCCCGGGCGTCCTTGAGCGTCTTCGCCGAAGTAATCGAGACACCCGAACCCAGCCCCTCCGACATCACCGCAAGCACGCCCTCATCGTCCTCGACATGGAGAATCTTCGGCCTCTGCTCGGTCCTGCCAGCAAGGATCTTGGCAAGGGCGGCGTGAAGCCGCTTTGAATCCACCGGCTTCTCCAGCCAGTCGACGATACCGACGGCGCTGCCGTTGAGCGAGCGCCTGGCCTCATCGGCAACGGCGGAGATGACGATGACCGAAATGTCGGAATTCACCGGCGATGCCCTAATGTCGTGGAAGAGTTTGATGCCGGATTCCCCCGCCAGCTTGATGTCGAGGGTCAAGGCCACGTATTCGCGGGACCGCAGAAGCGCCTTTGCGGTGGCGATATCGGGTGCGACGTCGCTGGAAAAGCCTTCCGCATCCAAGAGTGCCGCAATTACTGCGGCGACGTCGGTCTCGTCTTCACAGATCAGAACCCGTAGGCGGCCATCGGGCTTTCGTTTCAGGTGCGGTGGCGGATACGGCCTTGGTTGGTGCCTGCGTACTTCTGCAAGGTCCACGTGGAACGAGGTTCCCTTGCCTTCCTCGGTTTCGAAGGAAACGGCTCCGCCCAGTTTTTCGGTAATGGCCTTGACGATGCTCAAGCCTAGGCCGGTGCCGCCTATCTTACGGGTGCTGGAGGCGTCGGCCTGCTCGAACTTTCCGAATATACGGCTGCGGAAAGCCTCCGGGATGCCAGCGCCCTGGTCCATCACGGAAATCCGCAGCATGTCGTGGTCATGACGCTGGAATTTCACTGTGACAGTACCGTCGGCATGCGAGAACTTGATCGCATTCGACAGGAGGTTCGCCATCACCTGATGCAGGCGATCCGGATCGATGTTGGCCTCGGCGCGCGGCGCATCGTCGATCAGAACGATCCTGATCCGGCTGTCAGCCATGTAGTTGGAGCTGGCGGCAATGGCCTGCTCCAGGACCTGACGGACAGGCATCTGCTTGATCTTGAAGGTGATCACGCCCGATTCGATCTTCTCCATATCCAGAATGTCGTTGATGAGAAGAACCAGCCTTTCGCTATTGGTGTGCGCGATGTTGACGAGATTGGCGGCCTTGGGCGGCAGTTCGCCGGCCACACCGGCCGCAATCAGGCCAAGCGAGCCGCGGATGGAGGTCAGCGGGGTCCGCAATTCGTGGCTGACCGTGGAAATGAAATCATTCTTGAGCTGCGCGGTGCGCTTCTGCTCGGTGATGTCGCGATTGTAGGTGATGACGCCGACGATCTTGCCGGCCTCGTCGCGGAAAGGGGCCTTGAGCGTGTAGAGCCAACCTTGCCGGCCATCCGGGAAAAGCGCGGGCTGGTCGATCCGCAACGTCTGCCCGGCCTCCAGCGCGCCCATCTCGTCCTGCCGGAAGCGCTCGGCCACCTCCTTGGGGTAGAAATCGAAATCCGTCTTGCCGATCAGATCGTCGACCGAAGCGGCGCGAACCATTTCGGCGGTGGCGGGGTTGGCGGCGATGAAGCGGCCGTCGACATCTTTTATGTTCAGGCAATCCGGCAGTTCGCGAACCATGGCCCGGTAGGTCATGTTGGACATCAAGAGCTCCCGCCTGCGCTGCTGCCGGTCGAGCAGGACGCCGATGATGATTGTGCTGAGAAAGCGGAACACGAGGGAGGGGAACGTGCTCTGCTGCACAAGGCCCGTGACGGCTTGCGCCGGGATGACCAGGAGCGTGATCAGCCCGGCGAGAGCGACCGTTACGCCCAGACCGAATATGTCGTACATGGTGCGCGATCGGGCCGCGACGATGTGGTGCCACGCAATGCCGACGATTGCGGTGATGAGGATACCCATGACACCAGCACCCGCACCCTGTCCGCCGAGATGGATGCGATAAACAATGGAGCCGAACGTGGCGATGAGCATTGCCGGCCATCCGCCAAAGAACGCGGCAGCAGCAATGAAGGCGGCGCGCAGATCGACGACGAAGCCGGAGACGGACAGGGCCGTCGCCATGGAAATGATCGCGCCCACGCACATGACCACGCCGAGAAGCAGCGACTGCATCCGCCGCGAGAGACGCCCGGTGAAATCCGCCACAAGGTCCCAGGCGACCACGAGGATGGAGACCAGGGCAAGGTTGGCGAGGAGTGAGTGCCAGATGTCAGTCATGACTTCGGCTCCTTTTTTCCGATAAATACCGACAAAACCTATCCGAGGTCTAAAGAAGCTGCCCGGCCATGCCGTTCTATTCCCTTTTGGGCACATGGGACCCGAGAGGACCTTTGCGATCTTGCATGAAGCCGATCAGCTAATAATTCGACTGTTTCATAAATCCAGATGAGCCAACGCCATCGCGGCAAATTCGGGTCTTGCACATGATCTGTAAAGTGTCGCCTTGAACATCTCCTTCTTTCCATACATAGGTCGACCAGGTGGGTGGCGGCTCAACATGGAACTTCAATGAACCTCCCTATCTTCGCCATCAACCTCGATCGCGAGACCCAGCGCTGGAGCGAATTGCTCGCCAGCGCCGAGGCGGCAGGACTGACCTTGCAGCGCATTGCCGCCGTCGACGGTCAGGCGCTTGCTGAAAAAGACTGGACGGAGATCGATCTTCCAGCCGCGCGCAAGCTGAGCGGGCGCGACATCCTTTCGGGCGAATATGCCTGTTACCGCAGCCATATCCGGGCGCTGGAAACGTTCCTGGCCGGTGGCAGCGCCCATGGCCTGATTGTCGAGGACGACGTCCTCTTCAGCGAAAGCACCATGCGGCGCATCGAGGCCATCATCGCGGCGGTGCCGGATTTCGATGTCATCAAGCTGACCAACCATCGCATGAGCTTCTTCATGCGCGCGGTCGAGACGGCGGAAGGCGACGAGATCGGTCGTGCGCTGCATGGCCCGCAAGGCTCGGCCGCCGCCTATCTGGTGACGCGAGAGGGCGCGCAGGGTCTGTTGTCGGCGCTCGCCGTAATGAAAATGCCATGGGACGTCGCGCTCGAGCGCTTTTGGGATACCGGCCTGAAAGTCTATTCGGTCCGCCAAAACGTGCTTGGCTTCGCCGCCAGCAG
This sequence comes from Mesorhizobium sp. M0088, assembly GCF_040322895.1. Taxonomy (NCBI): domain Bacteria; kingdom Pseudomonadati; phylum Pseudomonadota; class Alphaproteobacteria; order Hyphomicrobiales; family Phyllobacteriaceae; genus Mesorhizobium; species Mesorhizobium sp. M0088. The sequence continues at coordinate 136,991 of NZ_JAMYUI010000003.1, forward strand.
TGGGATCTCGGGCATAGCCGGTCCCTCGGGAAGCTACAAATCCGCAAGACTGGGCGGGCCGAGCCGGCTACGTGCCGGGGTGTTACGGGCCAGCGACGAACTGCGCCGCCTGCATCACGTCCTGCTGCCGCCCCCTCTGCCGCGAAATGCCCTGGATGATGCCAAGGACAACGCGCCGCGCCACACCTTGCTTCTGTTGCTTGCGGCACTCGCCATTCTCGCTTTGGTCTCCGCGGTGTGGCGCGAGGCCGACACCTACCGCTATGCGGGCCTGGCGCTGGCCCTGGTCGCGGTCATCCGCTGGTTCAGAGTGGATTTGTGGACCTACAGCAAACCGCTGATCGGTTGGGTCGGCTTTCTGTGTCTGGGCTGGTCGCTCTATGTCTTCATCCGACTGGCGATCGTCTATTTCGGCGCCCACCAGTTGGGTGGCGCCGAAGGCATTTACATGTTTCCGCTGTTCTACGCGACGACCGGCTTCGCGTTTCTGCTGTTTGTCAGGCAGCCCGCACGGCTCGTGCTCTGGTTCATGATCCTCAGTCTCGTCTTCCTGGCGGCGGACACCTTCTATTCGGACATGTTTCAAGGCGTCCAACCTGCCCCGTGGCTTTTCAACAATCCCATCCACGCGTCGGTGGCGGCCGGTTTCATCTTCCTCTGCACGCTGCAATTCATGGCCTACTCGGCGCAGAGAACGGACCTCGGGAAAGCAACCAAGAACCTGCATTGGGCCCTGTCGACAGCCGTCCTGCTGCTTGCCCTCGTCAATATCATCGAGATGCGCTCAAAGGGAGTGTGGCTTGCGCTTGCGCTCGCTCTGCTCTTGTTGGCGGTCATGACCCTGGCGAGAGGCCATCGCCGCGAACTGTTGGTTTCGGGTGGCGTGCTGGTGATCGTGGCGGCCGGCATTGTCGCAGCACACAACATCTTCTCGTCCACCGCCGACGACACCATGACGTTCATCAAAACCTTGGTTCCGGATGTGTTCAGGCATGGGGTCCTCCCCGCATTCGACCGCGCCATCGCGAGCGACGCGGTTCCGCTTGCAGCCAAGGAGAGGCTGATGCTGTGGGCGGATGCGATCAACATCTGGAAGCGCCACCCGATCTTCGGAGCCAGTTCCAGCTGGCTGACCGAATGGCAGAACAGAACCTATCATCCCATGATCTTCAACGTCTTCCACAATGGTTATCTGGAGATTGCCGTGCGTTATGGGGTGGTCGGACTGGCGTTCTTTGCCTTTCTCTACACCTGGTCGGCCAGGCAGGTTCTGCTGGCCATGCGAGCCAAGCTTGTCGCTCCGGCCGCATGGTCCTGCTACATCTCCACACTGGTCTTCTTCGCCCTAACCATCCTTACCAATTCCAACAACCGGCTGGCCATGGGCGAGGCCTTCATGTGGTTTGCCGCGGCGTTCGGCTTCTATTGTTTTTATGTTCGCCAGCAGAAGAACCTTGTCGCGCCGCGAACCTATTTTTAGGGCCTGCCGGCGCAGCACATATCTGACCAGCCGATTGCGACCAATGCACCTTTGACGCCCCGCTCAATTTCCCGATAATCGGGAAAGTCGATGCCAAAATCGATGGCTTATCGCCGGCAACCCCTTCGTTACGATCGACACGGATCACAGACAGGGGTTGTCACGGACATGCTGACGGACAGGCAGGCACGCGAGGCGGTGGAGCAGTACCGCGAGGAAGGATACGCGGTCGTTCGACAATTCGTCGACGGCGACGAGATGATCCGGCTGAAGAAGGAAACCGATGCGGTCTATGCCGAAGGCCTCAAGCATCACGCCACCTTCCGGCACGGCAACCTGAATTTCCAGATCCTGCCTGAATCGGACTTTGGCCAACGCTATGTGCTGCAGGCTTACTGGTTTTCCTGGATCAATTCCTATTTCGAAGAATTCCGCCGCAATCCCGACTATCTGAAGCTGCTCGAGAGCCTGATCGGCCGTGACATAAGGCAGATCGCCCAACAGCTGCACTGGAAGCCGCCCGGCGCCAATGTCACGGGTTATCGCTTCCACCAGGATTTGCGCTTCCGTAACCAGGCGGCCTTCGACAATGTCGCCGACGCCACCGTGACAACAGGCCTCGCGGTCGATCGGGCGACGCTGGACAATGGCTGCCTTCAGGTCGTGCCCGGCAGCCACAAGCTCGGCTATCTCGGCCTGTCGGACGAGGGAACCGGCGAGCTGATGAAGGGCCTGACAGCCGAAGAAGAGTTGCGCAAAGTCGGCATCGACCCGGCGACCATCGTTCCGCTGGTGCTGGAGCCGGGCGACCTTGCTTTATGGGGGCTGCTTACCGTGCACGGCTCCTCGCCCAACAAATCGCAGCACGACCGGGCCTTTGCGCTGTCCAGCTATGTGCGGGCCGATACGACGCAACGTGGCGAATGGGCGTTCAGGGACGGCGTTTCGGTGCCGCTCGGCAAGACGCCGGCACTGTGCAAATACGAAAAGCTCTTCGAGGAGCCGGGACCGATGTACGACACCACCGCCTGGTGGAAATGACGCTGCCGCGTCGGGCGACGGGGGCAGAGGGGGCCTGGCGTTCGCGCCAGGCCCCTGGCGGCGTTGGCCATGGACAATCGGGCAGCATTTCAGGCGGTGAAGTCGGCCGACAGTTCGCGGATCAGGAAATCGACGAACGCGCGCACCTTGGCCGCAATATAGGTGCGGTGCGGATAGAGCGCGTAGATCGGGCTGGAGCCGGGGCGAAACTCATCCAGTTGCACTTCCAGCCGGCCGTCCCTGATTGCAGCGTCGACCAGCAGGCTGGGCAGGTTGCCGATGCCGAAACCGGCGGTAGTCATCTGGTAGGCGGCCTCGACGCTGTTGGTCGAGATGCGCCCGCCGATAGCCGCATCGAAAGGGCCGTCGGGTCCGATGAATGGCCACGTGCCAAGGCGCTTGGCGAAATTGCTCAGCACGCAGGAATGGCTTGCCAGCTCATCCGGGTGGACCGGACGGCCGTTTGCATCCCAATAATCGGGCGTGGCGCAGACATAATTGCGGACTTCACCAAGCCGGCGGGCAATCAGGGCGGAATCCGCCTGACCGCCGAAGCGGATGGCCACATCGTAGCCTTCCTCGACAATGCCGACGACATAACGGGCGGTGAGGTCGAACTCGATCGTGGTGAGCGGGTTTTCTTCGAGGAATTTCGGCACCAGCTTGGTTATGCGCGTGTGGCCCAGAACATTGGAGCAGGAAACCCGGATCAGGCCGCGCGTCTCCTTGTGCAGGCCGCGCGTCGAATCCTGCAGTTCGGATATGTCGTCGAGCAGGCTGCGCGCACGCGGAGCATAGTCGCGGCCCGCCTCCGTGAGGCTGAGACGCCTTGTGGTGCGATTGATGAGCCGGACGCCAAGGTCGTCTTCCAGTTCCTTGATGGTGCGGCTGACGGCCGTCGTCGACATGTTGAGATCGCGCGCCGCCGCCGACAGGCTGCCCAGCAGGCAAACCCGATCGAACACCCGCATCGCCGTCAGAAGATTCATCTTGCCTTCCCCTCGCCGTCGCGGCCCCGCCGCCATCGGCTGCGTCCTGTAGAAAACAGCGCCCAGCAACGACGCGGCAAGGGCATTCCACCGAATTTGGGCGTAAAATCAACAATGGGAGAACCGATATGACATCCAGACCTCTTCATCCCGCGATCGGCACATTTGCGAAAGGCGCGAAGAGCGGCGCGCTTGGCCGCCGCGAGTTCCTGGCGCTGGCCAGCGCCTTCGGCGCCAGCACGGCGATTGCCTACGGGCTCATCGGTCAGCCGGTCCCGGCGCGAGCCGAGGAAGCCGTCCAACCCAGGAAGGGCGGCGTGGTGCGTGTTGCCATGCAGGTGATGGAGCTGGAAGACCCGCGCAAGTTCAAGGTTTCGCAGATGGGCAATATCGCCATGCAGTTTCTCGAACCGCTGGTGCGCTGGAAGCCGGATTTCACCTTCGAGCCGGTGCTGCTGCAGAGCTGGGAGATCAATGCGGACGCGACGGAATATGTGCTCAAGGTGCGCCCGGGGGTGAAATGGTCGAACGGCGACGATTTCACCGCCACGGATGTTGCCTTCAACATCACGCGCTGGTGCGAGAAGGATGCCGCCGGCAACTCGATGGCCGGGCGCATGACCGCGCTGATCGATCCCGACACCAAGGTGGCGCGCACTGGCGCCATCGAGGTTCGCGACGGCCACACCGTGGTCCTGAAACTGTCTCAGCCCGACATCACCATCATCCCGGCGATGACCGACTATCCGGCATTGATCGTCCACCACACATTCAATCCGAAGGCGGCGCCACTGTCGGCCAACCCCGTTTGCACGGGCCCGTTCGAACTTAAAAGACTCGATGTCGGCGTTGCTGCCTCGGTGCGCAAGCGGCCGGACGGGTCGTGGTGGGGCGGCGAGGTGTTCCTCGACGGCATCGACTGGACCGACTACGGCACCGACTCGGCCGCCACCGTCTCCGCATTCGAATCCGGTGAGATCGACCTGAATGGGCAGACGCAGTCCTATGACGTCGCCATGCTCGACAGGCTGGGCCTGAAGAAAAGCGAGATCGTCACTGCCGCCACCCTGGTCTCGCGCTGCAACGTCAACGCCAAACCCTATGACGACAAGCGCGTGCGCAACGCCATACAGCTTGCGGTCGACAACGAAGCGGTGCTGCAACTGGGCGCCGACGGCATGGGTATCGTCGCGCAGAACGATCATGTCGGACCGATGCATCCCGAACACGCCGACTTGCCGCCGATCAAACGTGATCCGGTCCGGGCCAGGGCATTGCTCGAGGAAGCCGGCCAGCTCGATTTCGAATTTGATCTGATCTCGGTCGAAGCCGATTACCGCAAGGAAAGCTCCGATGCCGTCGCCCAGCAGATGCGCGACGCCGGCTTCAAGGTGAAACGCACTGTCATCCCGGAATCGGCATTCTGGAACGACTGGACGAAGTATCCCTTCGCGACCACCAATTGGAACGCCCGACCGCTCGGCATCCAGACCTATGCGCTTGCCTACCAGACCGGTTCGGCATGGAACGAGACAGGGTTCGCCGATCCCGACTTCGATGCCAAGGTCCACAAGGCCAACGCCATCGCCGATCCGGAGCAGCGCCGTGCGGTGATGAAGGAACTGCAGGTCATGCTGCAGGATTCCGGCATCATCGTTCAGCCCTACTGGCGAAAGCTGTTCTGCCATATGAAACCTGCCTTGATGGGCTACCAGATGCATCAAGCCTATGAGCAGGACTTCACCCGGGTCTGGCTCGCCGCCTGATCGCGGACAACCCTCCGACAGGGCGGCGCATTTTCCGGCGCCGCCCTTCGCCTGCTCACCGGGAAAATTGCGCCGAAGCGTCGGCATGAAGGGCGTTCGAGGAGCAGTGCGGGCTTCGCATCGGGCATGATGCGCAGGTGCGGCCACACGCGCCATACCTTGGCAGGTCGGCCGGAATCCCGGGCCAGCGCACCGGACCGGCTGGCACATCAAGCGTGTGAAACATTCTGGTTTCCGCCTCTGTCATCATCAAGCTCCGGTTCATGGCTGGAGCTTACTTTTGACTGATGGAAGTGAAACCCGCTTTCCCGGGCAACGACCTTCCCGAAAACCGGGAGAATTCGCGCTCTTGGTGCCGACAGGAACCGAAGCGGCAAGATCGAGCCGCATGAGTGGTCTGCCGCCGCCTGATGTTTATGCCGGATCTCAACAGGTCTCTGCCGCTCAATTGAACTGAATTCGCCTGCTTATTGCGCGGAACTCCAGCCTGTCTCGGACGTTGGACGCCGATATCTGCAAGATATTTCCGGTCGACACGACAGGCAGTATTATGAAGCTGGCGAAACGCCCCGAGCCACACACGGTCTTCGGACATGAAGCAATTTTGCGGTTGAGATCGCGGAACATGCAGCGTTATTTCCATCCTATCTGGAGACCTTAAATTGCCAGTTCGAATATGCTGCGTCTTTGGCAGCTGGCAATTGCTCAGCCTGGTTGCCTCTCTTCGCCAGTCAACAATGGATGGAAGCTTCCCGGCGGGTGAGGAGCGTGAGGATTACCTTCTGCTCTATGAAACGGCCGGCGTTTCCGAGCATTTCAAGACCGGTCTTGCTGAACTTGCGTCTACAGTATGGACCTGGAAACGGATCATATGGGCATACGACCTTCTGACGTCCGAGCGTAAATATGGGCAACTGCAAATTTTCCGGATCCATCGTCTGATCCGAGACACAATTGGCATCGACGCGAGTTCCGCGGTTGAAATCTGGGCCTGCTTCGTTAACCGGCCATCGGAAAAAATACTGCTGGACTCATACCCCGAAGCCAAGATCGTTTTGTATGAGGATGGCTTGACGTCATACCTTCCATTCGAAATATCAACCATGTCACGGCCGCCAGGCACCAGGTTTAGGCGGCGCATCACCGGAGCCTTGATTGCAGGACTCTCTACAATTTCACCGGCGTTCCGACTGAGGAAAGCGGCCGACAAGATAGAAAGACACCATCTGCGACGGGTGACAAAGTTTTATTCTTTGCTTCACAAAATGCCCATTCACGATGCTCTGGAGAACGTACCAAGATTCCAGATCGGCGCTTCGCTGATGCGCGACGTAATAGATGAAGCCTGCAGAGATGCGCTTTCCGGCGGCAATGAACATTGCCGTGCGTCAGCCAACCCACGGATCCTGCTGCTCGGCCAGGCATTGTCGCGAAACGGCATAATGTCGTACGCGCAAGAGGCGGCGATCTATAGACGCATTGCGGAGCAGATCGTTGAGAGAGGATACGACGTCGTCTGGAAGGAACATCCCAGAATAAGCACGCCCTTCTTCCCCGAATTGCTGGATACCATCGGCAATGTGACAGCCGACGCCAGCACCAGGATCATGGAGGCGAACCTTCCGCACATATATCCGATAGAGCTTGTCGTATCCCGGATAAACATTGTTGGGTGCGTCTCCGGCACGTCAGCTGCCCTTCTCTACCTGAAGTGGCTTTACGGCATCAAAACATACACATTTGCGGAAACCTTGATCCCCCTGATGACTGGCGCGGATATTCTAATGAGCGAAATGGCGAAAGCCCATGCGGAGCCCTTTTCAGGGCTCCAATCTTTGAACGCAACCAAGGATCCGTTGAAAGGCGGCAGCCCCGAACAGGTTGAACACGATCCTTTGAATCCAACTCAGGCAAACTCGAGCTGAGACACCATCGATGTCAAAGCCGCTTTCAGTCCTTCAACGTGCCACCAGGGCCGACGTTCGATCAGAGCCGTTTCCACACATCATCCTGCGCGACGCCCTTCCCCTCGATCTCTACCAGGAGTTGGCCGACACGTTTCCCGCTCCGGAAGCGCTCGAAATCGATACGCGCCGCAACAACACCAGATGGGACTATGAAGCCCACCGCGTTCGGTCGAACGAAGCTGTGCCGCAAATATGGCGCGATTTTATCGCCTACCACATATCTCAAGCATTTTTCGACGAACTCGCCGACCTGTTCTACGACGATATTCACAAGCTTTACCCTGACTATTACCCCAATTATGAACGCCTCAAGAGTATGAAAGCGGGCATCAGGTTTAGTGACACCTATGCAACGCGCGACATACTGATGGATGCGATGCTCAGCGGGAACACGCCGGTAACCAATGCCGGATCGGTGCGGACAAGCCACATCGACAATGGCGACAAGCTATTTTCTGGCCTGTTTTATATGAGGCCGGAAGATTATGATGCCGTTGGCGGGGACCTGACAATTAGTCGTTTCAAGTCCAAATACGCCACGCTGAAAGCCAAAGCGACACTCTTCAATGATGCCTATGTCGACGACACCCATTTGGAATGCGTCGAAACAGTTAAATACGACAAGAACATTCTTGTATTGTTCATCAATTCGATTGAATCGGTCCACGGCGTCACAGTCCGCCAACCCACCAACAAATCCCGGCTTTTCGTCAACCTGGTTGGAGAAGTCGAAAAGCCATTCTACATCAAAGGAAAAAAGATACGGCCGCGCTACGTCCCGGCGCATCAAGACCAGGATGAGGCGGAACAGACCTGGCTGAAAAGGCTCAAGCAAAAATTGCGGCTTTGAAAGACAACGCCGTCGATCTGAGTTTCAGCCTGAACCGCCAATACCGAGCCGGTTTCGACCTTCGCGGCGGGCAGGCACAGATTGGAGCAGAATGAGACTTCATCCAGCCGCCGAACGGATTGCTTTTTTCAGCACGCTTGTCGCTGTTCTTGTCCTTGCACTGGTGCCTATACCCGGACTCGAGGAGTACGGGATCGATATCGGTTTCCATTACGACAAGCTGAATCACGCCAGCGCCTTTGCCGTCATGACTTTCCTTGGAGGGCTCGGCTGGCCTGATCGCAAGGTCAGGCTGATCGTCTTCCTTGCAGTTGTTGGAGCGGCGATCGAGGTCCTCCAGGGCACGGCGCTGATACGACGTGATCTGGACGTGTCCGACTGGGTTGCCGATTGCGTCGGCATCGCGTGTGGCCTCGTGGCCGTGATCTGTGTGAACTGGATCTTGCGGCGCAGAGGTTGAGCCTGTTCTCAAGCCCTTTGTGCACGGGGCCGATAGCCAGAGGAGTTCGCCCCCAGCTCCATTGACTCGGCGAAATCGGATTGCAACGGTCCGATCCGAGAGTGGGCGGTTTTTCTACCTTGGCCGGACAGATGAAGCTTCGGGCGCGGCACCCAGGAAGCGCGCCATCAGTATTGAGGGACGATGACGATCAAGATCAGGCTTCCGGGTGGCGTGTTGAAGGTCAAGCAACGTCATGAGTTGCGGCGACGGGAGCACAAGGGCGAAGTCCCGGTCTGGCAGTTTGGCAAATATTTCGTCATCTGGTGGCCCAGTACAATTCCCGATCGACCCTCCAAGAGCTCGAATACTGACGATGAGCTTGAAATGAACATTCCATCGACTGGAGAAAGCACGTAAGCTCTATGCATCATGGCTTTGCGAATCAGATTGCCGGGGGGCACACTGAAGGTGAAGACCTACCGCGAACTGCGTGATCGCGAGCGGGATCGCAGGGTGCCTGTGCTGAAACTGGGATCGCTCTATTTCGTCTGGTCCTCGGCCAAGCATCATTCGCACAGGCACAGTCCGCGGCCCTGACATTTTTTGCCGGGCGAAAACCGCTTGCACACTTTTCCTGAATTGCTCCGGAACGGCCCTTCGCAGGCAGCGCGACCTGGGTCAGCTTGCCTCGCGCATCGCCTCGGCCGCCTGCAGGTCCACCGACACCAGTTGGCTGACGCCCTGCTCGGCCATCGTCACGCCGAACAGCCGGTTCATGCGCGCCATGGTGATGGGATTGTGGGTGATGATGACGAAACGCGTCTCGGTGGTGGCCGCCATCTCGTCCATGAGATTGCAGAAGCGTTCGACATTGTGGTCGTCGAGCGGCGCGTCGACTTCGTCGAGCACGCAGATCGGCGCCGGATTGGTCAGGAACACCGCGAAGATCAGCGACATCGCCGTCAACGCCTGCTCGCCGCCGGACAGCAGCGTCATGGTCTGCGGCTTCTTGCCGGGCGGGCGGGCAAGAATTTCGAGGCCAGCCTCGAGCGGATCGTCAGATTCGATCAGCTGCAATTCCGCCGTGCCGCCGCCGAACAGATGCGAGAACAGCCGCTGGAAATGGCCGTTGACGACCTCGAAGGCGGCCAGCAACCGCTCGCGGCCTTCGCGGTTGAGGCTCTGGATCGCCTGCCTGAGCTTGCGGATCGCCTCGATGATGTCCTCGCGCTCGGAGACGATCGCCTCCAGCCGGTCGGATAGCTCCTTCTGCTCCTCCTCGGCGCGCAGATTGACGGCGCCAAGCCGTTCGCGCTCGATCTTCAGCCTGTCGAGTTGACGCTCGATCTCGGCCATCTCAGGCATCGGGCTGTCGGCCTCCAGACCGGTGTGGCGGATGACCAGATGCGGCGGCGTGTTCAGCGTTTCCTGTATGCGCGCCTCGACCTCCAGCCGGCGCTCGTCGGCCGCCGTCAGCCGCTCCTCGGCGCGAACGCGGGTCTCGCGCGCCTCGGCCAGGAACTGGATGGCGCCGGTGGCGGCCTTGTCCAGTTCGGATTGCCGGTTCTCCGCTTCCTGCAGACGGTCGGCCGCCGCCTTGCGCAAGCTCTCGGCCTCGGTGAGCTGCGACAGCAAGGCACGCCGCTTGGCGTCGATTTCATCGGGAGCATCGGCCAGCCGCTCGCGTTCGGCCTCGGCCTCGGCCTTGCGTTCGCCGAGCGATGCGATCTGCGTCGAGGCGTTTTCGGCCCGCTCCAGCCAATTGCTGCGCTCGGCGCCAATGGCATCGAGCCGGCGCGCGCGCGCCTCGGCTTCGCGCCGCAGCCCCTCATGCACCGCGCGCGCATCGGCAAGCGCGGCGCGGTCGCGGGCGACATTGGCCGAGGACTGTTCGAGCTGCAATTGCAGATCGCCAAGATCGGGCGCGTCCTGCAGCAGCATTTCCGCCTCGGCGAAGGCGGCCGAAATCTCCTCATGGCTGTCGACGATGCGGGCACGCGCTTCATCGAGTGCGGCGCGCCGGCTCTGCAATTCGCCGCCGGCCCTTTCGGCCTCGGCCAGCGCATTGCGGGCAGCGTCCAGCCGATGCTGAGCGTCACGACCGGCCTGGCGCGTGTTGCGCTCGGCCTCGCTTGCCAGGCGGAGCGCCTGTTCAGCCTCTCCCAGCGCATCCTCGGCCTGGCGCAGGACGAGCGTCGCTTGTATCGCCTCGGCATCGAGCTCAGCCAGCCGGTTCTTCTGCGCCAGCCGTTGTGCTGCGGCGGTCGGCGCATCGGCGCTTGCGGTAAAGCCATCCCAGCGCCAGAGCGCGCCTTCACGGCTGACCAGCCGCTGGCCGGGAGCAAGCAGCGACTGCAACCGGCGGCCGTCGCCGGCGGCATCGACGATACCGATCTGCGCCAGGCGGCGGGCGAGCTGTGCCGGCGCGTGGACCACGCTGGCCAGGCTTTTAACGCCTTCCGGCAGAGCCGCGTCGCCGGGCTGGATCGCGCTTTCGCCCCAATGCACCGGCGCGCTGCGGTCAAGCGGCACGTCGAGGTCTTCGCCAAGGGCCGCACCCAGCGCCGTTTCGAAACCGCGATCGACGCTGATCTGCTCCAGCACGGCCGGGAAGAGATCGCCGCTGGCTGCATTCAGGATTTTGGCCAGCGTGCGCGCTTCGGTTTCGATCCGCGCCAGCTCGGCCCTGGCATCCTGAAGCGGTGGCCGGGCAGAACTTTCCGTGGCGCGGGCATCGATGACAGACTGCTCGGCCTCAGACACGGCAGCCTCGGCCTCCTCCAGCAGCGCCATGGCCTGTTCGACCAGCACCCGCTTCTCGGCCGGATCGGGCAGGCCAGCGACCTTGGAGAGTATCTCAGACAATTCCCGGTCGACATCGGCAAGCTGGCGCGCGAAGCGGTCGCGGCGTTCGGCGGTGTCGCGCAGCGTCCGTTCGATCTGGTTGCGCGAGGCGGCAGCCTCGGCCCGTTCGGCTGTCAGCGCGGCGAGCTTGGCTTCGCTTTGCGAAAGCGTCGACGCCGCCTGTTCGAACGCCGCACGGGTGGTGGCTTCGCGTTCGGCGGCGCCGGCATTTTCCGAATTGAGTGCTGCCTCTTCGGTGCGAAGGCGCTCGAGAATGTCCGCATTGTCGCGGACCATGCGCTCTTCACGCGCGATATCGCCGTCGAGCTGCTGTAGCCGGCGCTCGAGTTCGCTCTGGCGGGCGCGGATACGGCCGGCTTCCTCCTCGATCTGCGACTTGGCGATCGACAAGCGCTGGAAGGCAGCGGCGGCGGCGGCTTCCGCGTCGCGCAAATCCGGCAACCGGTGAGCACCGATACCTTGCTCCCTGGCGGCGGCCATCTGGGCCGCGGCGCGGTCGCCGACAAGGGCTGTCGCAACCGCCAGCGCCGAACGCGCCTCGCCTTCCTGGGTCTTGGCCAGTGTCCAGCGCAGATGCAACAGCGTCGCTTCGGCCTTGCGAATATCGGCCGACAGGTTCTTGAAGCGGGAGGCCTGGCGCGCCTGGCGCTTCAGGCTTTCGATCTGGCTTTCCAGCTCGCCGACGACGTCGTCCAGCCGTTCGAGGTTCTGCTCGGCCGCCTTCAGCCGCAGTTCCGCCTCGTGGCGGCGGGTGTGCAGGCCGGAAATGCCTGCCGCCTCTTCGAGCAGCGCGCGGCGTGCCTGCGGCTTGGCCTGGATCAGTTCGCCGATGCGGCCCTGACCGACCATCGACGGCGAACGCGCGCCGGTCGACTGGTCTGCGAACAGAAGCTGCACGTCCTTGGCGCGCGCCTCCTTGCCGTTGATACGGTAAAGCGAGCCGGCCTCACGCTCGATGCGGCGCGACACCTGCAATTCGTCGGCATCGTTGAAGGCAGCGGGCGCCGAGCGGTCACTGTTGTCGAGGAAAAGTGTGACTTCGGCGGTGTTGCGTGCCGGGCGCGTGCCCGAGCCGGAAAAGATGACGTCGTCCATGCCGGACGCGCGCATGTTCTTGTAGGAGCTTTCGCCCATCACCCAGCGCAGCGCCTCGACAAGGTTCGACTTGCCGCAGCCGTTCGGCCCGACAATGCCGGTCAGTCCGCGTTCGATGACGAACTCGCCGGGCTCGACGAAGGACTTGAAACCGAGGAGGCGAAGGCGCGAAAACTTCATTCGCGCCGCCCACTAAGCGGATTACCGTGGTTTTGCGATGAGAATTCGCGGCACGACAGGAAGCCGCGCACGCCGAAGCGCCGCCGCCTCAGGGCTGACTGGACGTCAGAGCAGAGGGTCGATGATGGCCGACATTTCCTCAATCGACATCGCCCCCTTGTAGGTCTTACCGTTGATGAAGAAGGTCGGTGTCGAGTCGACCTTGAATTCATTGGCGCCACGCTTCTGGACCGATCTCACATCGTCCAGAAGTTTCTGGTCCGTCAAGCAGGCCTCGAAGGACTCCTGTGTAAAACCGGCGAGCTTCGAGATTTGCAGCAGTGCATCCTTGGTGTTCTGAACGCCAGCCCAGTTCGCCTGCTGCCTGAACAGGACGTCGACCATAGGGTAGTAGTTGTCCTTGGCGCAGCGCGCCAGCATAAAACCGGCTTCGGCACTCGGATCGAACGGGAATTCGCGCAGGATGTAGCGCGCCTTGCCGGTGTCGATGTACTTGGTCTTCAGGTCCGGAAAGGTGGTCTCGGCGAAATGCGCGCAGTGCGGGCAGGTCATCGAGGCGTATTCGACGATGGTGACCTTGGCGTCGTCCTTGCCAAGCTGTTTGTCGGGCAGCGCACCCGGCTTCATCAGTTCCGCCATGTCCACGGTGCCCTGGGCTTCCGGCGCGGTGGCGGCGGCCGGCGTGGCCGGCGTCGCGGCGGCGGCCGGGGCCGCAGGCTTCACATCCGCGGCCTTCGCCTCCTCGCCAGAGTCGCTGCAGGCGGCGAGCAGGGCCACCGCCGGAATGGCGGCCAGCGAAGACAGAACGTTTCTGCGAGACAAGCTTTGGCCAAACGGGGGACGGTTCATACGAATCACCTGACAAGGGTTGGATTTTGCAATGCAAAGACACGAAAAGGCGAGAGTTGGCGCGAATTAAGGCATCTCGATCCCCAATCCAATCGCGAAACCTGACAAGGGCGATCACGAATGCGAGATATTGACGACGAATCCATGACTTTCTTCAAGACGCCTATGACTTTCTCTCCCCAATAATGGTCGCGCCAAGTTTCTCCAACGAGGCGCGCAGTTCATCATTATCGACCAAGCCGACAGTTCCCGACAATTTCGTCTTCTCAGCCGCCGTCAGCGGCCTCAGGGCCGGTTTGCGCCTTCCTTTGTCGGTTGTCACCGGCTTCTGCAGGATCCTGATGCGATTGATGGCGGTGAAGCCGAGGAAGGCATTGACCCGGTTGATGATCTCGCCCGTCTCGTGCTGCAGATGAAGTGCCGCCATGCCTTCGCAGGCAATGACCAGCACGGCCGGCTCGAACGGATCGTCCTCATGCATACGGCGCGGCCACTGGATTTTTTCGGGGCGCGAATGGCTGGCCAGCCGCGGGCCGGCGATCTCGTCCCATGACTGGACGAGGCCGATCGAAATGCCAGCCCGTTTGCGCAGCACCGGATCGAGGATCCTGGTCGCGAGATCGCTGACCGGGACGGGATTGCCGTAGGGCGTTCTGCCTGCCATGTACGTCCTCCAGCCAAGACCCCAGCAGATACCGGCCAGGCCGATACAGATCAATGGCACCAGCAGACCAGACCCGCAAGACCGTATCCTGGGATAGTGGCAAAGCCACATCCGGGGACAGCAGCAGAGCTGCATCCGGGCATATCGCGTCCCGCCTGCTAGGCTGGTACGACGTGCATCACCGTGAATTGCCGTGGCGCATCACGCCTCGTGAGCATGCGCGCGGCGTGCGGCCTGATCCCTACCGTATCTGGCTCTCCGAGGTCATGCTGCAGCAGACCACCGTCGAAGCGGTGAAGGCCTATTTCCGGATTTTCGTCGAGAAATGGCCCGATGTCGGGGCGCTGGCCGCGGCGCCGGCGGAGGATGTGATGAAGGCCTGGGCCGGGCTCGGCTATTACTCCCGCGCCCGCAATCTCAAGGCCTGTGCCGATCTTGTGGCCGCGCGTGGCGGCCGGTTTCCCGACACGGAAACGGCTTTGAGAGAACTGCCAGGCATCGGCGCCTATACGTCGGCGGCCATCACGGCGATTGCCTTCGACCGTCCCGCCGCCGTTGTCGACGGCAATGTCGAACGCGTCATTTCCCGGCTGTTTTCGATCGCAACCCCGCTGAGCGAAGCCAAGCCCGAAATCCGTGCCCATGTCGAGCGCATGGTGCCCGGGACAAGGCCTGGCGACTTCGCCCAGGCGATGATGGATCTCGGCGCCACCATCTGCACGCCACGCCGGCCGCGCTGCATGCTGTGCCCGCTGCGCGAAGACTGCAGCGCGGTCGTTTCAGGCGATCCCGAGCACTTCCCGGTGCGCCTGCCCAAGGCCGACAAGCCGCAGCGGCACGGCGCGGCCTTTGTCGCCGTGCGGGCCGACGGCGCCATCCTTCTGCGCAAACGGGCGGAGAAGGGTTTGCTCGGCGGCATGACCGAGGTGCCGACGACGGGTTGGACCGCGCGGATCGATGGGGCAACCACGGAAGCGGCCGCGCCGTTTCCCGCCGACTGGCGGCATGCGGGCCGCATTGCGCATGTCTTCACGCATTTCGCTCTCGAACTCGAAGTCTTTCACGCTCACATCAAAGGTGATGCGCCAGACGGGCATTTCTGGTCGCTCGCTCACGAGATTTCCGGCGAGGCGCTGCCGACTGTCATGAAAAAGGCAATCGAGGCTGCGATACCCGGCGCGACGAAAAAGCCGTCGCCACACAGTGCAAAGAGGCCCCATGACTGAAATACGCCACATCGTTTTCGACATCGGCAGAGTGCTGATCCACTACGATCCCAACATTCCGTTCAGCCGCCTTATTCCGGATGCCGAAGAGAGAAAGTGGTTTTTCGACAATGTCTGCACGCATGATTGGAACATCGAGCAGGATCGCGGCCGGACCTGGGAAGAGGCCGAGGCGCTGCTGATCGCGGACCATCCCGATCACGCGGAAAACATCCGCGGGTTCCGCCGCCACTGGCACGAGATGGTTCCACATGCCTATGACGACAGTGTCGCCATCATGGTCGGTCTGATCGAGAGCGGCCACGACGTGACCATGCTGACCAACTTCGCCAGCGACACACTGGCCGAAGCCCGCGAGCGCTTCGATTTCCTCAATCGCCCGCGCGGTGTCACCATCTCGGGCGAAATCGGCCTGATCAAGCCCGATCGCGGCATTTACGATCACCACGTCGCCGCATTCGGCCTCGAACCGGCCGCGACGCTGTTCATCGATGACAGCCAGAAGAATGTCGACGGCGCCAAGGCGGCCGGCTGGCAGTCGGTGCTGTTCACCGATGCAAAGGCGCTTCAAGCAGACCTCGAACGTCTCGGAATCAAGGCGTGATTTGAATCACTTCGCGCGATCCGTTGAGCCTTTGAACCAACGGCATTCGAAGCAATTGGCAGGGGTTCAGGCCCCTGCCCGCTCCATGCCGAGCCGCGCGATGCGGCGCAACTCGTCGATCGGGGTCAGGCCGCCGCTGCGCTCATAATGCCAGAAGGTCCAGCCGTTGCAGGCGTCCAACCCCTGCACTTCGGCGCCGATCTTGTGGATCGAACCGGCGCTGTCGCCGATCGCCACAGTACCGTCGGCGCGCACCTTGGCGGCCCAGCGCTTCTTGGCGTCGTAGAGCGTCGCACCCGGCATCATCAGGCCGGTGTCGATCAGGCTGACGAAAGCAACGCGCGGCTCGGCGCGCTTGCCGGTCAGCACGGTGAGATCGGCGCCATCCAGTGGCCGCACCGCGTCGATGCGTTCGTTGGCGGCGTCGATATAGGCCTGCTCGCGTTCGATGCCGACGAAATGGCGGCCGAGACGCTTGGCCACCGCGCCCGTGGTGCCGGAGCCGAAAAAGGGATCGAGCACGATGTCACCCGGTTTGGTCGAGGCCATCATGATGCGGGCAAGCAGCGCTTCCGGCTTCTGCGTCGGGTGCAGCTTGTCGCCATTGTCGTTCTTCAGCCGCTCGCCGCCGGTGCAGATCGGAAACAGCCAGTCGGAGCGCATCTGGATGTCGTCGTTGGACGCCTTCATCGCTTCGTAGTTGAAAGTGTACCCCTTGCCCTTCTGGTCGCGCGTAGCCCAGATCATCGTCTCATGCGCGTTCTGGAAGCGGCGGCCGCGGAAATTCGGCATCGGGTTGGTCTTGCGCCAGACCACGTCGTTGAGGATCCAGAAGCCGAGATCCTGCATCTTGGCGCCGACACGGAAGATGTTGTGATAGGAGCCGATGACCCAGATGGTGCCGTTGGGTTTCAGCACCCGGCGCGCCGCCAGCAGCCAGGCCCGCGTGAAAGCGTCATAGGCCTCGAAACTCTCGAACTGGTCCCAGTCGTCGTCGACGGCGTCGACCTTCGACTGATCGGGGCGGTGCAGGTCGCCGTCGAGCTGCAGATTGTAGGGCGGATCGGCGAAGATGACGTCGATCGACTTTTCGGGCAGCCGGTCGAGCGCGGCGACGCAGTCGCCCTTGAGGATCGTGTCCAGCCATTCGGATTGCTGGGGAGCGTGGGATAGCTCGTCGAGAAGACGCACGGCAGACATTCTGACACCCAGGGCACGCGTTACTGTTTACTCCTGGTTATGGTTACCGATCAGCGTAAATATTCCGTGAAGGCCAAGGGACGGGTGGGGCGAATTTGCGAAGGCGGCCCTGTTGGTGTATGCCGCGCCGCCTGAGCCTTCCGAGGCCACTTCGCCCTCCCATTGTCCGGATCACCATGCCCCAGCCAGACCTTGTCATCTTCGATTGCGACGGCGTGCTCGTCGATTCCGAGATCATCGCCGCCCGTGTCGACGCTGAGCTTTTGACCTTGGCAGGATACGAGATATCGGCTGAGGAGATTTCGGAGAGCTATGCCGGCCTGACCTTCAAGGACATCATGCTGCGGGTCGAGGAAAAGTCCCGCATCCCCTTCCAGGCCTCTCTGATCGACAGGGAGGAACAATTGGTCGACCGCAAACTGCGCAGCGACGTCCGCGCCATCGATGGCGCGCGCGAGGCCGTTGCCGCGGTAACCGTGCCGCGCTGCGTCTGCTCGAATTCACGCTCCGAGCGGATCGAATTCATGCTGGAGAAGGTGCATCTTTTGCCGTTTTTCGCTGACCGGATTTTTTCGGCGATGGAAACACCGACCGGGAAAACGAAACCGGCGCCGGACGTGTTCCTGTTCGCGGCGGAGAAACTCAACGCCAACCCGGCGAACACTTTCGTCATCGAGGATTCCGTGCACGGCGTCCACGGCGCAAGGGCGGCGGGCATGCGGGTGATCGGCTTCACCGGGGCCGCCCACAGCTATCCCGGCCATGCCGACGCGCTCACCGAGGCCGGCGCCGAGACGGTGATCCGCCGCTGGGCGGAGCTGAAAAGCGTGATCGCGGCGCTGTCGGAATGGTCGGACGCCTGAGAAGCGTGCGCCGCGACGCACGCCTCATGCAACTGCCGAGACCTAGTTCGTCGCGGCAGCCCTCTTGCGGCGGGTCTTCTTCGGCTTGTCGGCCGTTGCCTGATGCGCGGTTTCGTCATAGCCGGCAAAGGCCTGATAATCCTGCGCCGTCGGCTCGGGCACGACGACATTGGAATCGGTGAAGACGAACTGCGTGGCAACCGAAGGATCGGTGACCTGGACCTGATACTGGTGGAGCTGCGAGTAGAGGACCTCGGTGCCATGCATCACAGCCGTTCGGATCGGCATGGTGATGGTGCCTGGAGAAAACTTCGGTCCGGGGACAATCTTGCCGGCGACCGCGATCTTCATCGTCAACTGGCCGTTGGCACGGCTGCAGTCGCGTGTCACGTCGCTGACCGATGCCTGGTAGATGATGTTGGCCGATTCGTCGGGCGGAGTTGCAGCAGCGGCGTCAGCGTCGGCCTGGGCCGCGGCATCCTGCGCGGCGTCGCCGGTCTTCTTGATCCTGGGCTTGGGCTTCTGAGCTTCCTTGGAATAGGTATTGAAGAAAGCCGTGCCGTCGCGCACCGTCACCCGAGGGCAATAGGCCTGCAACTGGCTGGCCAGTATCTTGGGATCTTGGGGCGGCGGTGGCGCCGTCGGGTCCTCCTTCTTGCCTATGCCGAGGTTCAGGATGCCATTGTCGCCCGATTGGCAGCCGGCGGCGGCAAGCATAAAGCCGGTGAGCGCAAGACCCGCCAAAAAGCGACCACTGAATGTACGAAACGCCATGAAACTGCACTTCCCTCTCGCAAAGCTGGTGACGTATATCAACCGCGCGGCAAAAATGCGACTGAGCCAGCGCAGAAATTAACCACCTTGCGGTGGATGGAAAAGCCAAGCAGTAACGGAATTGTGACATGCACTATGTGAGTACCCGCGGGGAAGCCCCCGTTCTTGGATTTTCCGACGCCGTGCTGGCCGGGCTGGCGCGCGACGGCGGGCTCTACGTGCCGCGCGAGTGGCCACAGTTTTCCGCCGCCGAGATCCGCGCCATGCGCGGCCTTGCCTATCCCGACCTTGCCATCCGCGTACTGTCGCCATTCCTTGGCGACGAAATCCCGGCCCCCGTTTTCGAGCGGCTGGTGCGCGAAGCCTATGCCACCTTCCGCCACGAGGCCGTCTGCCCGCTGGTGCAGACCGGCCCCAACACCTTCATCCTGGAACTCTTCCACGGGCCGACGCTCGCCTTCAAGGACGTGGCAATGCAGCTTCTGGCCCGGCTGATGGACCATGTGCTTGCCGAACGCGACCAGCACGCCACCATCGTCGGGGCGACCTCGGGCGATACCGGCGGGGCGGCCATCGATGCCTTTGCCGGTCGCAGCCGGACCGACATCTTCATCCTTTTCCCGCATGGCCGCGTCTCGCCGGTGCAGCAGCGGCAGATGACGACGTCGACGGCTGCAAACGTCCATGCGTTGGCGATCGAAGGCAATTTCGACGATTGCCAGGGCCTGCTCAAGGACATGTTCAACGATCACGGCTTCCGCGACCGGGTTGCGCTTTCGGGCGTCAATTCGATCAACTGGGCCCGGATCATGGCCCAGATCGTCTATTATTTCTCCTCGGCGCTGTCGCTCGGCGCGCCGGACAGGCCGGTCTCCTTCACCGTGCCGACCGGCAATTTCGGCGATATCTTCGCCGGCTACGCCGCCAAGAAGATGGGCTTGCCGATCGAGCGGCTGGTCATCGCCACCAACGACAACGACATTCTGGCGCGCACCTTTTCGACCGGCGAATACCGCACCAAGGGTGTCTTTGCGACCACGTCGCCGTCGATGGATATCCAGGTGTCGTCCAATTTCGAACGCCTGCTGTTCGAGGCCTCCGGCCGTGACGCGGCGACCGTGCGGCGCTACATGGACGGTCTGAAGCAGTCCGGCGCTTTCACCATCGAACCCCAGCAAATCGCCGGGATGCGGTCGGAATTCGACGCCGGCCGGGCTGATATGGACGAGGTCGCCGCCACCATCCGCTCGACGCTCGTGGGCAGCAACTATCTGCTCGATCCGCACACCGCGGCAGCTGTGCATGTCGCTGCGGGCAAGGCGTCAGGCGCCGTGCCGATGGTGGTGCTGGGTACTGCGCACCCGGCAAAATTTCCGGCCGCCGTCGAAGCCGCCAGCGGCGTGTCGCCCGCACTGCCCGCGTGGCTAGGTGGGTTGATGACATCGGAGGAAAAATACACGGTACTTCCCTCCGACCTGAAAATGGTGGAAGATTATGTCGGCCGCCGCGCGCGGGCGGCGCGTTAAGGAGTACTAGCCATATGGGTGTTGAGGTAAGCCGTCTGTCGAACGGCCTGACAGTCGCCACCGAAACCCTTCAAAGCATCGAATCGGTTGCCCTTGGTGCCTGGGTCAAGTCGGGTGCCCGCAATGAACGTGAGGACGAGCATGGCATGGCCCATCTGCTCGAGCACATGGCGTTCAAGGGCACGAAAAGGCGGAGCGCCTTCGAAATCGCCTCGGAGATCGAGGACGTCGGCGGCGAGATCAACGCCGCCACCAGCGTCGAAACCACTTCCTACTATGCCAGGGTGCTCTCCGACGACGTGCCGCTGGCCGTCGACATTCTTGCCGACATCCTGCAGGAGTCCGAATTCGACCCGCAGGAACTCGAGCGCGAACAGCATGTGATCCTGCAGGAGATCGGCGCCGCGCACGACACCCCCGACGATATCGTCTTCGACCGCTTCACGGAAACCGCCTATCGCCATCAGACGATTGGACGCTCCATTCTCGGCACGCCCGAAACGGTCAAATCCTTCACCTCCAAGCAACTCCACGACTTCATCGAGCGGCAATATGGCGCCGAGCGCATGGTGATTGTCGCCGCCGGCGACATCAAGCATGACAATTTCGTGCGCGAGGTCGAAAAGCAGCTCGGCGGCTTCCGCAGCAAGGCCGACAGCACCATCCCGCAATATGCGCAATATGTCGGCGGCGATTTTCGCGAGGACCGCGACCTGATGGACGCGCAGATCGTGCTGGGGTTCGAAGGCCGGGCCTATCATGTGCGCGACTTCTATGCCTCGCAGGTGCTCTCGATGATCCTCGGCGGTGGCATGTCGTCGCGCCTGTTCCAGGAGGTCCGCGAGAAGCGCGGCCTGTGTTATTCGGTCTATGCCTTCCATTGGGGCTTTTCCGACACCGGCGTCTTCGGCGTCCATGCCGCGACCGGCCAGAGCGACATCGCCGAACTGGTGCCTGTCATTATCGACGAACTGCAGAAGGCCGGCGAGAAAATCCTGCAGGAAGAACTCGACCGGGCGCGCGCCCAATATCGCGCCGGACTGATCATGTCAGCCGAAAGCCCGGCCAGCCGCGCTTCGCAGATCGCACGGCAGCTGCTCCTGTTCGGCCGGCCGATCGCCAAGGAGGAACTGATGGAACGGCTGTCGGCGCTGACGGTCGAGCGGCTGACCGATCTATCGTCGCGTTTGTTCTCGACCAAGCCGACGCTTACCGCTGTCGGGCCTGTGGGCACACTGGCGCCATACGAGGCGATCCTCGAATCGCTCGCAGGCACGCAGACCGCGGCCCGTAAGCTCGCCGTCTAAGCCCCTCGAAGCGTCGTGTTCGCGCTCCCTTTCTTTCGCCGCGACCTGCCGGCGCTGAAAGGCGACCGCGTCACGCTGCGCGTGCCGTTCACCAACGACTACCGCGAGTGGGCGGTGGTGCGCGGCGAAAGCCGCGCCTTCCTCGAACCCTGGGAGCCACGCTGGACTCCCGATGAACTCGACCGCAACGCATGGCGGCTGCGCATCAGCCGCTACCGCGAGGACTATGCGCAAGGAACCGCGATCGCCTTCTTCATCTTCGAGAAGAGCAGCGGCAAGCTTGCTGGCGGCATCACGCTCGGCAACATACGCCATGGCGTCTCGCAAAGCGGCCATGTCGGCTACTGGATCGGCGAGCGCTTCGGCGGCCGCGGCCTGATGACCGACGCGGTCAAGGTGGTGGCCCGCTTCGCCTTCGATACGCTGAGGTTGCACCGGATCGAAGCGGCCTGTATTCCCGACAATATCAGGTCGATCCGCGTGCTTGAAAAAGCCGGATTTCGGCGCGAAGGACTGCTGCGATCCTATCTCAGGATCAACGGCATCTGGCAGGACCACTACCTCTACGCCCGGATCGCGGACGATCCGCCGGGCGTTGGAACGAAGGACTGATTTTTGACGAATTTCCTGCGAAACGGGTCGCTGTTCGCCTTTGTCCTCGCGACACTCCTGACGCTGTGGGCGGCATCGTCGGCCTTCGCCGTGGAGCCGATCAAGATCGCCCGCGACGACGTCGCGCTCGACCTTTCCGGCGCCGTCGAGATCTACCGGAACCAGGGTGAGAATTTCCAGGTGTCGACCGCGCCGGGTCCGGACGGTATCGTGCGGCGCATCGAGGTCGAGGCCAATGATGCACGTTCGACCGGCGACTGGGCTGTTTTCGCGCTCGCCAACACCACCGACCAGCAACTCGACCGGCTGATCGTCGCACCGCATTTCCGCCTGGTGAATTCCGGCATCTTCTGGCCGGATCTCGGCTCGACCCGCATCGCCGCCATCACGCCCAGCGAAGGCTTCGCGCTCGACCGCCAGACCAGCCCCGATGCCGACGTTTTCCGGGTGACGCTGAACCCCGGCACGGTGATCACCTTCATCGCCGAACTGGCCTCGCCGAAGCTGCCGCAGGTCTACCTCTGGGATCCGGAATCCTACAAGGACTCGGTCAATTCCTACACGCTGTTTCGCGGCATCGTCATCGGTATCGCAGGCTTGCTGGCGCTGTTCCTCACCATTCTTTTCGTGGTCAAGGGAACCTCGATGTTCCCCGCGACCGCCGCACTTGCCTGGGCGGTACTGGCCTATATCTGTGTCGATTTTGGCTTCCTCAACAAGGTCATCGAGATCTCGCCCGGCAATGAGCAGATGTGGCGGGCGGGAACGGAGGTGGCGCTGGCTGGAACCTTCGTGGTGTTCCTGTTCGCCTATCTCAACCTCAACCGATGGCACGGCCATTTCAGTTACGGCGCGCTGGTCTGGATCCTCGGGCTGGTGCTGATCGCCGGGGTCGCGATCGTCGATCCGGCGGTCGCCGCCGGCATCGCCAGGCTGTCCTTCGCCGCAACCGCACTGACCGGGCTTGGCCTGATCATCTTCCTCGGCATACGCGGCTACGACCGTGCCATCATGCTGGTGCCCAGTTGGGTCATGGTGCTGTTGTGGCTATGCGGATCGTGGATGGCGATCACCGGCATGCTCGACAACGACATTGCCCAGCCGGCCCTGGGCGGGGGGCTGATCCTGATCATCCTTCTGATCGGCTTCACCGTCATGCAGCATGCTTTTGCCGGCGGCGCGCTGCATCAGGGCCTGTTCTCCGACCTCGAGCGGCAGGCGCTGGCGGTGGCCGGATCGGGCGACACGGTGTGGGATTGGGACGTGCTGCGCGACCGCGTCGTCACCAAGCCCGATGTCAGCATCCAGCTCGGCCTGGCACCGAACAGCCTTGGCGGCGCGGCCCGCAACTGGCTGCCGGTGCTGCATGCCGACGACCGCGACACGTTCCGCACGACGCTCGACGTAGTGCTCGAACACCGGCGCGGCCGGGTGTCGCAGAATTTCCGCCTGCGCGGCGCCGACGGCCACTATCACTGGTTTTCACTGCGCGCACGCCCGGTCATCGGCTCGGACGGCGAAGTCATCCGCTGCGTCGGCACCATGGTCGACGTGACTGAGCAGAAAAAGTCCGAGGAAAGGCTGCTGCACGACGCCGTGCACGACAATCTGACCGGCCTGCCGAACCGCGAACTTTTGATGAACCGGCTGGAAGCGATCATCTCGATCGCGCGCACCGAAGAGAAGGTGCGTCCGACCGTCTTCGTCATCGACATCGACCGTTTCAAGCAGGTCAATGACGGGCTCGGCATCTCGGCCGGCGACACCATTCTTTTGACCATCGCGCGCCGCCTGCACCGGTTGCTTAAGCCGAAAGATTCGCTGTCGCGCTTTGCCGGCGATCAGTTCGCTCTGATGCTGCTGTCCGAACAGGACCCGGCCCGCATCGCTGCGGTCGCTGATGCCATAAAGCATGCCATCAACAACCCGATCACCTTCGCCAAGCGCGAGATCGTGCTGACCGCGTCGATCGGACTGATCACCTGGAATTCGCCGCAGATGTCGGCCGAGGACATGGTCAAGGACGCCGAGCTTGCCATGCATCAGGCCAAGCGCTTCGGCGGCGACAGGATCGAGCCGTTCCGCCCGGCTTTCCGCACTGTCGGCACCGACAGGCTGCAGTTCGAATCCGACCTGCGCCGCGCCATCGAGCGGCGCGAATTCACGCTTGCCTACCAGCCGATCGTGCGGCTCGAGGACGGCAGTGTCGCCGGCTTCGAGGCGCTGCTGCGCTGGGACCACCCGCGCCGCGGCATGATCCCGCCGGCGGATTTCATCCCGGTAGCCGAAAGCTGCGGTCTTATCGTGCAGCTCGGCCTGTTTGCCATGCAGCAGGCGGCGGAAGATCTCGCCAGCTGGCAAAAACAGATCGGCGACGCGCCGCTGTCGGTCTCGGTCAATTTGTCCAGCCGCCAGTTGATCCGCCGCGACCTGGTCAGTGACGTCCGCTCGGTCATCGCGCGGGCCAATCTGAAGCCGCGCTGCTTCCGGCTGGAGCTCACCGAATCGCTTGTGATGGACAATCCCGAGCAGACCGCCCATGTGCTGACCAAGCTGAAGCAGCTCGGCATCGGCCTGTCGCTGGACGATTTCGGCACCGGCTACTCCTCACTGGCCTACCTGACGCGTTTCCCCTTCGACACCATCAAGATCGACAAGAGCTTCGTCGACGACAACACGCCCAAGCGCGCGGTGCTGCTGAAATCGATGGTCAACATGGCGCATGAGCTCGGCCTGTCCGTCGTCGCTGAGGGCATTTCGGACGAAAGCGATGCGCTGGAACTGCGTCAGATGGGCTGCGAATATGTGCAGAGCTTCATGTTCGGCGCCCCGATGCCGGGCGACCAGGTGCTGAAGACGCTAAAAGAGCAGTATCCGCTGACGCAAGCGTGAGAGCCCGTTTGGAAACTCTGCTCTGGCGGCCATCTGACGGCGTTTTCTGCGCTTCCGGTGCTCACGGACCCGAATGTCCGCTGCGCTCCGGTTCTCGAAAACACCACCATATGACTCTCCAGAGCGAGTTTCGAAACGGGCTCCGCGATGAGGCTGATGGGGTTTAGGCGTGTCCGGCCGCCAGGCTGAGATGCGCAAGGTCGATACCGATCGAGGCGAGGATCCGGTCGTATTTGCGCTCGATATCGGTGTCGAACAGAAGCTCGGCATTGGCCGGACAGGTCAGCCAGCCATTTTCGGCGATCTCGGTCTCCAGCTGGCCGGCGCCCCAGCCGGAATAGCCGAGCGCCATCAGCGCATGACGAGGCCCGCGGCCGGACGATATGGCGCGCAATATGTCGACGGTCGCCGTCAGGCAGATGTCGTCGGAAACGGTCAGCGACGATTCCACCCGATAGTCTCCCGAATGCAGGACGAAGCCCCGGCTGCGGTCCACGGGGCCGCCATTGCGCACGACGAAATCGCGGGCCTGAGCCGGCAAGCGGATCGCCTCCTGCTCGTTCATGATGCCCAGTTGCACGAGCAAGTCCGGAAACAGCATCTGCTGCGTCTGGTTGATGATCAGGCCCATGGCGCCTTCATCGGAATGTGCGCAGACATAGATGACCGAGCGCGTGAAACGGTCGTCCTTCATGCCGGGCATGGCAATCAGGAACTGATCGTCGAGAAAGCCGCGACTGGCGACCGTCTTCTTGTGGCGCAACAAGTCCATGAAGGGAGCGTAACGCGTTTCCAAAGCGCCGAAAAGATGCGCCGTGCTGGATTCGACCAAAGCCTGTGGCGGCGGCTCGAACATTCTTCTCCCTCGAAGTCACGCAAATATGATACCGGCAAGGCCATGAAATCATTGCGCGGCCACGAACGGACGATCAAATCACCGCCATGCGAAGCTTGAAAATCCTGCTGCTCGGCGCCGCCATCGGATCGGCAACCGCTCTTCCCGCCGCCGCCTCCTCATCGGCGTGGTACAACAGCGAAGGCGGCAAGGTCCGGCTGGTGACATCAGGCAAAGCCGACGACACCGGCCGCATCCAGGGCGTTCTCGACATAGCGCTCAAGCCCGGCTGGAAGACATATTGGCGCGATCCGGGCGACGCGGGCGTGCCACCGCAACTCGACATTTCAGCCAGCACCAACATCGCCGACGCAGCGCTATCGTTTCCGGCGCCGCAGCGCCATGACGACGGCTATGGCAAATGGGCAGGCTACAACTATCCGGTTTCTCTGCCGGTGACATTCACGCTGGCGGCGCCGAACCAGCCGGCGTTGATCGATGCCGACATCTTTCTCGGCATCTGCGAAACGATCTGCATCCCGGTGCAGACGCGGCTGACCGTCGACCCGGCCTCCGATCCGGACAATGCCGAGGACGCAGCGCTGGTGAAGGCGAGTTTCGCGGCGCTACCAGCGCCCGCGAGGTCCGATTTCGGCATCGCTGTGCTGCCGGGCGACCACGAGACGCTGATTGTCGAGGCGAGCTTTCCCGGCGATCCGGAGGCGGCGGATTTCTTCGTCGCCGGCGAGCGGGACTACATGTTCGGCACCCCTGCCCGCAGCGAAAAGGACGGCAAGCTGATCTTCACCGTGCCGATCCTCGATCGCCCCTCGACGACGCCGACCGATGGCGGGCTTCACTATACGCTGACGAGTTCGGCGGGCGCGGTCGAAGGGGTTCTGCCTTTCCCTTGATCCAGCCCACCCCAACGGTTGCAGGAAGCCGTTGGGTTCGCTAGGCAAAGACACGTCCTTCCCCATTTTCCCAAGCGAGGAATCCATGACCATTTCCGTTGGCGACAAGCTGCCTGACGTGACCTTCAAGACGATGACCGCCGATGGCGCCAAGCCGATCACCGGGGCCGAGATTTTCTCGGGCAAGAAGGTCGTGCTGTTTGGGGTTCCCGGCGCCTTCACACCGACCTGCAGCAACAACCATTTGCCGGGTTATCTCGAAAACCACGATGCCATCCTGGCGCGCGGCGTCGACACCATCGCCGTCGTTTCGGTCAACGACGTCCATGTCATGGGCGCCTGGGCGCACTTCACCGGCGGTGAGGGCAAGATCATGTTCCTCGCCGACGGCAGTGGCGATTTCGCCAAGGCGGTAGGCCTCGACAATGACCTTTCCGCCAGCGGCATGGGGCTGCGTTCGAAGCGGTTTTCGATGATCGTCGACGACGGCAAGGTCACCGCGCTCAATGTCGAGACCAAGCCTGGTGTCGACGAGTCCGGCGCGGCTCATATTCTGGGACAGCTCTGAAGTTCAGCGCGGCGTCGGGTGTGGAACGACGATCGCGCTTGTAGCCCAGGGCTTGCGTTTGGGGGGATTCTAGCGATGTTTAACATGTTCTGGCGCGCTATCGCGATCGGCATCGGCGCCACCGTCCTGATGGATCTCTGGGCCATCTTCCTGCACAAGGCGTTCGGCCAGCCACGGCCGAACTGGGGGCCGGTCGGTCGCTGGGTCTGGCATCTCCGTGACAAGGTCTTCCACGACGATATCGGCGGTGCCGCACCGTACGTGCATGAAAAGGCGCTGGGTTGGGCCTTTCACTATTTTGTCGGCATCGTCTACGGCATCATCCTGGTGGTGCTGGCCGGAGCGGGCTGGCTTGCCGCGCCGACATTCCTGCCGGCCTTCATCCTCGGCATCGTCACCGTCGGCGCCGGCTGGTTCCTGCTGGCACCCGGCATGGGCGCCGGCTGGGCGGCCTCGAAGCGGCCCAACCCGATGCTGATCCGGGCGCTGAATCTGGTGTCGCACACCGTGTTCGCACTTGGGCTTTGGGGCACGGCGCTGCTGATCCGATAAGGGTCTACAACTGCGCTGGCCAGTCGATCGCCAGCCGCAGTAGATAACGCGGTGCGCGCCGATATCGTAGTAGTTGCCACCCCCGCCGGCTGATCCGCTTCTTCGTACCTGAGAGCCGCGCCGCTCCGGAAATCAATAGCTCTGGGTAGAGCGCCGCACTTTCGCGATTGCCGG
The DNA here is from genome assembly GCF_040322895.1 of Mesorhizobium sp. M0088. Taxonomy (NCBI): domain Bacteria; kingdom Pseudomonadati; phylum Pseudomonadota; class Alphaproteobacteria; order Hyphomicrobiales; family Phyllobacteriaceae; genus Mesorhizobium; species Mesorhizobium sp. M0088. Next base: position 165,226 of record NZ_JAMYUI010000003.1, read on the forward strand.
TTGTTTGGCCGGCGCAGCAGGCTTTGCCGCTGCTGCAGGCTTGAACGGACCTTTCTTGAACGGCGCCATGCCTTCGCGCGCAAGCTCGTCGGCGCGCTCGTTCTCGACATGACCGTCATGGCCCTTGACCCAGTTCCAGGTGACCTTGTGGCGCTTGTTGGCCTCGTCGAGCGCCTGCCAAAGTTCACCGTTCTTCACAGGCTTCTTGTCGGCGGTCTTCCAGCCGTTCTTCTTCCAGCCGTGGATCCACTTGGAAATACCGTCCATGACATACTTGCTGTCGGTGTGAAGGTCGACCGTGCACGGCTCCTTCAGCGCGTTCAGCGCCGAAATGGCGGCCAACAGTTCCATGCGGTTGTTGGTCGTCTCGGCTTCGCCGCCGGAAAGCTCCTTGGTGGTGCCGTTGAAGCGCAGGATCGCGCCCCAGCCGCCAGGGCCGGGATTGCCCGAACAGGCGCCGTCGGTGAAGATCTCAACCAGTTTGCTCATGATACCCCATATCAGGCCAATCCATATTCCGAAGGAGATTTGATCGCCCGGTGGAACCGCATCCTTCTGATGTATTCGGTCGGATCGCGCTTCATCACCAGCCCGCCATCGGGGACGGTCAGCCAGTCGTACAGCCGGGTCAGCATGAAGCGCAACGCCGAACCGCGCGCCAGCACCGGCAGCGCAGCCTTTTCCTGGTCGCTCAGGGGCCGGACGCTCTGGTAGCCGGCGAGCAGCGCCTTGCCCTTGGTGAGATTGAAGGAAAAATCTTTCTCGAAGCACCAGGCGTTGAGACAGGTGGCGACATCGTAGGCGTAGAGGTCGTCGCAAGCGAAATAGAAATCGATCAGGCCGGAGAGCTTTTCGCCGAGGAAGAAGACGTTGTCCGGGAAAAGATCGGCATGGATGATGCCTTGCGGCAGGTCTTTGGGCCAGTTGCGCTCGAAATCGGCAAAGTCGGCATCGACCTCGGCCGCTAGGCCCGGCTCGACCTCGTCTGCGCGATCGCGCGCTGCATCCCAGAGCTTGCGCCAGCCGTCGATGGCCAGGGCATTCGGACGCGTCATCGAAAAATCGGCACCGGCCAGATGCAACTGCGCCAATGCCTTGCCGACCTCGGCACAATGCGTTGCTGTGGGCCGCCGCAACGAAAGCCCTTCCAGGAAGGTGATGATGACCGCCGGCCGGCCGGCGAGCGTGCCGATGACGCTGCCGTCATGCGCGGTCACCGGCAGCGGGCAGGACACGCCCTTGTTGGCGAGATGGCCCATCAGCCCGAGGAAAAACGGCAGATCCGCCTTCTCGACGCGCTTCTCATAGAGCGTCAGGATGTAGGAGCCGCTGGAGGTGTGCAGCAGAAAGTTCGAGTTCTCGGTGCCTTCGGCGATGCCCTTGTAGGACAGGAGATCGCCGACCGGATAGTGCTTCAGGAATGCGCCGAGTTCGCCTTCCGCAACGTCGGTGTAGACCGCCATGTGCCTTACGCGGCTCCATTGACGAAGGCCATGTCGGCCCGCGTCAGTTCGACATCGCGCAGGACCCGCATGACTGGAAAATCCTCGGTTTCCGTGGCCGTGATGGCAAGATCGATCGTGACATCGAAGCGTTGCCGGAACGCGTCGATGATCTCGTCGACGATGATTTCGGGCGCCGACGCGCCGGCCGACAGGCCAAGCGTCGAGATGTTGCCGATGTCATTCCACGGAATCTCGGCGGCGCGCTGCACGAGAAGCGACATGGTGGCGCCTGCACGCTCCGCGACTTCGACAAGTCGTCGCGAATTGGAGGAATTCGGCGCGCCGACGATCAGATAGAGATCGGCGCCCGGCGCGGTGTCCTTGACGGCTTCCTGGCGGTTGGTGGTGGCATAGCAGATCGATTCCGCCGCTGGTGCCTGCAGCGCCGGAAAGCGATCCTGCAAGGCGCGGATGATGCCGGCGGTGTCCTCGACAGACAATGTGGTCTGGGTAACGAAGCCGAGCGCCTGCGGATCGGCGGGCGAGAGCTTTGCGGCATCGGCTTCGGTTTCGATCAGCGTCACCGCTCCGTCCGGCAGTTGGCCCATGGTGCCGATCACTTCGGGATGACCGGCGTGACCAATCAACAGCACATGGCGGCCGAGCCGCTGATGGCGCATCGCCTGCTTGTGGACCTTCGACACCAGCGGGCAGGTGGCATCGAGATAGAAGAGATTGCGCGCCTTCGCATCCGCCGGCACCGATTTCGGCACGCCATGCGCCGAGAACACGACGGGCGACTGCCGATGTTCGGCCGGTATCTCGGAGAGTTCCTCGATGAAGACGGCGCCAAGGCTTTGCAGCCCCTCGACGACGTAGCGGTTGTGCACGATCTCATGGCGGACATAGACCGGCGCGCCATATTTCTTCAGCGCCAGCACGACGATCTGGATGGCACGGTCGACACCGGCGCAGAAACCGCGCGGCTGGCAGAGCCGGATCGTCAGAGGTGGTTTGGTGGTTGTCTGAAGCATTAAATCCGGGCCGGTTGATCAAAGCCGAAATGAAGTGCGCACCCCTGCCCTGTCAAGGGCATCGGTTGAAAGGGGGCATCAGCCGCGTTCATTCGTCTTTCGCGGGACGGCGAAGCCGCAGGATGAGCACGGCTGCGAGCGCCGCGGCAAGCCCGTACCAAGTCATCGCATATTGGAGATGGCTGTTCGGGAGATCGATGATGGTGACGCCGCCAACCGGCAAGCCGCCTGGGTTTGGCGTCTTGTCTGCGTCGATGAAGATCGGCACCAGCGCGGCGCCCGCCGGCAGACCGGCGCTTGCAGCCATCACGTCGCGGTCCTTCCAGTAGAAGATGTTCTTCGCCACGTCGTTGTCGGGAAGCATCATCGACGGCTTGCCCGGCAGCGGGTTGCGGGCCAGCCCCGTGACCGTCACTCTGCCAGCCACCTGTCCCTTGGCGCGCTTGGCGGCATCCTTCAGATCGTAAGGCACGAAGCCGCGATTGATCAGGACGAAGCGGCCGTCGTCGAGCGCCAGCGGCGTGTAGACATTGAAGCCGGCATCACCTTCCCAGGTCGCGTAGAAATGGCGTTCGCCTTGATGCAGGAACGTGCCGGTGACGGTGACAGGCGTATAATCGACATCCCCGGTGGCGGCGAACTCTTTCTCGACCGCAACCAACGGCAACGGCGCCGAATGGGTGCGCTGGTCGATGGTCTGCAGAAGGCCTTCCTTCCAATACAGGCGCTGCATCTGCCAGGTGCCGAGCACCAGCAGGATCAGGAACAGCACAAGGCCAAGGCCGAGCAGCAATGCAGATCGCGGCCGCGAACGACCGTCAGTTTTAAGGGAAGCCTCGCTCATTCGCCGCGATCCAGCCGGCCCTCGGCCGCTTGGTTGCGGTATTGCAGCGTCAGCAGCACGCCCTTGATCAGCCGCAGCGCCGTCAAGCACAGCACAACAGCCAGCGGAATCCAGACCAGCAGATGCAGCCAGAGCGGCGGGCTGAGCGCGACTTCTACCCAGAGCGCCAGGCCGACGATGATAAAGCCGATGATCAGGATCACGAACACCGCCGGCCCGTCGCCGGCATCAGCGTAGGAATAATCGAGGCCGCAATTGACGCATCGCTTGCCGACGGTGAGGAAGCCGGAAAATAGCCGCCCCTCGCCGCAGCGCGGGCAACGGCCATGCAGGCCGGCCGAGATCGGATCGATCGGCGGCCAGATCGCCCTATCTTCACTCTTGGAAGAGTCGTCGCTCATTGCTTACCGCTCGATTTCAGATCGACCGGCAACCAGTTCATCTTGCCACTCATTGCCTACCGCTCGATCTCGATCGGTGTGCCATCGGCCACCATCGCCCAGATTTCGTCCATATCGGAGTCCGTAACCGCAATGCAGCCGTCGGTCCAGTCGACCAATTGAAGCAGCCAGCCCCACCAGCCATAACCGTTTGGCTGGCCGTGGATCATGATCATGCCGCCCGCGTCGACATTGCGCGCCCTGGCGGCCGCCAGATCGTCGGTGTTGGGGTACGAAATATGGATCGATCTGTGCGCGATGCTGTTCGGGTTGCGCCAGTCGAGGACATAGTTCCCCTCGGGCGTGCGTTGATCGCCCTCCTGGTGCTTATGCCCGACAGGATCGCCGCCGAGTGCGATGCCGTAGCTGCGCAGGATCTTGCCGTCGCCGATGAGTTCCAGCCGGCGTTCGGCTTTGTGGACACGCACCAGATCCACCTTCTCGCCGGCAAAGGCCGGGAGTGCCGCGATCATCAATGCGCAAATGGCCCGGAAAATTGTCAGCCGCATTGGCTATCGATCAGCGATCATTGCGCCAAAAAGAAGAAGGCGGCCACATTGCCGCGGCCGCCCCTCCCCAAACGGAAATTCCTCAGGCCAGGATCAGTGGCCCTCGATCACCGCGCCGACCGATCCCCAGACGTAGATCGAGGCGAACAGGAACAGCCAGACCACGTCGACGAAGTGCCAGTACCAGGCGGCCGCCTCGAAGCCGAAATGTTGCTTGGGGGTGAAATCACCCTTCATCGCCCGGATCAGGCAGACCAACAGGAAGATGGTGCCGATGATGACGTGGAAACCGTGGAAGCCGGTCGCCATGAAGAAGGTGGCGCCATAGATGGAATCCTTGAAGGCGAACGGAGCATGCATGTACTCGTAGGCCTGCACCATGGTGAACAGCATGCCGAGGCCAACAGTCAGCACCAGGCCGTTGATCAGGCCTTTGCGATCGCCATGGATGAGCGAATGGTGCGCCCAGGTCACCGTGGTGCCGGACAGCAGCAGGATGACGGTGTTGTAGAGCGGCAAATGGAAGGGGTCGAGAACTTCCATGCCCTTCGGCGGCCAGACACCGCCGGTAAACGCGGTGCGGGCATATTGCTGGACTTCGCTCGGAAACAGGCTGGCATCGAAATAGGCCCAGAACCAGGCAACGAAGAACATCACCTCCGAGGCGATGAACATGATCATGCCGTAGCGCAGATGCAGCGACACGACACGCGTGTGATGGCCCTCATGCGCCTCCTTGATCGTGTCCGACCACCAGGCGAACATGGTGTAGAGGATGATCACGAGACCGATGAAGAACAGCCATGGATTGGCGATGTTGAAGCCGAAGATCGGGAACGAGCCGCCCTTCAGGTATTCCATCAGGCAGACGCCGCCAAAGGCGGCGACAAGTGCGCCTACCGATCCCAGGAAAGGCCACGGGCTCGGGTCAACGAGATGATAGTCATGCTGTGGTTTTGCGTGCGCGTCTGCCATATCAACCCCCGAGATTTGCTTCGGTATTCGAAATTGTCTTGCTATTGCCCTTGGCCGGCTCCGAGGAGGCGACCGGCTTGGCCTTCTCGACCGGGAACATCGTATAGGACAGCGTGATCGTCTTCACGTCCTTCAGTTCCGGCACATTGACGATGTCGGGGTCCACGTAGAACAGGACCGGCATGTCCAGTGTCTCGCCGGGCTTCAGCGTCGTGTCGGTGAAGCAGAAGCACTCGACCTTGTTGAAATAGGGACCCGCCAGTTCAGGCTGCACGTTGAAGGTGGCGCGGCCGGTCACGGGACGATCGAACTTGTTGGTCGCCTGATAGTGCGCCTGCACGGTCTCGCCGATCTTCATCGTCATCGAGCGCTGGACCGGCTGGAACTCCCACGGCACGCCAGCGATGTTGGCATCGAAGCGGACGGTGATCTCGCGGTCGAGCACGCGGCCGGCATACTGCTTCTCGGCACGTTGCGTCGTGCCGCCATAGCCGGTCGCCTGGCAAAACATCTTGTAGAGCGGGACCGCGGCATAGGCCATGCCGATCATGCCGGTGAAAAAGGCGAGGCAGACAGCCGCGACGATGACGTTGCCGTTCTTGCCAGCCGCTTTTTTGGAGGTCTCGACGCTCATCACATCGTGCCCAGATTGTGGCCGAACTTCACGATCGTCGCGATGTAGAAAATGACCACCAGCAGCGCCAGCGCCACACCGATGGCGATAGAACGGCTGCGCTGCGCCTTCTTCTGACGCTCGGTCAACGTGACGGTCTCGAGCTTTTCCTCGATCATGGTCATGCTCCACCCATGGCAAGCGCGCGTTCGACAACGCTGTCGGCCAGATAGGCAGCGAAGATGGCGAAGAGATAAAGCAGCGAATAGGCGAACAGGGCCTTGGCCGGTTTCATGACGCGGTCATCGTCGGCCATGCCAAGCACTTTCCACGCGTACCAGACAAAACCGACTCCCAGAAGCAGGGCGGCCACGCCATAGAACGGCGTGGTGTAGCCAAGCAGCCACGGCAGCACGCCGACCGGGGCCAGCACCAGCGCATAGGCGAAGATCTGGCGGCGGGTCGAAGCGTGGCCGGCGACGTTGGGCATCATCGGAATGCCGGCCTTGGCATAGTCCTCGGACTTGAACAGCGCCAGCGCCCAGAAATGCGGCGGCGTCCACAGGAAGATGATCAGGAACAGGACAATGCTTTCGAGGCTGACTGTCCCGGTCACCGCGGCCCAGCCGATCACAGGCGGAATGGCACCGGCGGCCCCGCCGATGACGATGTTCTGCGGCGTCCAGCGCTTCAGCCACATCGTGTAGACGACGGCGTAGAAAAAGATGGTGAAGGCGAGCAGCGTCGCCGCCAGCCAGTTGACCAGCACGCCGAGCGTCATCACCGACAGCACCGACAGCACCAGCCCGAAGGTCAGCGCTTCGTGCGGCTGGATGCGACCGGCCGGGACCGGGCGGTTGGCGGTCCTGGTCATCACGGCATCGATGTCGGCATCGTACCACATGTTGAGCGCGCCGGAGGCACCAGCACCTATTGCAATAGCCAGGATGGCGATCACCGCCAGCAGAGGGTTGATGGTCACGGGTGCGGCGACAAGGCCAACAAAGGCGGTGAACACCACCAGCGACATGACGCGCGGCTTCAGCAGCGCGAAGAAATCGCCCGCCGTCGCTTCCGACATGCGAAAGCCCGCTTCGTCAATCAATGGTTCGTCGACAAGGGCCATGCGTACTTAAGTCCATCATCCGTTGGCCAAAACCGCCGGCGGACCGGCGGTTTCGTATTCGAGCGGGCAGCCGCCTTACTTGATTTTCGGCAGCTGTTCCCACTGGTGGAAGGGCGGCGGCGAAGGCAGCTGCCATTCGAGCGTCGTTGCGCCCTCGCCCCATGGGTTGGCGCCGGCGATCCGCTTCTTCTGGAAGGCCTCGAACACACCATAGAGGAAGATCAGGACGCCGATGGCCGAGATATACGAGCCGATGGACGACACATAATTCCAGCCGGCGAACGCATCGGGGTAGTCGATGGTGCGGCGCGGCATGCCGGCGAGACCGAGGAAGTGCTGCGGGAAGAAGATCAGGTTCACGCCGACGAAGGTGACCCAGAAATGGGTGTTGGCGATGACGGGCGAATACATGTAGCCGGTCATCTTCGGGAACCAGTAGTACCAGCCGGCGAAGATGGCGAACACCGCGCCCAGTGACAGCACGTAGTGGAAGTGGGCAATGACGAAATAGGTGTCATGCAACGAGCGGTCGAGGCCGGCATTGGCCAGCTGGACGCCGGTGACGCCGCCGATGGTGAACAGGAAGATGAAGCCCAGCGCCCACAGCATCGGCGTCTTGAACGAAATCGACCCGCCCCACATCGTCGCGATCCAGGAGAAGATCTTCACGCCTGTCGGCACCGCGATGACCATGGTGGCGAAGACGAAATAGCGCTGCGTGTCGAGCGACAGGCCGGTCGTGTACATGTGGTGCGCCCACACGATGAAGCCGACGGCGCCGATCGCCACCATGGCATAGGCCATGCCGAGATAGCCGAACACCGGCTTCCTCGAGAAGGTCGAGATGACGTGACTGATGATGCCGAAGCCCGGCAGGATCAGGATGTACACTTCAGGGTGACCGAAGAACCAGAACAGGTGCTGGAACAGGATCGGGTCGCCGCCGCCGTCGGGCGCAAAGAAGGTGGTACCGAAATTGCGGTCGGTGAGCAGCATGGTGATGCCGCCGGCCAGGACCGGCAACGACAGCAGGAGCAGGAAGGCGGTGATCAGCACCGACCAGGCAAACAGCGGCATCTTGTGCAGCGTCATGCCAGGCGCGCGCATGTTGAAGATGGTGGTGATGAAGTTGATGGCGCCGAGGATCGACGACGCACCGGCAATGTGGATCGACAGGATCGCCAGATCCATGGCCGGCCCGGGCTGGCCCGAGGTCGAAAGCGGCGGATAGAGCGTCCAGCCGCCACCGACGCCAAAGGCGCCCGGCGCGCTCGGCACGAACATCGAGGTGAGAAGCAGGATGAAGGCCGGCGGCAGCAGCCAGAAGGAGATGTTGTTCATGCGCGGGAACGCCATGTCGGGCGCGCCGATCATGATCGGAACCATCCAATTGGCGAAGCCGCCGATCAGCGCCGGCATGACCATGAAGAAGATCATGATCAGGGCGTGCGCGGTGGCGAAGGCATTGTACATGCTCTTGCCGCCGTCGATCGCGGCGTCACCGTTCATGCCGTAGACCATCTGCGCCAGACCGCTGAAGATCTGGATGCCAGGCTCCTGCAACTCCATGCGGATGGCGACAGACAAGGCACCGCCGATGATGCCGGCCATGATCGCGAAGATCAGGTAGAGCGTGCCGATGTCCTTGTGGTTGGTCGAATAAACCCAGCGGACCCAGCCGTGATAAGGCTTGTGGTCGTGCCCGTCGTGAGCTGCAGCGTCTGCCATGTTCCGCTCCGTTCCCTAAATCTTGCTAACCCGCGGCATCAGTTGCCGGCGGCCGCTACCTTGTTCTGGCCGTCGACCTCGGCCATCAGCGTCTTGTTGGCGCCGGGCAGATCGGTCTTGGCTGCCGCCAGCCAGGTCTTGAACTGCGCATCGGAGACGACGCGGATGGCGATCGGCATGAAGGCATGGTCCTTGCCGCAGAGCTGCGAGCACTGGCCGTAAAAAATACCTTCCTTCTCCGCCTTGAACCAGGTCTCGTTGGTGCGGCCCGGAATGGCATCGATCTTGATGCCGAACGACGGCATGGCAAAGGAGTGGATCACGTCGGTCGCGGTGACGAGCACGCGGGTCATGGTGTTGACCGGCACCACCAGTTCATTGTCGACCGCGAGCAGGCGCGGATAAACCTTGCGGTCCTCCTTGCCGGCGGCGGCGCGGTCGGTGTCCTGAAGGATCGCGGAATTGAAGGAGAGCGTGTTTTCGGTCTGGTACTCGTAGTCCCAGTTCCACTGGTTACCGGTCGCCTTGACGGTCAGCTTCGCTTCTTCCGGCGGCGTGTATTGCGCGGTCAGCAGCTGGAACGAGGGAATTGCCAAGCAAAGCAGGATGACGACCGGACCGACAGTCCAGATCACCTCGATCAGCGTGTTGTGGCTGGTCTTGGACGGAACCGGGTTCGCGCTCGCACGGAATCTGACGATGCAATAAGCGAGGAGAAGCAGCACCAGGATGGTGATCGGAACGATGAACCACATCGTGTAGTTCCCGAACCACTCGATCTGCCGCATCATGTCGGTCGCCGGCGCCTGGAAGGTTGTCTCCCAGTTCTTGGGCTGGTCGGCATGGGCGGATGCGCCGGCGAAAAACGTGACAGCGGCACAAGCACTTAGAAACTTGGCACTTGCTGGAACCTTGGCGTTTGCCAGGAAATTTCTCATCGCCCTCATCGTCTCCCAGTTCCTCGCTGCGGTACCCACGAGAATAACGAACAATGCCGGGACGGGAATCCCGACAGTTTCAAGGTGGTTCAAACCATACTCTTTTTCCCTCCGCAAGAAAGGAGCGGACGAAACCGTGCGGCATTTTTGCGCGCAAGCCCGGATGTGCCTTTGGAGGCAGCCGCGGCAGCACCCAATCGCCTACAGTGAGCCCGCAGCAGCATTCCCGCGGGCCGCAGGTGCCGAACGTCGCAATTCGGGCGAAATTGGCAGGGAAAAGCGCCCAATTGGCTTTTTCGGGGCAGACCTGGTGCGGTCTCGTCCTTTACTTGGCTTTGGCGCGGCTTAAAGTGCCGTGATTCGCAATGGAGCCGTCATGAATTACTGGCTTTCGAGAAACTCTCGGTTTTCGAGAAACTGGGCGAAGGTCATCTTTCTCGCCGCCCTGTCTGGCATTGGCCTGTCCGCGATCGTGCTGTCCGGCACGGCCAACGCCGCGCAGCCGAGCGGCACCGTGCGTTCGACGCATGGCGCATGGTCGATCATCTGCGACACGCCGGCCGGTGCCACCTCGGAACAATGCGTGATGATGCAGAACGTCGTCGCCGAGGACCGTCCGGAGATGGGACTGTCGGTCGTGGTGCTGCGCACCGCCGACAACAAGGCGGAGATCCTGCGCGTGCTGGCGCCGCTCGGCGTGCTTTTGCCCAACGGGCTCGGCCTCAATGTCGACGGCAAGGACATCGGCCGCGCCTATTTCGTGCGCTGCTTCCAGGACGGCTGCTATGCCGAGGTTATCCTCGAAAAGCCGCTTCTCGACACGCTGAAGACCGGCACGTCGGCCACCTTCATCGTTTTCCAGACCCCGGAAGAAGGCATCGGCATCCCGGTCGACCTCAAGGGCTTTGCCGACGGCTTCGCCGCCCTCCCCTGAAAGCCCGGCGACATCACCGGCTTCAACCAGAAGTGACTTCGACGGGCTGCTGGCAAACCGCTTTTGTCTTCACAATGCGGCAGAGCGATTGTCTCGGCGCGCCTTCGCGCCTACATCGTGGCAAAGACCCATTCCTCCTGTGAACGGATGCGCCATGAACAGCCTGATCGGCCAATTCGACATTTCAGACGATCGCATCAAGCGGATCGTCGCCGATACCATCAACGGCGCCGATGACGGCGAGCTGTTCCTCGAATACAGCGAGAGCGAAGCGCTGATGTTCGACAATGGCCGCCTGAAGACCGCCAACTTCAACACCGACCAGGGGTTTGGCCTGCGTGCGGTTGCCGGCGAAGCCAGCGGCTATGCGCATTCCAGCGACCTCTCCGAAGCGTCGCTGCTGCGAGCGGCCGATGCCGTTTCAACCGTCAAGGGCGGTTATTCCGGCACGCTTGCCGCGGCACCTGCCCGCACCAACCGCCATCTCTATGGCGAAGAGAACCCGATCCCCTCGCCTTCCTTCGAGGCCAAGGCAAAGCTCTTGCAGGAAATCGACGCCTGGCTGCGCGCCGAGGATCCGCGCGTGCGGCAGGTTTCGGCATCGCTCGCCGCATCCTGGCAGCATGTCGAGATCGTGCGCGCCGATGGCCAGGTGGTGCGCGATATCCGCCCGCTGGTCCGCATCAACGTCTCCGTCGTGGTCGGCGATGGCGACCGCCAGGAGAGCGGCTCCTACGGCATGGGTGGCCGCAAGGCGTTTGGCGAATTCCTGGTCGAGGACAGCTGGAAGCACGCCGCCAAGGAGGCGCTCAGGCAAGCTCTGGTCAATCTCGAGGCCATACCGGCCCCGGCCGGCACTTTCGACATCGTCTTGTCCAGCGGCTGGCCGGGCGTCATGCTGCACGAGGCCGTCGGCCATGGGCTGGAAGGCGATTTCAACCGCAAGAAGACCTCGGCCTTCGCCGGCCTGCTCGGCCAGCAGGTCGCCGCCAAGGGGGTCACCGTCGTCGACGACGGCACGATGCCCGAACGGCGCGGCTCGCTGACCGTCGACGATGAAGGCACACCTTCGGCCCGCAATGTGCTGATCGAGGATGGCAAGCTGGTCGGCTACATGCAGGATCGCCAGAATGCCCGGCTGATGGGCATGAAGGCGACCGGCAACGGCCGCCGCGAAGGCTATGCCCACCAGCCGATGCCGCGCATGACCAACACCTATATGACATCTGGCGACATGGAGCCGGACGAAATCATCGCCTCGGTCAAGAACGGCATCTATGCCGTCTCCTTCGGCGGCGGTCAGGTCGATATCACCTCGGGCAAATTCGTGTTCGGCTGCACCGAGGCCTACATGATCGAGAACGGCAAGGTGACGCAGCCGATCAAAGGCGCGATGCTGATCGGCAACGGTCCGGACGCCATGCACCGCGTCTCGATGATCGGTAACGACATGAAACTCGACACCGGCATCGGCATGTGCGGCAAGGCCGGACAGGGCGTGCCCGTCGGCGTCGGCCAGCCGCATCTGCGCATGAACCAGATGACGGTGGGCGGCACCAGGGTTTGATAAGAACAGTCGACGAGCTTACTCGCCCATCTGAGTTGCCCTAAAGCCAGGATGCCGGCGATTTCGGCAGACGACGGTCGGGGTCGACGACCTCCAGGCGCGGCGCGCCATCCTCGTTCCAGCGCCAGAGCGCAACGCAGGTGCCGCCGGGCGACATGAAGGACGGATAGATCACGCCGTTCACCCCATCGGCAAGCAGGCGATCCCGCAGCTTGTGGGTCTCGGGCACAAGGCCCTGATCCAGCATGTCTCGCCATTCGCATTGGTGAATGCCCGCCGTCATGGCCAATTCGCTCAGCATTGCGGCATCGGTCAGATCGGCCAAGCGCGCGCCCGAGAGCTCAAGTTGGGCAATTAACGCCGGATGCTGGACAAAGCCCTGATTGTACTCCGCCCAGGCGGTGGACAATTCGCGCGCCGCATAGATCGTTGAAGCGCCAATTGGATTCCAGCGACCGCCGAAGTGGGCAGCGCCCACGCCCGAAAGCGGCAGATGCGCCCAACGCGGTACGAAGGCCCGCCACAAGGTCAGGCTGATCTCAGGCATACACGCCGGAGCGGACGGCCTCCAGATAGGCAAGCACCTTGTCCGTCTTGCCCTCGCGAACCAGGTCGTAGGCGGTCTTTCCCGCCCAGCCGGGGATCGGCTGGTGCTTAAACCAGATCGCCGCACGTTGCTCGCCGCCGGCCATTTCACCGGCCATCGACAGGATGCGGACGATCGGGCTGAGGGCGGCGTCGACCTTGCGCGCGCCGGCCTTGGCGGCAAGCGTGTTGCGCGCGACCCCGATCAGGCCGGCCAATTCGGTCAGGTTGACACCAAGCTGTTCCGCGACACGCCTTGCCGAAAGGTAAGGCGACCGTTCCTCGCCAAAGCGTGACGCCGGAACTTCGAGGGCTGCGGAGTTCATGACGATTACCTAGCATAGTTTGATGCGTACGGTATCAAAATAGGCCCAATTCACGCGCAACTCAAGCACAAGCGACCTACCGCCTCCGCTTCGGCTTCTCCAGCAACGCCACGGCCTCAACATGCGGCGACCACAGGAACTGGTCGATCGGCGTCACGCTTTTCAGGATGTAGCCGCCGTCTATGAGGATGCGCAAATCTCGCGCGAGCGTCACCGGATTGCAGGACACCGCGGCGACGTACGGCACATTCGAACGGGCGATCTGCTTCGACTGATCCTCGGCGCCAGCGCGCGGCGGGTCGAACACCACACCATCGAAGGCATTCAATTCCTTGAACGTCAACGGCCGCCGGAACAGGTCGCGGCGTTCACCCGTCACCCGCTTCAAGCCAGTGGCGAAACGCGATCCACGGTCGAGGGCCGAAAGGGCTGCCGCATCGCCCTCCACCGCATGGACTTCCGACTTCGCGGCCAGACGCAGAGCAAAGCTGCCGCAGCCGGCGAAAAGATCCGCCACCTTCTTGGCACGCTTCAGATGTCCGCCGACGATATCGGCCATCGCCTGTTCGGCGGCCTCGGTTGCCTGCAGGAACGCGCCCGGGGGCAAGGCGACAGCGACGCTGCCGAACATGACCACCGGCTTTTTCGGCTCGATGATGATCTCGTCATCGATGGACAGCCTGGCAAAGCCCTGCGCCATGACGAAATTGGCAGCGATGCGGCGCTGATGCTCCCCCAGCTTGCCGGATTCGTGAACCGCGACATCGAGACCCGAACCGGTCACGGTGACCGCTAGCCGGAACGATTTGGTGGTTGCGCAGACCAATTCGGCAAGCGCCTTCAAGCGATCAAGCGAAGCGACGATCTCAGGAAGCGAGATCGGGCATTCCGATATGGCTATGATCTCCGGCGACAGATGGCGATGGAAGCCGAGCAGCATGCCTGTATCGGTGCGCCGGGCGGCCAGCACGACACGGCGGCGCGTCTGCGGCGCGCAGGCGACCAGTTCGCCGATCTCGCAATCGATGCCTTTGCCCTTCAGGATGTGCGCCACTTTTTCGCGTTTCCACTGGCGATAGGCTCCGGCTTCGAAATGCTGGAGCGCGCAACCACCGCATTCGGTGAAATGGCGGCAGGCGGGATCGATGCGCAGCGGCGATGATTCCAGCACCGCCATCAGCATGGCGCGATCCCTTTCGCGCGCGGCGGTGACCGTTTCACCGGGCAGTGTGAAGGGAATGAACAGATCGCCTGTCTCGGTCTCGGCGACACCGTCGCCCTGAGCGCCAAGTTTCCTGATGCTGAAGCGCGCGCTCATCGGTCCTTGATCCCACCGAGCAGGAATTCGCGATTGCCGTCGCCGCCCTCGATCGGCGACAAATGCAGCCCCAGCGAGCGCCAGCCGGGAACGGAGTCTAGCCAATCCTGCAGCAGGCCGGCGACACGGGAGGCGTCGTAGGGATCTTTCAACAGACCACCCTTGCCGATCGCATCACGGCCCGCCTCGAATTGCGGCTTGACCAGAAACACGGCCTTGGCGCCAGCCTTCGCCAGACCAAGCGCCGGCGGCAGCGCCAGTTTCAGCGAGATGAAGCTGACGTCGGACACGATGAAATCCGGAATACGCCCGCTGAGATCGGCAACGGCGAGGTCGCGGGCGTTCAGTCCTTCGATCACCGTCACACGCGGGTCGCCGCCGATATCAGGATGCATCTGGCCATGACCAACATCGACCGCGGTGACATGGGCCACGCCGCGCTCGAGCAACACCTGGGTGAAGCCGCCGGTCGAGGCGCCGATGTCGAGCGCTTCAGAGCCGGCAGGGTCGAGGCCGAAATGATCGAGCCCACCGATCAGCTTGAGTGCCGCGCGCGACACATAGCCTTGCGCCGGATCATCGATGGTAACAAGGCATTGCGGCAAAACGCTCTGGCCGGGCTTGCGCGCAATGACGCCGTCGACGGTCACCGTGCCACGCTCGACCGCGTCGCGGGCACGTGAGCGGCTGGCAAACAGCCCGCGCTGGACGAGCAGGTCGTCGAGCCGCTGGCGTGCGCTGGCTGGCAGAGGGGAATTCATCGGCCTTCATGGCGAAAGCCGACGACGATGGCAAGAGCACCGGCCGGAAGCATCTCGTCTCACGTTCCCATCATCACGCCCAGCACATTGGACCGCGGCAATGGTGAGGCGTTCCGTCACGCCGACCACCCTATGAATATCTATCGTTGCGCCGGTTGAGACGGATGACCGCCGAAGCATGAGGTCTCGCCGCCTGCCGATAAGTGCCTAAAATCTAGAAAGCCTCATGATTTCTTAACCAATTTTCATCGCATTTGCTTGAGGACTTCAATGTTATGACCGCGACGACCGGAAAAACCGGATGAAGAGGCGGCAACCTTGGAAATGGCCAGCGATATCGTCTACAAGGTTCTTGACCGGATTTCCGGCGCCGGCCTGCTGGCGACCGGACTTCTGTTGCTGACTGCTTTGGTCAGCGCCCTGGTCGCCTACTGGCGCACGGTCGAGAAAAAGAGCTGGAAAGAGTTCTTCGAGTTCGCAGTCCCGCATGAGGTCATCACGCACCCTTCGGCGAAAGCCGACCTTTTGTTCTGGGTGACGCGGAAGGCGCTGATGCCATTCCTCATGCTGCCCGCCGGCGTCGTCTTCGTCAGCGCCGTCGGCTATGCGACGAACTGGTTGCTCTCCACGCTGCTGGCAATCCAGCCGCCCCTGATCGAAGGACCGGCAGGGCCGGTGACGGTGACGATCTTCACCATCACGATGCTGCTTGCCTACGACATTTCGTACTATCTCTATCACGTCGCCCAGCACCGCTACCCGGTGCTGTGGGAACTGCACAAGGTTCACCATTCGGCCGAGGTGATGGTCGGCATCACCAAGGATCGCGTCCACCCGCTCGACGAATTGATGAACCGGGCCTGGGACGGCGTCATTCCCGGCATCTGCTTCGGCATCTGGTCGCTGGTGTCGCTGAACCTCGTCGAGCTGACGGTCTTCGGCGTCAACGTCTACATCATACGCAACATCCTGATGATGGATTTCGTCAGGCACACGCATTTCAAGATCTCGTTTGGACCGTTGAACAATCTGATCCTGTGCCCGCACTGGCATCAGCTGCACCACAGCACCGACCCGCGCCACTACGACAAGAACTTCGGGCTGCTCTTCTCGTTCTGGGATCGGCTCTTCGGAACCCTGTGCGTTCCGAGACCCGACGAGGACTTCAAGTTCGGTTTGATCGAACGCAACGTGCGCGACTACCAGTCGCTCGCAGGCCTCTATGTCCTGCCGCTGAAGCGGATGTGGCGGCAGATCGCCAGACATTTCCGCACCGACAAGCCCGAGCCACAGCAATCGCCGCAAAGGGGGAAGCCATGAACGGACCCGCCGTGTTCCGGATGCCGCGAACGCACCGGATCGAAATTGCGACCTCGCCAGCGCGACTGGCAGAAATCGCGCCCGCCTGGGCAGCGCTCTGGCAACGCGCCGGCGGCCTCGTTTTCCAGCATCCCGACTGGATCTCGGCCTGGTGGCACACCACACCGCATCAGGACCGTCGCGGTCTCAGGATCGGCCTGGTCTGGAGCGGCGAGCGCCTCGAGGCCGTCATTGCGCTCGCGACCTTCTGGCGCTCGGGCATCCGTATGCTGGAATGGGCGGCGAAAGATCACTGCGACTATGGCGATGTCCTGGTTGCTCCCGATGCCGAGCCACAGATCCTGCCGCAACTCTGGCAACATATCCTCGACGATGGCGGCTTCGATCTTGCCTACCTCAATCGTCTGTTGCCTGATGCCCGATTCCGGACCCTGCTTGGTCCCGCCGCCCCAGGCCAGAGCAATATCTTGCAGCCAAGCCACCGCAGCGAGGTCAGCTATCGAGTTTCCGGCGCCGGGCAACGCGGCGCACAATGGTTTGAAAGCCAGTCGAAGAAAACTCGGCAAAACTATCGCCGTGGCTACAAATTCATGGAGGAAGGCGGCGCGCTGCGTTTCCGCCTGATGGATGCGCACGAAGCCCGCGAGCCGGTACTGGAGCGCGTCGCCGCGCTGAAGCGGTTGTGGCTTGCAAAACACGGCCGCGTTTCGGACCTCTTCGACGAAGGCTCCCCCGCGCTGGCGGCACTGATCTCCGTTCTGGCCAAGCTCGGATTGCTGCGCATCTTCGTGCTCGAACGCGAAGACGAGATCATCGCCATCTCGATCAATTTCGAGCAGCATGGAACGATGATGGCTTTCGTCACCACCTATGATCCGGCCTTCGAACGGGCCTCGCCGGGCATGGTCTTGATGATGGATTACATCCAGTGGTCGTTTGACCGGGGCTTGACCACGATCGATTTTCTCTGCGGCGGCGAGGATTTCAAGCGCCGCTTTGCGACGCATTCAGTGATCTTGTCGTCGGTGGTGGGTGGACGAAACCTGCGCGGACGCCTAGCCGCCCTGGCAGACCGCGCCCGCCACGCGGCGCAATCCTGGCGCCCCGAGAAATCGGCGCAGCAAGCGGAGCTGGTTGCGGCGGAGTAGCATTGCCGACGCTTTTTAGATCGCCTGCACAGCGGCAAGCGCGAAACGATCGGGCAATCCCGATCAAGGCTTGTTGGTCTTCAGCTCAGAATACGGTTCGCGAAACCGGGCGCTCGACGGCTGGAGACAAGCCATCCTCACGGCCGCCCGAAGCTTGCTCGCGTGCAGGCTCGATGGCACCCGCAGGCGCGGGAACAGGGGCCGGCAGAACCACCAATTGCGGCACCTGCTTGAAGGAAAAGCCGCCGCGGATGTCGCCCATCTTGCCGGCGATGATGCCCATCGCCGCCTTTTCAAGGCTGCGGTCATAGCGCGTTTCGGCTGTGGCCGGCGCGATGATAACGGCGCAAAGTGCTGCGCCGCACAGAAGCGTTTTCATTGTTGTTGTCTCCCTGCCTGATCACGATCTAGCAGGGCGCCATTGAAAAACGGCCAAGAGACACGGTAAGCAAAGCGCCAAACGGCAGCGTAAACAATGCCTTAAGATCGCTTGCCGGCAAACTGATTCAAGTCTTTGAGACTTTGATTCAGGCGCGCTGGGATTCAGGCGCGCTGGGCGTGGACTGTGTGCCCGAGTGCCACGAACACGGTGCGCACGATGCCGGCGGCATCGAGCCCGGCATCGGCATACATCTTTTCCGGCTTGGCGTGGTCGCTGAACGCGTCGGGCAGCACCAGCGGACGCACCTTCAGGCCGCTTTCCAGCAGGCCCTCATGGGCAAGGAACTGCAGCACGTGGCTGGCGAAGCCGCCGACGGCGCCCTCCTCCACCGTCACCAGCACCTCATGCGAGCGGGCCAGCCGCCGGATCAGATCCTGGTCGAGCGGCTTGGCGAAACGGGCGTCGGCGACCGTGGTGGACAGCCCGGCAGCCCCTAGCTCCTCCGCGGCGATCAGGCAATCCTGCAACCGCGTGCCGAAAGACAGCAATGCAACCTTGGTACCCTCCTTGACGATGCGGCCCTTGCCGATTTCGAGAACCGAGCCGCGCTCCGGCATGTCGACGCCGACGCCATTGCCGCGCGGATAGCGGAAGGCGATCGGACCCTCATCATAGCTCGCCGCGGTGCGCACCATGTGGCGCAGCTCCGCCTCGTCGGCGGCCGCCATGACGACGAAACCCGGCAGTGTCGCCAGGAAGGTGGTGTCGAAGGCGCCGCAATGGGTCGCGCCATCGGCGCCGACGAAACCGGCGCGGTCGATGGGAAACCGCACCGGCAGTTTCTGGATGGCGACGTCGTGGACGACCTGGTCGTAGGCGCGCTGCAGGAAGGTGGAATAGATGGCCGCGAACGGCTTGTAGCCTTCGGTGGCAAGGCCGGCGGCGAAGGTCACCGCGTGCTGTTCGGCGATGCCGACATCGAAGGTGCGCGATGGGAACGCTTCGCCGAACAGGTCGAGACCGGTGCCGCTCGGCATGGCGGCCGTGACGGCGACGATGCGGTCGTCCTCGCGGCCCTCCTGGACCAGGCTTTCGGCGAACACCTTGGTGTAGGCCGGTGCGTTGGCTGGCGCCTTGGCCTGCGCGCCGGTGATGACGTCGAACTTGTTGACGCCGTGATATTTGTCGGCGGCGGCTTCGGCCGGCGCATAGCCCTTGCCCTTCTGGGTGACGACATGGATGAGCACCGGGCCTTCGCCATTGTCGCGGACATTTTTCAGGACCGGGATCAGGTGCTCCAGATTGTGGCCGTCTATCGGGCCGATGTGATAGAAGCCGAGTTCCTCGAACAGCGTGCCGCCGGTGACATAGCCGCGTGCATGCTCGACCGCCCTTGTGATCGCACGATCCGCGCGCTTGCCGAGATAGGACGTCAGTTTCTTGCCGAAATCGCGCAGGCCGATATAGGCCTTGCCGGAGGCCAGCCGCGCCAGATAGGCGCTCATCGCGCCGGTCGGCGGCGCGATCGACATGTCGTTGTCGTTGAGAATGACGATCAGCCGTGCATCGAGCGCACCGGCATTGTTCATCGCCTCATAGGCCATGCCGGCAGACATGGCGCCGTCGCCGATGACGGCAATGACGTTGTTGCGGCCGCCGGAGAGATCGCGGGCGGCGGCCATGCCGAGGCCGGCCGATATCGATGTCGAGGAGTGGGCGGCGCCGAAGGGATCGTACTCGCTCTCGGCGCGGCGGGTGAAGCCGGACAGACCGCCTTCCTGGCGCAGCGTGCGGATACGGTCGCGGCGGCCGGTCAGGATCTTGTGCGGATAGGCCTGGTGGCCGACATCCCAGATCAGCCTGTCATCGGGGGTGTTGAAGACATAGTGCAGCGCCACTGTCAGCTCGACCACGCCAAGCCCGGCGCCCAGATGACCACCCGTGCGGGACACGGCGTCGACCAGCTCGGCGCGAAGCTCGGACGCCAATTGCGGCAGTTCGCTTTCCGCAAGCGTGCGCAGGTCGGCCGGGATGCGGACCTTGTCGAGAAGCGGCGTATGCGGCGTTGCGTTCACTGTGCTCGGGCTTTCGGTTGATGGGCGAAATAGGCCGCCGGCCGGCGAAAGTAAATGCGTGTCAGTGACGCGGATCAGGCCCTAGTCTTTTGTCTATGCATTTCGTTCTGCCACTTTCGGGCGACAGGCATCAGCTTTCCGGCAGCGGGATGAATTCTTCCTCGTCTCCTGGAACGATGTCGAAGCGGCCCGTCTTCCATTCTTGCTTGGCCTGTTCGATGCGCTCCTTCGATGAGGAGACGAAATTCCACCAGATATAACGCTTCGAACCAAGAGAGGCGCCGCCGAACAGCATGAAATGCGCGCCGGTCAGCGACGACACGACGATCTCGTCACCGGGACGGAACACCAGCAGCCGTTCGGCTGGGAACACATCGCCCGAAATCGAGACCTCGCCTTCCAGCGTGTAAATGGCGCGCTCTTCCGCGTCGGCAGGGATTTTCACGCTGGCGCCGGGCGCCAGGCGCAGGTCGGCGTAGAGCGTCTCCGAGTCGGCCCTGACCGGCGACCGCAACCCCTGGAAATCGCCGATGATGAGGCGCCCGTTGACGCCTTCGGCATCGATCTCGGGAAGCCTGAGCGCTCCTGTGTTCTCGAACACAGGAGCCACCTCTTCCTTGTCGTCCGGCAGCGCCAGCCATGTCTGCAGGCCGGATACCGACATCGGCGCGCCACGCAGTTCCTCCGGCGTACGCTCCGAATGGACGATGCCGCGGCCGGCGGTCATCAAATTCACGTCGCCGGGCTGAATGACCATTTCGGTGCCGAGTGAATCGCGATGCCGGATCTTGCCGTCGAACAGATAGGTGACCGTCGACAGGCCGATATGCGGATGCGGACGGACGTCGAGCGCCTGGCCGGCCCGCAGGATGGCAGGACCCATGCGGTCGAAGAAGATGAACGGCCCGACCAGCCGCCTTTTTGCCGTCGGCAGGGCACGGCGCACCTGAAAACCGCCGATGTCCTTGGCGTTCGGAATGACCATCAATTCGATCTGGTCGCTGGCAAAGGCGTCGCCTGCCTCAGGGTCTTTCCCGGGGAAGAAGCTCATGGACTCTCCTTGTCGGCCGTCGAAGGCCGCCTGGCCGCGTCAGGCAAAGCGGATCGCCGCCTTTGCCCGCAGCTTGGCCGCCACCTCTTCGCGATTACGCGGATGCTGATGGGTTTCCAGGGAATCGAGCAGTTCGCGCGCCGAGGCCGCGATGGCTTCGACGGCATGGTCGAAGGCGTGCTGGTTCTGCTTCGAGGGCCGCGTCGTTCCGCTCAGCTTGCGGACGAACTGAAGAGCCGCGTCGCGCACCTCGTCAGGGGTTGCCGGCGGATCAAAATTGAACAGGGTCTTGATGTTTCTGCACATCGCTTCCGTATCTCCTCTTGTCCTTGAGCTGTTTCAATCGGGACGAGTTATATCCTCGATCATGATCATGTCCAAAAACCGGTGAGGCGAGCCTATGTTCGGACCGGGCCTCAATCCGCGTCGAGCGGCTCCGTTCCGACCGGCTTGCCGTCGCGCGACAGCCTGATCTTCTCGACCTTGTCCTCGGCGGCCTTCAGCAGCCGGTCGCAATGCGCCTTCAGCGCCTCGCCACGTTCATAGATCTTGATCGACTGGTCGAGCGGCACGTCGCCACGCTCCAGATCATCGACGATCTTCTCCAGCGCATCGAGTGCCTGCTCGAAGCTCATCGCCTTGACGTCTTCGTTGGTCTCATCGGCCATCATTCATCCTTTCATCAGTCGCCCGACATGGGCGGCGACCGAAAATGCCAATCCCTGCAGATCGTAGCCGCCCTCGAGCAGGCTGACGAGCCGGTTGCCGCTGTGGCGTGCCGCGCGCTGCATCAGCTGGCCGGTCGCCCAATCGAAATCATCCTCGGTCAGATTGATCTCGGCCAGCGGATCGCGGTGGTGCGCGTCGAACCCCGCCGAAATGATAATCAGGTCGGGCGCGAAATTGTCGAGCGCGGGCAGGACGCGCGACAGGAAGGCATCGCGAAACACCTCGCTGCCAGTCTGCGGCGCCAGCGGCGCGTTGACGATGTTGCCGGCGCCCGTTTCGTTCTTCGCTCCGGTGCCGGGATAAAGCGGCATCTGGTGTGTCGAGCAATAGAGCACCGACGGATCGTCCCAGAAAATGTCCTGCGTGCCATTGCCGTGATGCACGTCCCAGTCGACGATGGCAACGCGTTCGACACCGTGTTTCTTCTGCGCATAACGCGCCGCGATCGCCGCCGTGTTGAACAGGCAGAAGCCCATGGCCGTGGTCTTTTCGGCATGATGGCCGGGCGGCCGGGCGGCGACGAAGACGTTGTCGGCGCGGCCCGAAAAGACGTCATCGACGGCGGCGTTAGCGGCGCCGATCGCGGTGATCGCCGCTTGCCAGCTCTTCGGACTGGCAGTGGTGTCGGCATCGATGCGGGCAATCCCCTCGTCGGGAATGGCGGCGCGCACGCGGGCGACGAAATCGGCGGGATGCGCGTAGAGGATGGTGGCCTCGTCGCCTTCCGGCGCCTGGATACGATCGAGCCCGGCAAAGGCTTCCTCATCGAGCACGCGCTCGATGGCACGCAAGCGGTCGGGCCGCTCGGGATGTCCGGGCGGCGTGAGATGCTCGAGGAAGATCGGATGGGTGTAGAGACGGGTGGTCATCGTCCTAATCTAGTGACCCGGATCGACAAAGGCCATGCACGGGCGGCCGATGACTGGGGAAAATCGCGACTGCGTCCATTCGCGTCGCTGCAAGCATTGGCGTCCTCAGCACTTCGGCGTAAGGTTTTTGGTACTGCCTGGTGCCCGCCGCAAGCGGGAGAATCGGGAACACGGTTGAATTCCGTGGCGTGCCCAACGCTGTGAGGGGGACCGCGCCGGTAAATGCCACTGTCGATGACGGGAAGGCACCGGACGCGGGTTGATCCCGAGCCAGAAGACCGGCCTGGCAGGCATCGTCATCCGCATGGCCAGGCGGATGATATCAATTGCAATCGCAAGGGGACAAGCGATGCCGGAACACCTGACCGCTGCTGTTGGCGACGGATTTGACCAGAGTGCGCGCGATGCGGTCTATCGCGCCATGTTCACACGGCGCGACGTGCGCAGCCATTTCCTGCCCACCGCGATCGATGACGACGTGCTGGCGCGGCTGCTGCTTGCTGCCCATCACGCGCCATCGGTCGGCTTCATGCAGCCATGGAATTTCATTGTCATTCGTGACATCGAGCGACGGGCGGAGGTGCGCGACCTGTTCCTGGCCGCGCGCGAACAGGAACTGCCGGCGATCGAGGCGGAAAAACAGGCACTGTACCGCAAGCTCAAGCTGGAAGGCATCTGCGAAAGCGCGCTCAACATCTGCATCACCTGCGATAGGCAGCGCTCGAAGGGTTCGCCGCTGGGACGCTGGCACAATCCGGAGATGGATCTCTACAGCACCGTCTGCGCGGTGCAGAATTTCTGGCTGGCCGCGCGTGCCGAGGGCGTCGGTGTAGGCTGGGTCAGCATCATCGAAGCGCAGGCGCTAAAGCGGCTGTTGGCCATTCCGGACCACGTAACGCCGATCGCCTATCTCTGCGTCGGCCGTGTTTCCGAGTTCGCTCCCAAACCGGACCTTGAAACGCATGGCTGGGGACGGCGGCTGCCGCTGCCGGAGCTGATCATGAGCGAGACCTTTTCCGGGCAAGGCGAGACACAGCTCAAATCCACCGTGGCGCGCCTCAACACCGTTTCTGCCTCACCAGACATCACCCGCCCGGCCGATCAGGGTGTGGCGCCGGCCGTAGCCCAGCGCGAACCGCCGAAGGAGGCGAGCGCCTTGTCCTTGAGCTCCCTGAACTTCGACGACGCCTCGGCCAGCCGGGCGTCCCAGGCCGGATCCGGCACCTGGCCCGCGATGGTCTTGAAATAGACCTGCATCAGGCAGGCGATGGCGAAGGGTTCAATGAATGCCGCCTTGAATGCCCAGGCGAAGACGATGGCGAGCACAAAAGCCCAGCCGGCGAGCTGGCCAGGCATCAGGAACAGAATCGCGCCGGCAGGCGCCAGCATCATCAGAAAGATGATGAACGACACGCCCCACATGATGACCGCCAGCCAGACGGCGTTCTTGACCATGACCTTGCCGTTCTGGGCATAGAGCACGACGCCCTGGCGCGCCGTCTCGAAGGGCGAGGCTGAATTGATGCGGATGTTGTAGCCGAGGATGATCTCGTCGACATAGGTCAGCGACAGGCGGATCACCGTGTTGATGAAGGAGACCAGGCCGCTCAGGCCCGGTATCGGCAGGAAGGCGGCGATGCCGCCGAGCAGGCCGGTGATGGCGCGGATGGCGCCCTTGACGAGTTGGTCGACGACGAAAAGGATGTTGGCCTCGGCGAAACGCTGGGTCACGATATCCCTGGCATAGGCGATCTGGTCCTGACCGCCGGGAATGTCGCGGCCGTCGATCAGATGAACCATGACGGCGATGTGGCCGGCCTTGACGACATAGAGGATGTATTCGCGGATCCAATACACAGCGATCGAGACGAGGCCAAACCCGACCACGCCGCCCCACAGGGCAAAGGACATGGGCCCGTCGGGATCAGTGGAGATATGGCCGACGCCATAGCCGACCGAGGCGCCGGTGCCCGTCGCCATAATGTAGGCCAGCGTGATGCCGAAATAGACGATCATGCGAAAGACGATGAACGGCCAGGTCCGCATCATGATGGACACCGACCGGCCGATCTCAAAATCCCACATGTGCCCCGAATCTCCGCCTCAGAGATGGTGGAAGAGGATGGACTCAACCCTGCGATTGTCAATTGCCGGCCCTGACGCCAAAAGGCAACGAATTCGGGCTAACGGGTTTCTTCGGAGCCTTCGCCGGCGCGTAGGCTGACGGAGCATCAAACGAAAAACCCGCCTGTGCGGCGGGTCACTGGCGCAAATCAGCACCATGGACGAATATGTACCTTAGCTGAGGTCACCGAGTCAAGAAAAAATTCCTATCGGGAACAGCTGCCGGCACGAAAGCTCCGGTGGGAACTTCAATTCGACTGCGGGTCCGGCTTCTTGAGCAGGCCTTCGAGCAGTTGCTTGAACGCCGTCACCACCTTCTTCGACGTCGCTTCGGGGTCGCTCGAATTGGCGATCCGTTGCGCTGCCTGGCTGCTCGCTCCGTTGATCAATCGCGAGGCCGTCTCGGGGTCGAGGCTGGAGACAACGACCCCCTCGTCCTGCAGCGCGGTCAGATGGTCGGTCATTGAAGCGATGCACGCACTGCAATTCGGCCATTGCGCTGGATCCCCCAGCACGGCCGGGCCATCCCGGAACATGATGCGCTGGATTTCCGGCTCCAGCGCCATCTCGATATAGGTCGAGCACTCGTCGACGAAATGTTGCCAGCGGGTCGGCGCTCTCGACGCGACCTCATTGATGCGCGCCGCCATCTCGCCGTCAATCTGGGCTATGACCGCCTGCAGCAGCCCCTTCTTGTCGCCGAAATGATGATAGAGCGCGCCGCGCGTCAGCCCGGCCGAAGCGGTGAAATCATCCATCGAGGCTTCCGCATAGCCTGTTGTGCCGAAGGCATGACGGGCCGCCGCGATCAGCTTGGCGCGCGTCTCGGCGATCATCTCCTTGCGGGGTCTGTGCATGGCTTCTGGCCCTATTCACATACGCAACGTATGCCAATTGACATACGCGACGTATGGTCTATTTAATGATCATACGCTCCGTATGTAATTGTCCAATCGTCCTTTGTCGAGGAACCAACCGATGCAAAATCCCTACGCGGAAATCTTTCGTGCCCCCGGAGCCAAGGGCTTTGCGGCCGCCGGCTTCATGGCGCGCCTGCCGATCGCCATGGCGCCCATCGGCATCGTGGCGATGCTGTCGCAGACGCGTGGCGAATACTGGCTGGCCGGAGCCGTCTCGGCGACATACGCGCTGGCCAACGCCTTCGTCGCGCCGCAGATATCGAGACTGGTGGACCGCCTGGGCCAGACACGAATCGTGGTGCCCACCACCATCATCGCGGTGCTGGCTTTCGCGGTCCTGATAGCGGCGGCCAACCAGGACTGGCCGGTTTGGACGCTGTTCGTATCGGCACTGCTGGCCGCCGCCATGCCAAGCATACCTGCGATGGTGCGCGCGCGCTGGACGGAGATTTTCCGGGGGCGGCCGCAGATGAACACCGCATTCGCCTTCGAGTCCGTGGCCGATGAACTGGTCTATATCGCCGGGGCATCGCTATCGGTCGGCCTGAGTGCCGCCCTATTCCCGGAAGCCGGCGTTCTGGTGAGCACATTATTTCTCGCATTCGGATCAGCGGCCTTCATCCTGCAACGCTCGACCGAGCCCCGGGTGCGGCCGGTCGACCATAACTCAAGCGGCTCGGCGATCCGCCTGCGGCCGGTTCAGATCATCACCCTCGCCCTGATCTTCATCGGCGCAACCTTCGCGACGACGGAAGTGACCACCGTGGCGATCACCAAGGAGCTTGGCCAACCGGGCGCCGCCAGCCTCGTCATCGGCGTTTATGCGCTGGGATCGTTCGTACTCGGCATCATCGTCGGCGCGCTCAGCCTGAAGGCGCCGCTGCAACGCCAGCTGGCCATCGCAGTCGCCCTCGTCGCGCTCGGCACGCTGTTGCCGCTCACCGCCGACACCGTGCCACTGCTGGCGCTGACCGTGTTCATCAGCGGTGTGGCGATCTCGCCGACCTTCATCACCGCGTTCGGCCTGATCGAGCGGCATGTGCCGGAAGCGATGCTGACCGAAGGCATCACCTGGGTCATGACCGGCATCGGCATCGGCATGGCGCTGGGCTCGTTCGCGGCCGGCGCGATGGTGGATGCGTTCGGCGCCCAGAGCGGGTTCTGGGTGTCGGTGGCTTCAGGCACGATCGCACTGGCCACGGTGCTGCTCGGCCAACGCAGCCTTGCCACGACTGAGTGCGAGATGGACGGATGCGAAGCAGCCGCGATTGCCGCGGAATAGTTCCGGCGCGTCCGGGCTTTAGGACCGGGCGCGCCGCTCTAGGCGGCCGGGCCTGAAATATTGGCTTTTCCCGGGTGCGCCAATGCCAAAAGTATCGTTGGCGCCCCGCGCAGCATCACCTCTTTTTCGAAGGCGAAGCCACATTTCTCCAGCACCCGTCGCGAGGCCGGATTGGCGGGGCGGACGAGGCCGACAACCCGATCGGCACGCAAGGGGCCGAACGCGGTGCGCAGTGCTTCCATCACCAATTCCGTGGCATAGCCATGTCCCCAGGCCGCCGGATGAAGATGATAGGACAGGTTCAGACCGTCGAAATCCGCCGATACCGTGACGCCGCCGAAGCCGATCAACTTTCCATCCGCCTCGACCGCCCAGCGGCCAAAGCCGTGCTTGTCCCAATGACCGATGTCGCGCCTCAGCCGCGCGGCGCTCTGCTGGGCTGTATCCGGAACAGGGTCGGGTCGATGCGCAACAAGCTCCCCGCGCGAAAAGAGATCGATCAGGAAATCCAGATCAGCCTCTGCCGGGCGGCGCAGCAAAAGCCGCTCGCTGCGCTGGCTGGAAGGCAGGGGCGCATTCATCCGTCTTCTCCGGCAACCGGATCGGCGGGAGGCTCAGAGGATCTCGGTCTTGGCGATGTGGATGCCAAAACCTTCGAGGCCGACATAGTGGCGTTCGCGCGAGGCGATCAGGTTGATCGAGGAGATGCCGAGATCCTTGAGGATCTGCGCGCCGAGCCCGATCTCGCGCCACTCGTTTTCGCGGCGGCGGGCCTCTTCGTGATCCTCGCGGTCGCCGCTTGCCGGTCGTTTGCGCTCCTGATGCGCAACGCCGACGGAGCCTTCTCTGAGATAGACGATGACGCCGCGCCTGCGCTCGCCCATTGCCTTCATAATGGCGTCGAGCCGGTGGCTGGTGCCGAACACATCGGTCACCACATCCTCCGAATGCAGGCGCACCGGGACCTCCTCGCCGTCACGAATGTCGCCGAAGACGATGGCGACGTGGTGCATGGAGTCCCACGGCAGCGTGTAGGTGAAGACCTGTGCCTTGCCGCCGAGCGTGTCGATTTCCGAGCAAGCGACGCGTTCGACCAGAGTTTCCTTACGTTGCCGGTAGGCGATGAGGTCGGCAACCGAAACCTGCTTCAGCCCATGCTCCTCGGCGAAAGCCTGCACCTGCGGGCCGCGCTTGACGGTGCCGTCATCATTGACCAGCTCGGAAATGACGCCGACCGGCGGCAGGCCGGCGAGCTTGCACAGATCGACCGCTGCTTCGGTATGGCCGGAGCGCATCAGCACGCCGCCTTCGCGCGCGATCAGCGGGAAGATGTGGCCGGGGCGGACGAAATCCGAGCCACCGACATTGCCGTTGGCAAGATTTCGAACGGTCAAAGTGCGATCTTCGGCCGAGATGCCCGTCGTGGTGCCATGCTTGAAATCGACGCTGACGGTGAAAGCGGTGGTATGGGCGGAATCGTTGTCGGCGACCATCGGCGCAAGGTTCAGCCGCTTGGCTTCTTCGCGCGGCATCGGCGTGCAGACGATGCCGGAGGTGTGGCGCACGATGAACGCCATCTTTTCGGGCGTGCAGTGGACGGCGGCAACGATCAGGTCGCCTTCGTTCTCGCGCCCGTCATCATCCATGACGACGACGATCTCGCCGCGTTCGAAAGCACGCAGGGCTTCGACGATCTTCTTCTGGTCGTAAGGCATAAGTGCTCGCTTTGCTCGCAGGGAATAAGGGAGTAGGGCAGTACGGGAGTAGGGAAAAGCAAAAAGATTTGGCCGGCCGCGCTAAGAGCGCAACATATTCCCTTATTCCCCTATTCCCTTCCCGTCTGTCCCCGATGCCGCAGATAGTGGTCGGCGATCGCACAGGCAACCATTGCTTCGCCGATCGGCACGGCGCGGATGCCGACGCATGGGTCGTGGCGACCCTTGGTCATGATCTCGACGTCCCTGCCGTCCTTGTCGATCGACTTTCGCGGCGTCAGGATCGAGGAGGTCGGCTTGACGGCGAAACGAGCGACGATCGCCTGGCCGGTCGAGATGCCACCGAGGATGCCGCCCGCATTGTTGGACAGGAACACCGGCTTGCCGTCATTGCCGATGCGCATCTCGTCGGCATTCTGCTCGCCGGTGATACGGGCGGCCTCGAAGCCGTTGCCGATCTCGACGCCCTTGACCGCGTTGATCGACATCAGGCCGGAGGCGATGTCCTGATCGAGCTTGGCATAGATCGGCGCGCCGAGGCCTGGCGGAACGCCGTCGGCGACGATTTCGATCACCGCCCCGACCGAGGAGCCCGCCTTGCGGATGCCGTCGAGATACTGGGTGAAGACGGGTACGGAGGCCGGATCGGGGGTGAAGAACGGATTTTCGGCATCGCCGATGAAATTCCAGTTCCAGTTGGCGCGGTCTATGGATTTTTCGCCCATCGACACCAGCGCGCCGCGCACCACAACGCCCGGAACCACCTTGCGCGCCAAGGCACCGGCCGCCACCCTGGCTGCCGTCTCGCGGGCCGAGGAGCGGCCGCCGCCGCGATAATCGCGCACGCCGTATTTGACCTCATAGGTGTAGTCGGCATGGCCCGGCCGGTATTGGCGGGCGATCTCGCCATAATCCTTTGAACGCTGGTCGACATTCTCGATCAACATCGACACCGGCGTGCCGGTGGTGATCATCGTCTCGCCGTCCTCGTCGAAGATGAAGCCGGACAGCACCTTCACTTCATCCGGTTCGCGACGCTGCGTGACGAAACGTGATTGCCCCGGCCGGCGCTTGTCGAGTTCGGCCTGGATGTCGGCTCGAGTGAAGCGGATGCCGGGCGGGCAGCCGTCGACCACGCAGCCGAGCGACGGGCCATGGCTTTCGCCCCAGGTGGTGACGCGGAAAAGGTGCCCGAACGTGTTGTGAGACATGAAATGACCCTGCCCGGCAGCGGAGCCGGCTTGGCGCATGACCCCGAAAATCGGAGCGATTTTCGGAAAGGATCATGCGCAAAATCAACAATGCTACAGCGTCCTTTGCGCGTCCAAGAGGACGCGCGGCGCTGTAGGTTGCCTTCTATTGGCGTTTTTCACAGGGGTCAAACTGTGATCTGGCGGATTTAGTTTTGACACATTCGGTTGGTTTCTGCTCTGCTCCATCCGCCGTTGAACGCCCGCCGCCATGCCGGCGCAATGATAAAGAGGAACGATCATGCGTACCCTGATTGGCGCCATTGCCGCCACGCTGCTGCTTTCCACCGCCGCTTTCGCCGGCCAGACCGAAGGCCTGATCAAGAAGATCGACAAGGATACGGCGACGCTGACGCTGGATGACGGCAAGTCCTACAAGCTGAACGCCGAGCCCGATCTCGACGCGCTGAAGCCGGGCATGGACATCGTCATCGCCTACGATGTGACCAATGGCGAAAACATCGTCACCGACATGGAACTGCCGGACAGCTCTGCCAACTAGAGCTTCCAACCTCAATTGAATGCTGTGTTTGCGGTTCAGCTTTCGCCGAGCCGCCTGCCAATGGCCTAAAGCGTGTCGCGTCTGAACGGATTCAGGCGACCCGCTTTAGGTCTTTGTTTTATGCATGTCGTTCTCCCAAAACCGGGGTCACTTTTGGGCGACATGCATTAAAGCCACTCCAGACTCTTGCCTTCGAGCTTGAGCAGGCGATCCTGCGGTATTTCCAGGTTCGCGGCCTCGTCCTCGGCCAGCCCCAGAACGAAGCGAAACAAGGTGCGCATGACGCCGCCATGGGTCACGCATATCGTCTGGCGTTCGATCGCGTCGAAGCATGGCCTCACCCGTTCGAGCAGCATCTGATAGCTCTCCGCACCTTCGCCGGGCGGCTGAAAGTTCCACTTGTCCAGAGCACGCGTCATGCTCGCTCCGGGATATCCTGTCTCGAGCTCGGGAAAGGTAAATCCCTGCCAATCGCCGAAATTGACTTCGACGAGGCGCGGATCGGTTCGATAGGCATCCGGATCGAGCTTCATCGCGGCGCGAATACGCTGCATCGTTTCGCGCGTCCGTTTCATCGGACTGGCGAGGAAATCGAATTCCCAGGGATTTGGGACCAACGCGGCTAGCCGAAGCCCGTTGCCGGTCGCCTGTTCGCGGCCAAGAGCGTTGAGATCGGTATCGGCCTGCCCCTGAAGTCGCATTTCGGCGTTCCACGCGGTCTGGCCGTGGCGCGCGATATAAACCAGCGGGTACATCAGGTCTTCCGGTGCGGGATCGGGACGGACGACGGTTGGCCGGGCGTTAGTCCTTGACCGTCGAAATATCAGGCGCGTCGACCGCCTTCATGCCGACGACGTGGTAGCCCGAATCGACGTGATGCACTTCACCGGTGACGCCGCGCGACAGGTCGGACAGGAAATAGACGCCGGAATCGCCGACTTCCTCCTGCGTGACCGTCTGCTTCAGCGGCGAATTGTACTCGTTCCACTTCAGGATGTAGCGGAAGTCGCCGATGCCGGAGGCGGCCAACGTCTTGATCGGGCCGGCCGAGATGGCGTTGACGCGGATCTTCTTGGCGCCGAGGTCGACCGCCAGGTAGCGCACGCTGGCCTCGAGCGCCGCCTTGGCGACACCCATGACGTTGTAGTGCGGCATCACTTTTTCGGCGCCGTAGTAGGTCAGCGTCAGCAACGAGCCGCCATCGGTCATCAGCGCCTCGGCGCGCTTGGCTATGGTGGTGAAGGAATAGACCGAAATGTCCATGGTGCGCAGGAAATTGTCGCGCGTCGTCTCGACATAGCGGCCGGTTAGTTCATCCTTGTCGGAGAAGGCGATGGCGTGGACGAGGAAATCAAGCTTGCCCCAGTGCCTGGCGACATTGGCGAAAACCTCGTCCAGGCTCGCCGGATCGGTGACGTCGCAATGGCCGGCGACAAAGGCGCCCAGTTCCGCCGCCAGCGGCTCGACGCGCTTCTTGAACGCCTCGCCCTGATAGGTCAGCGCGATCTCGGCGCCATGGTCGACGCACGACTTGGCGATGCCATAGGCGATCGACCTATTGTTGGCGACGCCAAGAATGAGGCCGCGCTTGCCGGCCATTAGGCCCTGTCCACCCGCCATGTGAGCGCTCTCCGCAAGATTTCAGCTTTGTGGGTTGCCCTATCGCACAGGCACAGAGCCCCTTCAAGCGTCCAAACCGGACAGTTCGGGGGACAAAAGCCGCCGATCAGCCTTTTTGGCCGCGCAACAGCTCTTCGAGCGCGCTGTCGCCGCCTTCCGGCAGCATGATACGCACATGAGCGTAGAGATCGCCGTGGCCGCCGGCCTTTTCCGGCAGGCCTCTGCCCTTCAGCCGCAGGACCTTGTCGGAGCTCGACCAGGCCGGAATGTTGACCGCAAGCCTGCCGGTCGGCGTCTCGACCGGCACCTTGGCGCCGAGCACCGCATCCGCCAGCACCACCGGCAGATCGGCGTGCAGGTCGCGGCCCTCGATGCGGTAGCGTGGATGTCGGCGCAGATGGATCTTGACCAGCGCGTCGCCTGGCTGGCCCGGCCCCTGCTCGCCTTGGCCCTTGAGGCGGATGGTCTGGCCATCCTCGACATAGGCCGGCAGCTTGACCGCCACCTTGCGGCCGTCGGGGAACATCGCCGTCACCTTTTCGGCGGTCGCCGCTTCCTCAATGGTGATGTCGAGCGTCACGTTCAGATCGGCTGCTGTCGTTTGCTGGCGGCGATCGCCCGCGCCGGGACCGCGCGCGCCCGAAAAAGTGTCGCCAAAAATCTGGCTGAAGATGTCGCTGTTGCCGTCGAACGGATCGCCACCCGGTCTGCCGGAGCGGAATTCGAACCGCGAACCGCCCGGACCCTGCTGCCGGCGGAAGCCGCCGAAGGGATCGCCGCCACCGGCAGCGCCCTCAAAGCCCTGGAATCGCGGCTTGCCGTCGGCGTCGATCTCGCCGCGATCGAAAGCGGCGCGATTCTTTTCGTCGCCGACGATCTCGTAGGCCTGGTTGGCCGCGGCAAAACGGTCCTTCGCCTTGGGATCATTCGGATTCTGGTCCGGATGATGTTTCTTGGCGAGTTTCCGATACGCCGACTTTATGTCCTTGGACGATGCGTTCCTGGCAACGCCCAGCACCTCATAGGGGTCGCGCATACTTACTGCCCTGGAGAAGAGTTGAGTCTCTGGTTGCCACCTATATGCGCTCGCATAGGAAGAAATTCCAGTGCTGGAGCAGCATATCAGACGCGGAAAATCAGAGTGCCTTGAAGTCCTGCATGCGCCAGCCGCCGGCGCTGGCCAGGCACAGTTCGCCTTCGAACATGGCAACGCCGTCAAAGCTTTCGCGTGAGGCCTTGAAGCGGCGGCAGGTCTGGCCGTTGTCCTTCAATTCCGCCAGGTCGGTGATGGAACCGCGCGAACCGGTGCCGGCATTGGCCCACGGCACGGCCTGCCCGCCGAGCTGCTCGATATCGGCCGAGGAAACCGCATTGCCGATCGTCGTCTGGTCGGAGTCGCGATCCAAATTGGCCGGCGCGGCCGAGGCCGACGTGCTGCTGGTCAGGATCGAGCGGTCGACTTCGGCTTTTTCCAGGCTGAAGCCGCCGGCGCCACACGCGGCAAGCGGCAAGGCGACCGCCACGATCGCGGCTTTCGCGCTGGCCGAAGCGATAACGCTCCATTGCCTGCTGTCAAAAGCTTGCGCGATACGCGACAATCGGCAACCTCCCCCTTGCTTCGTAAAGAATCTTGGTTTTGTAAGAATCTTGGCTTCGTGACAATTTGAGAAAAACTATGAGTGACACTGAGTTAACAAGCGGTGACTTTACCGAGGCTGCCGAGCCGTTTCGCCTCTTTGCCGCATGGCTGGACGACGCCACGAAAAGCGAGCCGAACGACCCCAACGGCGTGGCTCTGGCGACCGTCGATGCCGACGGCATGCCGGATGTGCGTATGGTGTTGCTCAAGGGGTTCGATGAAAGCGGGTTTGTCTTCTACACGAATTTCGAGAGCGCCAAGGGCCAGGAGATTCTTGGCAGCATGAAGGCGGCGATGTGTTTCCATTGGAAGTCGCTGCGCCGCCAGGTGCGCATTCGCGGACCGGTGGAGATCGTCAGCGACGCCGAAGCCGACGCCTACTACGCGACGCGGCCACGCGGCAGCCGCATCGGCGCCTGGGCCTCGAAACAGTCGCGGCCGCTGGAAAGCCGCTTTGCGCTGGAGAAGGCAGTGGCCGAATACACGGCACGCTATCCGATCGGCGAAATCCCGCGGCCAAAGCACTGGTCCGGCTTCCGCATCGTGCCCAGCACCATCGAGTTCTGGCACGACAGGCCGTTCCGGCTGCACGACCGGCTCGTTTTTACGCGCAGTGCGAAGGACGGCTGGGACAAGACACGGCTTTATCCCTGAGGCTCAGGCCTTCTTTCTCGTCATGAACGCGGTGAGCGCGGCGCGCGCCTCATCGGACTTCAGCCGCTCGCGAAAATGCTCGCTTTCCTCGCCGATGCGGGCGACGAGATCGTCGCGCGAACCACGCATCAGGTTGCGCGCGATCTTCAACGCCTGTGGTGGCTTGGCGGCGATCTGGCCGGCTGCCGCCAATACCGAAGCCTCCAGTGCTGCTTCCTCGACCACCTCGTAGATTAGGCCGGCGGCCTTGGCGCGCTCGGCCGAAAAGCCTTCGCCGAGGCCGAGCAGCGCGAAGGCACCCTGCTGCCCGAGGATGCGCGGTGCCAGCAGGCTCGATCCCGCCTCAGGCACCAGGCCAAGGTCGACGAAAGGCGTCCTGAACACGGTGCGTGGCGTGGCGAAGGTCAGGTCGCAATGCAGGTTGAGCGTCGTGCCGATGCCGACCGCGATGCCGTCGACGCCTGAAATCATGGGCTTTTCGACCTTGGCCAGCGCCATCAGGAAATCCCAGACTTCGGTGCCGCCGTCGCCGCCGGTGGCGACGACCATGAAGTCGGCAAGGTCGTTGCCTGAAGAGAAGGCGCCGGGCACGCCGAGAAAGACATGGACGCGGATGGCCGGGTCGGCGTCGCCCTCGGCCAGGGTTTTTGACATTTTCGCATACATGGCGCGCGTCAGCGCGTTCTTCTTGTCCGGCCGATTCATGCGGATGATCTGGATGGCGCCCTGGCGCTCGACGAGGATATGGTCTGTCACGGTGTTTTCCTTGTGAAACGTCAGGCAGAGACGAGCGTCTTGCCAGCAGCGGCGAGGCTTTCGGCGCCATCAATGACGCGCGCCCTCAAGGCGCTGACCTCGCCGAGCAGGTTTTCGGCAAAGAAACGGCAAAGCGCTATGCGGTTGTGATCGGCAAGAGCACCGCGCGCCAGATAGGCGCCGCCGGCGGCAAGCGAGATCAGCCTGAGATAGGGCGTGGCGCCTGCCAGCGCCTCTTCCGATCGGCCATCGGCCGTCAGTTTTTGCAGGAAGCGGGTCGCTTCGCTGAGATCGCCAAGTGCCGCGTCGAGAGCGTCGGCGGTGCGGCCGAAACCCTGCATGTTCGAGGTCCGCACCGCTGCGGCCATATCAGCCAGTTCGGCGATGTAACCATGCACATGGTCGCCACCGCCGAGCGGCAGCTTGCGCATCACCAGATCGATCGCCTGGATACCGTTGGTGCCCTCGTAAATCGGGGCGATGCGCGCATCGCGATAGAAGGCGGCCGCTCCCGTCTCCTCGATGAAGCCCATGCCGCCATGAACCTGGAGGCCGAGCGAGGCAACCTCGACGCCGATATCGGTCGAGAACGCCTTGGCCAGCGGCGTCAGCAGATTGGCGCGATCGCGCCAGTATGCCGCCTCGTCACCGGCGGAGACACGGGCCATGTCGATGGCGTGGGCACAGGAATAGCTGATGGCGCGTGCGGTCTGGGTCAGCGCCTTCATGGTCAACAGGTTACGCTGGACATCGGGGTGATGGACGATAGGCGCCATACCCGTGCCAGTGTAGCTCGCGGCCTTGCCCTGCCGGCGCTCATTGGCATAGGCGATCGCCTTCTGCGTTGCGGCTTCCGCGACCGCCACCCCCTGCATGCCGACACAAAGCCGCGCATTGTTCATCATGGTGAACATGCAGGCGAGCCCCTTGTTCTCCTCGCCGATCAGCCAGCCGACGGCGCCGGGTTCGGCCCCTTCGAAGCCGTCGCCATAGATCATGGTGCAGGTCGGCGAGGCATGGATTCCGAGTTTATGCTCAAGTCCGGAACAGAAGACGTCGTTGCGGGCACCGAGCGCGCCATCGTCGCCAACCAGGAATTTCGGCACCAGGAACAACGATATGCCGCGCGTGCCGGCCGGCGCATCGGGCAGCCTTGCCAGCACGAGATGGATGATGTTGTCGGTGAAATCGTGCTCGCCATAGGTGATGAAGATTTTTTGGCCGAAGATGCGATAGCTGCCGTCAGCCGCCGGCTCGGCGCGGGCGCGCAAGGCGGCGAGATCCGAGCCGGCTTGCGGCTCGGTCAGGTTCATCGTGCCCATCCACTCGCCGGAGACGAGTTTTTCGAGATATTTGGCCTTGAGGTCTTCGGAGGCGTGTTTGTCGAGCGCCTCGACCGCGCCCATGGTCAGCGTCGGGCCGATGCCGAAGGCCATGGCGGCGGAGTTCCACATTTCGAGCGCGGCGACGCCAAGCATGGTCGGCAGCGCTTGGCCGCCATATTCCTCAGGCCCGGAGAGCGCGTTCCAGCCGCCATCGATCCAGCGGCGATAGAGTTCCTTCCAGCCGGGCGGTGTGGTGACGGCAGCGTCCTTCAGCACCGCACCCTGCCGATCGCCGATCGTGTAGAGCGGTGCGACCTCTTCGGTGGCGAAACGGCCGGCCTCGCCAAGAACGGCATCGACCAGGTCCTCGCCGAGATCGCCGAAGGTGCCGGCATCGAGCGCCGACTTCATGCCGGCCACGTGCTTGAGCGTGAAGGCGATATCCTCGACCGGTGCCCGATACATGCCGCTCACTCCTCCTGATGCCTCGGCCTGCCCAACCCTAGAACCGGTGCCGCTGCAAAACCACCCGCCGTATCAGCGGTCTCCCATCTTTCCTCAAAAACGGCAACTAAGGCTCGCGATACCAGGACTACGAAGACATCGCCGTCCCCGCTAATTGCTCGCTCCCAACACTTTGTCCCACGGCGCGCCCCGCGCCACACCACGAGATCGCTCCGACGACAAACGCGCCGTTGTTAGCGCGCGTCCTTCGCCTTGGCATAGCCGTCGTTCGCGACGCCCATGCCCCGAATGCTTGCTGGCGTCGGGCGTGTAGCTGAACCAACGGCGCGCCGTTGGTAGACTGCGCAGCGCATTCGTGGCGCGAGATCGGCGGCCATGGCCGAAGCATCCGCGCCGTACTCGTCGCGCAGCACCTCCAGGTCGGGCGTATGGGGGCAATGACAGTGGAGGAGATGCGCCATGATCTGCATCCCTGCCTTATCAAATGAGCCGACGTCCAAGCCATGCGGTGAACACAGCGAGAAGATGGCTCGCGATCAACGGAGGTGACTACTTGTGGGTGACCCACCCAACAAATTAACTTCGATCTGCTCGTACCGAAAGCGCCAGAACTTATTAAGACTAGCTCAATCTGCGATAGCAATTGCTGGTTTTCGACTAATGTTGCCTTGCCCACCGCAAAACCCTAAAGACCGATGCTGGCAACCGCTTCGGTGTACAGTTCTTGTTCCATGGTGCCGGTTATCTCGGCGGATAGGTGAGATCGTGACAAAATCAAGATGGACTGCGCCGGAGGATTACGAAATTGGTCCCGCCACGCCATGGCTGAACTCGACCAAACAGCGCAGCTGGATACCAACCAAAGCGGCTCTTTGGCTTGGTCTACTTGGGGCAACGCAGTCATGAGTCCAAAATCCGGCAATGAAATTCGCTCGATATGCATTGTCCAAACAAAATTCCTTGGTGATGTCACGCTGACGTCTGCTTTGGTCCGCAATCTACGCCTCGCCTATCCCAACGCTTCGATAACAATGGTATGCGCGCCTGGCCTTAAGCAGTTCATTGTCGCGCAACAGATTGCCGACGTGGCTGTTGGCTTTGAAACCGGTGGCAGAGGAAGGACTCCGCTTAAGCGATTGACCGACTATTATGCCGTCATTTCTGCTCTGCGCGGTGAAAAATTCGATCTCAGCATCGATCTTACCGATACAAAAACCTCACGGATCATGCACCGTTTGACCGGCGCCCCACTTCGCGTTGGCTTCAATCCTCCCGATCGTCCGTTCAAGTTCTGGGAAATCCAGATGGCAAACGTTCTCGCCGCGCCATTCGGCCATGGTGGGTCCCATTATCTCTACAGATACCTGTCTCCACTGGGCGCCCTCGGATTAGCGATTCAAGATCCAACCCCTCGACTGCGGCCGACAAAGAGTGCCCAAGAGGAGTGTGCCAAGCTTCTTTCGGAAAACGCCTTGGCGAAGAAATCATATGTGGCTGTGCATGCGGGCGCGAGGTCCGAGGGGCGTCGTTGGCCACCGCAACATTTTGCCGCCGTCATCGATGAAATCTACGCCAAAACCGGACTGCGGTCTCTGATCGTCGGTGGCCCTGATGAAAGGCCCGTTGCGCAAAGCATAATTGAAACGGCAACGTCGCCGGTGGCCACCGGCGTCGGAAAGGCTTCGCTTGAAGTCCTTGTCGCGTTGTTGGCAGAAGCGGCAATTTTCCTTGGCAATGACAGCGGCCCAATGCACGTTGCAGCTTCTGTTGGAACTCCGACGGTGGGATTGTTCGGTCTGCAGTCTCCTGATCTATGGGGCCCGTTTGGTGTCCCCAACAAAACGCTCCGGCCGCCCGTGCCTTGTTCATGTGTCGCTCCAGGTGTTTGTAAAGAATACGACCCCGGTGGGGTCCATTGTGTTCAGCGGCTTCAGGTTGCTGAAGTCGCAGAAGCGACATTCGACCTCATCGAGATCATGAACGGCTCTCGACCGACCCAAACTACGATGCACGTACTGCCTCGCATTGATCCCTGACGTCATCGAACAGACGTGCCCCTCGATGCTGTTAGATCATCCACGCGATGCGAGATCGTCTCTTCGGCCGTCTCGTACGTCCGCTCGTCGCCCAGATACTCGGGCAAGCTCTACCTGAACCCATAAACGGCCACGTCGCCGGGCTTCAGAGAAGATATACGCCGTATCCGATCCGGGAGGCAAACTGCTCCCGGAGTATGGTCGTGGCGCGCACATTTTTTACGTACCGTCAAATTTTGTCACGCGGATTTTGCAATCGCGGCGGCGCGTATTAAGTTCAACCCATGCCGGATCAAGTCGACCGGCGATGGATCAGACCAGCCAACCGGAACCGCCCATGCTTGCCAGACCCGACGCCTACCGCTGCATCGAATGCGGCCTGCCCTATCGAGCGGAGGGGTTCTGCTACCATGGGGGCAGACTGGACCACGGTGCCGCCTACTGGTCGGATCGCGGCATTTTGTGCTCGCCGCAATGCTCGCTCGCCCACCACCGCAAACGCGCCGCCGAAGGCACGCTGCGGCAAGAGCCGGCGCCTGACCCGTTTGAATTCTAGCAGCTGATGCGTCGCCAGCTTTTCTGAGGCCAGCCCCCGAAAGCACTTCCTTAACCATAGCCGTTCAGGATTTGTTTTTGATCAACGGGGATTCCCTGTTTTGAAAAGGACGGCGCGCCTCCTTCGCCGCTTGAAGAGTGTCGTACCGACACCCTTCAAGCCTCTGTTTCCTGCGCATGTCGTTGCCCCAAAACCGCTGCATACTTTTGGCCGGCATGCGCTGGCGATCCTCGCTCTTGCGGCGACGATGGCGCTTTCGACGGCGGCAACGGCCTCGGATTTTTCCGAGCCGTGGAAGAACGCCGACCGCGCTCTGGTCGTCGATGCCTACGAATATAATTCCATCGACTGGGCCCAGCTCGCCACCGACAAGCGGGTCGTCGGCTTCATCAACAAGGCCTCCGACGGCATGCCGCCGGCCTATTTCTGCCTGGGCAACGACATTGAGGTAAAGCTTTGCAAGGCGCTGTGGAAACGTCATGCGGTGACGCGCGAACTGTTCCAGACGCGCCGGGTGGTGGCCAAGGCACTCGGCCTGAAATGGGGCGCCTATCACCTTGCCCGTCCCGGCAATCCGGTCGAGCAGGCGAACAATTTCCTCGATTTCGCCGAGCCTGCGCCGGACGATCTCATGGCTCTCGACATCGAGGGCAATGACCCCTCGCAATGGATGTCGCTCGACGATGCCGAGGAGTTCGTACGCCAGGTGCATCGGCGCATCGGCCGTTTCCCGGTGCTGTACACCAACGGCAAGACCGCCCGCTACATTGCCGACAACAGCTACCGATACCGGCTCCTGTCGCGGCTGCCGCTTTGGTATGCGCGCTACACCAACGACATCGACGTGCATTTTCCGATGGGCAACTGGCAAGGCTACGCGCTGTGGCAGTTTTCGGCGCAAGCCAATTGCGGCCGTTTCCGCTGCCCTTACAGGGTTGCCGGCACGCCTATCGACATAGACGTGAATGTCGCGCCGACAGACGCCGCCACGCTGCGCACGCAATGGCCGTTCGGTGGGCTTATCGACGTGCCACCGGACTATCTCGCCTCGATACCGCTACCGGTTTCACGCGAGGCCGGCCTCGCCGGCAATGTCACCATCACCTATGCGTCTGTGGCCGCGCCGCCGACTCTCGAGGACATGGTTACAGCGTTGGGCACACGCTGGTCCCGTTTCCGCGACGGCTTCCGCATGCCAGTCGTGAAGACGGTGCCGCGACGGCCAAGCTTCGGCATTGTCCAATATGTCGCCTGGAAGCGGACCGAACGGCGTTCACCCGCACAACTCGACGCTGCCTTTGCCGTGTCCGATCCACTCAGCACCGCTTCCACCGAACTCGATCGCGGCCAGCGGTGAGCCAATGCGGAACTTCAGGTTCCCTGTTCGCGCGCTACGGCCTGCCAGCCGATATCGCGGCGGCAGAACCCGTCCGGCCAATCGATGCGGTCAAGCGCGGCATAGGCTCGTTTCTGTGCCTCGCCGACCGTGGCGCCTGATGCCGTCACGTTGAGGACGCGGCCGCCATTGGCAACCAGCGCGCCGCCATTGATGGCGGTACCGGCGTGGAAGATCTGGACGCCGTCGCTCGCCGCGTCTTCGACGCCGCGGATGACCGAGCCTTTTTCCGGCGTGCCGGGATAGCCTCTCGCCGCCATTACTACGGTGAGCGCGGCCTCGTCGCGCCAGCGCACCGAAGTATGCGCAAGCTGGCCGTCGGTCGCCGCATTGAGCAGGACCAGCAGATCATCCTTCAGCCGCATCATCAGCACCTGGCATTCCGGATCGCCGAAACGGGTGTTGTATTCGATCAGCTTCGGTCCCTTGTCGGTGATCATCAGCCCGGCAAACAGCACGCCGGAGAACGGCGCCCCCAGTTCGGCCATGCCGCGCATGGTCGGCTCGATGATCTCGCGCATGGTGCGCGCGACCAGTTCCGGCGTCATCACCGGTGCCGGCGAATAGGCGCCCATGCCACCGGTGTTGGGACCGGTGTCGCCGTCGCCGACGCGCTTGTGGTCCTGCGCGGTACCGAAGGGCAGTGCGGTGGTGCCGTCGCAGAGGCAGAAGAAACTCGCCTCCTCGCCGGTCATGAACTCCTCGACCACAACTTCCGCGCCGGCGGCGCCGAAGGAACCGTCGAAGCAGGCATCGAGTGCTGCCTGTGCTTCACTGGGCGTCATGGCGACGGTGACGCCCTTGCCGGCAGCGAGCCCGTCGGCCTTGATGACGATCGGTGCTCCGGTCTTTTCGACATAGGCCTTGGCCGAGGCCAGGTCACTGAAACGGCCATAGGCGGCGGTCGGGATGTTGTAGCGGGCACAGAGGTCCTTGGTGAAACCCTTCGAACCTTCCAGCTGCGCAGCGGCCTTGGATGGCCCGAAGACGCGGATCTTTTCGGCGCGAAGATCGTCGGCAATGCCGACGACCAGCGGCCCCTCCGGGCCGACCACGACGAGGTCGATTTTTTTCTCCCGGCAGAACGCGGCCACGGCGGCATGGTCGGCTAAATCCAGCTTCACCAGCTCAGCCTCGCTGCCGATGCCCGGATTGCCGGGAGCCGCATAGAGCTTTGTCAGCAGCGGTGATGCGGCGATCTTCCAGGCGAGCGCATGTTCGCGGCCGCCGGAGCCGAGAAGAAGAACGTTCATGGCCACCTCTTGATGCCGACTATCCGTTAGAGCACCCGCTATTGCTCTCTGGGCGACGGGTCAAGGCATCCGGGCGCATTGATGGGAATTGCGCACGGGAACGTTACCCCAGCCGAAAATCGGCGGCGCACATCGGCGTCGATTTTCTGGCCTCGCTTCAGCCCTGGTAGACCACCGGAAACCAGTCCTCGCGCAGCCTCTCGCCCGGCTGCATGCCGTGGCCATGATAGGGCGGCGAGGTGCGGCCCGGCCGCTCGACATAGCGCGCATCGTCACCCACCCAGCGCAGCGACAGCGCCCGGCGCCGCGCCGCGGTCAGGTTGCCGCGCGCGCCATGCGCGGTCCTGAAGTCGAACAGGATGGCGTCGCCCGGCTCCATTTCCCATTCGAGCACCTTCATCGACGGATCCTTGTCGGGATCTGGCACCGGCAGATAGTCGCCCTCGCCGGCATAGAAATTGCTGTCGTCGAGCCAGCGCACTGGCAGGATCATCTTGTCCCATTTGTGCGAGCCGGCGATCAGGCGCAGCGTCGCCTCCTTCACCGGGTCGATGGGAATCCAGAAGCTCACGGTCTGCTGGCCATCGACGAAGTAATAGGGGATGTCCTGATGCCAGGGCGTCGGCTTCTGCGTGCCGGGTTCCTTGACCAGCACGTGATCGTGGAAGAACTGCGCGGTCCGCGACTGCATCACCGCCGCCGCCAGTTCGGCGGCCGGTGATTCCCGCACAACCTCGACGAATTCGGGAATGCGCTCCCAGTTGC
The DNA here is from genome assembly GCF_040322895.1 of Mesorhizobium sp. M0088. Lineage (NCBI taxonomy): Bacteria > Pseudomonadati > Pseudomonadota > Alphaproteobacteria > Hyphomicrobiales > Phyllobacteriaceae > Mesorhizobium > Mesorhizobium sp. M0088. The sequence goes on from NZ_JAMYUI010000003.1 coordinate 208,201, forward strand.
AGTAATCATCGAAGAAACTGCCGCGGCCGTTGGCGATGTCGGATGCGGTGACGCTGCGGTTCTGCATGTTGCGTTCGATGCCGGCGGCAATCGTGTCGACCCAGCCCTTGAAGGCGCCGCGAATGCAGACAGCGCCGTCACGCTGATAGTCGGCAATCGTGGACGCGCCGATCATGGTGGCGTCGATGGTGGCAGTCTGGGAAGCCATGGCGTTCTCCTCTGGAATGAAGCCACTATCGCAACACCTCTTCATTCGGTAAAATAATAACTTTCGATCTGACATATAGAGCGCCCTTATGAGTGTGACCCTCACGCAGCTGCGCTACCTGGTTGCCGTGGCGCGTCACGGCAGCGTCACCGGCGCGGCAAAGATGCTGAACGTTTCGCAGCCGTCGATCTCGGTGGCCATTGACGCGGTCGAAAAGAATTTCGGCCAGAAGCTGTTCGCCCGCCAGCGCGGAAGCGGCGTGTCGCCGACATCGTTCGGCCGCGCCGTCGTGGCCAAGGCAAGGCAGGTTCTCACCGAAACGGACGAACTCGTCGGCTTGGGTTCAAGCAAATCGGCTGTCAGCGGTGAGTTGGTGCTGGGATGCTTCGAGGATCTGGCGCCGTTCTTCGCGCCGGCTTTGATCCGCGCCTTCTCCGAACGCTATCCGGCCGTCAAAATCGTCGTTCGCGACGAGACGTTCGAGACGCTGGGACGACGGCTGGGGGATGCGGCCATCGATCTCGGCCTGACTTATGATCTCAGCCTGCCGACGCATTTCGCCCGCATCCTGCTGCGCGAACTTCGTCCACACGCGCTGTTGCCGGCAGGCCATGCCCTGGCGGACCGGCCAACGGTCAGCCTTGCCGATCTGGCCGCCTATCCGCTGATCACGACGGATCAGCCGCACAGTTGGCAGCACATGCTCGACCTGTTCCGCAGCCGCGGCCTCTCGCCGGTGGCCGATACGACGACAAAGCTCGTTCGAACTGCAGCGTAGCATGGTCGCCAACGGCTTCGGCGTCGCGGTCAGCTATACCCGCCCGCACGGCGACCGCAGCTATGACGGCCTGCCGCTTATCTGCAAGCCGCTGTCCGATCCGCTGCCCATGCAGCGGATCCTGCTGACCTATGACACGCATCAGCGTGTGTCGAATGCAGCGCTGGCCTTCGTCGAGGTGGCCAAGGACTGGTTCGCCACCCGCGACATCTTTGCCTCGTGAAAGGCTGACAGGCGCCGCGTCTCCGCTTGCCGCTTGACGGTTTCTGCCGCTGCTGCCACTCCATGGACATGGAAAATATCCAGTCGAAAGCGGCCCAGGGCCGTGTCGCCGATGCGCCGAACGGCCATTGGGTCTACCGCGTGCTGCCGCGCTCGATATGGCCCTATGCGCAGCTTGCTCGATGGGACAGGCCGATCGGCTGGCAGTTGCTGCTGTGGCCGTGCTGGTGGTCGGCAGCCTTGGCGGCAAGCGCCTATCCGCGTCCGGGCGACCCGCTGCTCTCACTGCTGCCGGCGCCTTTGTATCTCGTGCTGTTCCTGGTCGGGGCCATCGCCATGCGCGGCGCCGGCTGCACCTACAACGACCTCGTCGACGAGGACATCGACAGCCAGGTGGAGCGCACGCGCTCGCGACCGTTGCCGTCGGGCAAGGCGACGCGCCGGCGGGCATGGCTGTTTCTCGTCCTGCAGGCCCTGGTCGGCCTCGTCGTGCTCATCCAGTTCAACAGCTTCGCCGTCCTGCTCGGCATCTGCTCACTGGCGGTCATCGCCATCTATCCATTCATGAAGCGGATAACCAACTGGCCGCAACTGGTGCTTGGCCTTGCCTTTTCCTGGGGCGCGCTGATGGGATGGGCGGTCGAGTTCGGCGATCTCGATGGGCCTGCCATCATGCTTTATATCGGCTCGATCCTGTGGGTGATCGGCTACGACACGATCTACGCACATCAGGACAAGGAAGATGACGCCATTGTCGGCGTGCGCTCGACGGCACGCCTGTTTGGCGATAACACCAAATCGTGGCTGGCCGGGCTTTATGGCGGCGCGCTGATCTGCTTCGCCATCGCCTTCGCGTCGGCGCAAGCGCCGGTGGTGGCGCTGGCCGGACTGATCGCCGCCGGCGCCCATATGGCGCGGCAGATCGCCGTGTTGGATATCGACAATCCGGACCAATGCCTGCGGCTGTTCAGGTCGAATAACCAGGTCGGCTGGCTGATCTTCCTGGGCCTGATCGGCGGCGCTGTGTGGGTGGCTCTGAAGCCGCTGGTTTAGTCTTCCTTCTCCCCGTCACTATACGGGGAGAAGAAGGCTAATCCCTCGAAATAATCTCCTGGCCGTCGATGACCAGCCTGAGACCGAGGGCGCCGGCCCTGCGGCGAGCGAGGAAACGCGGGCGGCGCGTGTTCGAAATCCGCCCCTTGCGCCGATCCTGCGGCGGCAGCGTCTTGATGGCGGCGCCGAGCGATTCTTCCAGGGTGCGGGCAACGCCGTCCGATTCGATCAGCAGCATCGGCAGACGGTAAGCGTCGGCCCAGGCGCGCCAGTCGGCTGCGACATCGTCGAGATCGTCGGCCACCAGCAGCGGCACCGACAGCATCGGGTCGTTGTGCAGGAGTTCCAGGGTCACCGTGACATTGCCGTCCGGGTCTTCCATGGCGCGGGCGGCAACGCCGCGGAACGCATTGGAGGGCAGAACGATGATCGCGGGCAGGCCGCTCATCTCGAGCAAGCGGCGGATCACGGCGCCGCGCTGGTCGATGGTGAAGGTTACATCGCCGTAGTCGTCGCGAGTCGCGTAGCTCACCACTTGCGGCAGGCGAAATGGGTCGAGACGCATGTTGCGTCCCGCCCAGACTGGCTTCAGTCCGGTGTTCATAGAGTGGCCTTCCTGTCTGTCTCCTGAGAGCCGGTGTCCGGTTCTCTCCGGGCCGGTTTTTCCAGCCTCGTTTGTATGGAGACAGTAGCGCGGGCTCCTTACCGCCCCGCTTAAGAAAGTCGGTTAAATTTTGCTGATCTCAGGGATGGTTATCGGAATCCCACCAGCCGCAACTTGTCGAAAGGATCAGATAACCTTACCCGGATTCATGATGCCGGCCGGGTCGAAAGCGGCCTTCACCCTTCGCATCAGATCGATCGCCATTGGCGGCGCGGTGGCGATCAGTTCGTCGCGCTTCAACTGGCCGATGCCGTGCTCGGCCGAGATCGAACCGTGCAGGCTGCGCACCACACCGTGCACCGCCTTGTTCATGGGGTGATAGAGAGCGAGGAACGCCTCATCATCGCCGTCGACTGGCCGCGAAATGTTGTAGTGGAGATTGCCGTCGCCCATATGACCGAAGCAGACCACGCGGGCGCCTGCACTTACCGACGCCACGGCGCCGGCGGCTTCTTCGATGAAGCGCGGGATCGATGCAATAGGCACCGAAATGTCGTGCTTAATCGAGGCGCCTTCCGGCTTCTGCGCCTCGGGCAGCAGCTCGCGGAAATTCCAGAAGGCATCCCCCTGCCCGAGGCTCGCCGCAATGACGGCGTCGCCGACGAATTCCTGTTCAAGGCCGGCCGAGAGCACGTCCTCGATCAACGCCCGCGAATCCTCCGACGAACGGCCTGATGAAATCTGCATCAGCACATACCACGGCCAGTCCTCGATCAGCGGCCGCACCACGCCCTGGGCATGCGCCAGCGTGAAATCATATGGCCGCCTGCCGATCAGTTCGAAAGCGGTGAGCGCTGCCCCGGCACGGTCCATGGCCAGGCTGAACAGCGAAAGCGCTGCCTCGGGTGACGAAAGGCCGGCGAAGGCGACTTCGCGCCCCTTCGGCTTCGGGAACAGCTTGAGCACGGCGGCGGTGATGACGCCGAGCGTACCTTCGGCGCCGACGAACAGGTTTTTCAGATCGTAGCCGGTGTTGTCCTTCTTCAGCTTGCGCAGGTCGTCGAACACCTCGCCGGTCGGCAGCACCACCTCGACACCGAGGCAAAGTTCGCGCGCATTGCCATAGGCAAGCACGCCGGTGCCGCCGGCATTGGAGGAAAGATTGCCGCCGATCTGGCAGGAGCCTTGCGCGGCCAGCGACAGCGGAAACAGCCGGTCGGCGGCGTCGGCTGCCTCCTGCAGCGTCTGCAGGATGACGCCGGCCTCGACCGTCACCGTGTTGGACAGGACATCGATCTCGCGGATGCGGTTCAGCCGCGACAGCGACAGGACGATTTCGCGCCCGGACCTGTCCGGCACCTGGGCGCCGACCAACCCGGTGTTGCCGCTTTGCGGCACGATCGGCGTTCCCGTCTCCGTCGCCAGCCGCATGATCCGGCTGACTTCGTCGATGCTGCCCGGCCGCAGCACCAGCGATGTCGCGCCGTGCCAGAGCCCGCGCCGCTCAATGAGGTAGGGCGCGATGTCCTGTTCGTCGCGCAGCGCATACTTGTCGCCGACGATCGCGGCAAAGCGATCGATGAGAACAGGGTCGAGGGTCTCTGGAATTTCGGTCATGTGGAAAGCTATGATGTGGCTTGCGTGTTGTCACGAGGGGCGGCCGCGCGCGACAGCCGATCGTTGATCGCTTCGCCGAGCCCGTCGAAGGGAATAGGTTCGACGGCGATGGTCTGCGCGCCGCAGCGGTCGAGCTCCTGCATATAGGCAAACAGATTGCTCGCCGCTTCGCGCAGGTCACCGGTTTCGGATAAATTGAGGAAGGCTTCGGCGCGGCGCCAGCCTTGCGCCCTCTGGCTGCCGAAGCCTAGCAAAGCCTCGCCCTCGCCGACCGTGCCGGCATTGAGCCGCATCGCAGCACCTGGCGCATAGTGCGAGGCGAGCATGCCCGGCGCCTCGACGCCGGCGGCGCCGCCGCGCAACAGCTCCATGCCGATAGCCGCCTCGATCTCCTCGGCGGCGATGCCGCCGGGCCTCAGCAGCCGCAATCTGTCCCCTTCGGCCTTGAGAATCGTCGATTCCAGCCCGATCGGCGTCGCGCCGCCATCGACCACCAGCTTTATGCGCGTGCCGAGATCCGCCGCTACCGCTTGCGCGGTCGTTGCGCTGATTTTGCCGGATGAATTGGCGCTGGGCGCTGCAAGCGGGCGGCCGAGCCTGGCGATCAGCTCGCCGCCAAAGCCCCTCGGCATGCGCAAGGCAATCGTATCGAGCCCGGCGGTGACCAGCGGATGGATGCCGTTGCCGGGCCGTTGCGGCAGCACCAGCGTCAGCGGACCTGGCCAGAATGCCAGCGCCAGTTTCCTGGACAGCGGATCGAACAACGCGAGGCGCTCTGCCATCGCCATATCCGCGACATGGGCGATCAGCGGGTTGAAGCGCGGGCGCCCCTTGGCTTCGAAGATGCGCGCGACGCCGATGCCGTTGGTGGCGTCGCCGGCCAGCCCGTAGACGGTTTCCGTCGGGATGGCGACGACATCGCCTTCCATGAGCAGCGCCAGCGCCCGCTCCAGCGCCTCGCCCGAGCCAAGTATTTCAGCCACTCTCGTCACCTCACAGATGCGGGGTGCGTAGTACGATGGCGGCCGTTGGGCAAGCCGCTGTTGGGTAACGTATTGTTGGCGAGCAGGAGCATTGGCGATTTATCAATCCCTAAAATGCTATGTTTCCGCGAAAGCCGGCATCAATTCCGGCCTGCTATCGAACAGCTTCTGGGCAAAGGGGAGCGACATCAGTGTCTGCGCGTATCCTGCTGGGTATCATTCTTGCTGTTGCGGCCGGCGAAGCCCAGGCGTCATCCCTGGTTTTTCCAGGCACGCCATCCTCCACACCATCGATCGTCAGGATCGGCGCCCCCAACCAGCCTGGAACCGTCGATGCGGTCAAAGCCAGCGATGCGCGGTCGGTGGTGGCAATAGGGGAAACGCCGCCCGACGTCACCGATGAAAAAGTGGCGGCGATCCCGGACAAGCCCGCGACCGGGCACGGCTTCCAGCCAGGCCCGATGGTCATTCGTGGCGGCGTTACCGGTCCCGATTTCCCCGCACCGGCGCCAACCGCTGCACCAGCGGCCGGTGCCGCGCCGGCCGATGGCACCGCGCCGGCGGCAGGCACAGCGCCGGCAACGGCCACCGCCTCCGCAGCCCCCTCAGGGAACGCCGAGAACCAACCCACGCCGCCGAGCGCTCCGGCGCCGGCAGCAGGGCAGCACATGCCTCCCAACGGCTATACCAAATAGCCCCGGCTCAAAGACAGCTGACATCGATGGCGTGACTTGACGGTGGTCTGGCGCCCGGCGCACCATTGCCAGGCAAATCCCGTTCTAGGTATTTCTGGCAGACGGGATTTCATCGCTAGGGGTAAAGGGGGGTGATCATGAGAAAATCTGGAATCGTAACCGGGGCAGGCCTTCTGCTGGCGTCATTGCTTGGCGTCGTCGCGGCTCATGCCGACGACATGCTGGGATCCTATGTCGCGCGCATTTCCGATCGGGATCATCAGGCGAGTGACGGCTATGCGCTGGACAATGCCGCGCAGATGGTGCGACAGGACCGCGCCAACTGGCACAAATTCCACCGCCGTGACAGCGACGACGAGGGCGATGGCTGGTTCAGGACCAACGGCCAGCGCGCCGACCTGCAACGCATGCTGGAACGCGGCGGTGCGATGAGTTCCTCGACCAAGCGCGCCATCGTCAATGGCGAACCGCTGATCCAGGTCGATGTCTACGAAAACAGCGTGCGCGTCAGCATTCTCGAGAACTGACCGTCGCCGGGACGGCTGACCGTCGGCTTCGGGGACGGCTGATAGGAAAAGGCGGCGCCTCAGCGCCGCCTTGCCATCGATAGACTCGGCGGCCGAAAAAAATCAGGCCGCTTCTTCCTTGTCGTCATCTTCTTCGGACTCGTCGCCGTCAGCCTTCACGCTGTCCTCGGCGTCGTCCTCGTCTTCTTCGTCTTCATCTTCGTCGTCATCAGACAGGTCAGCGGCTTCGACCGCTGCTGCGGCGGCATGATCGAGGATGGTTTCGGAAGCGGATTCAAGCGCCTCGGCGGGAGCCGGGGTTTCTTCTGTCACTTCGATTTCGTGATCGGAATTCATGGAAGCCTCCGTGGGGTTGGGGAACATGTCCCTTTTTCCACGGAGAGATCATCGCCATATGACTGTAAGCCGGCTCGAACGGCAGGTAGCAGAGAATATTTTCTTCGCCTTAACCTGCGATCCTGGAGAAATCCGCGACCTGGCCGGTGGCCGCGCGGATGCGGGCGAGCAGCGCGAGGCGGTTGGCACGCACCGCCTGATCCTCATCGTTTACAAGAACATGCTCAAAGAATGAATCAACCGGCTCGCGCAACACGCTAAGCGCCAGCAGGGCGCCGGAAAAGTCATCGTTTTGAACCGCTTCGCCGGCTTGCTTCTCAGCCTGATTCACCGCCGCAAACAGCGATTTCTCGGCATCCTCGCGAAACAGCGCCGACTCAACGGTTTCGGCGACCACCGTTTTCTTCTTCTCCTCGGCGGCCAGAATGTTGGCCGCACGCTTGGTGCCGGCGAGCAGGTTCTTGCCATCCTCCGTGTCGAGGAAGGAGCCCAGCGCCTCGACCCGGCGCACGATCTGCAGGAGGTCGTCGTTCGGCGATTGGCCAATCTCCCCCCTTGTGGGGGAGATGCCCGGCAGGGCAGAGGGGGGCGCTTCGCGCTGAGAGGTCGGCGGGACAGCGCCCCCCTCTATCGGCTTCGCCGACATCTCCCCCACAAGGGGGGAGATTGGGTGCGAACCTGCCGCCAACACCGCATCGATGAGATCATGCCGTGCGCCCTGGTCACGGAGATAGACCTTCAGGCGGTCGTGGAAGAAGGAGAGGAGGTCGAGCACTTCCACCCCAACCTCCCTTCCTTTGAATTCCCTCAATCCTCGCCCCATTGCGAAACCTCCGCGCTGTTTGCGCAGCACGTCGGCAATGGATTCATGAACCAACGGGATATGCGCTTCGGCTGTTTCGACGATATTCAGGGGTATACCATTTTCTACCAGAATTCTGACTACTCCGAGCGCGGCTCTTCTCAGCGCATAAGGATCCTTCGAACCCGTCGGCTTTTCGTCGATGGCCCAGAAGCCGACCAGCGTATCCAGCTTGTCGGCAAGCGCCACAGCAACGGATACCGGATCGCTCGGCACATAGTCGGAGGGTCCCTGCGGCTTATAGTGTTCCTCTATGGCCGCGGCCACGGAAGGATGCTCGCCCTGAAGCAGCGCATATTTGCGGCCCATTGCGCCCTGCAGTTCCGGAAACTCGCCAACGACTTCGGTGGTGAGATCGGCCTTGGCCAGCACAGCGGCACGACCTGCGAGCGCGATAATCTCCCCCCTCGAGGGGGAGATGTCGCCGAAGGCGACAGAGGGGGTCGGCACGACCGGATGCGACGCCCCATCGCGGTCAGAGGACGCCGGCGCTTCACGCGCGGCGACCCCCTCTGGCCTGCCGGCCATCTCCCCCTCAAGGGGGGAGATTGACTGCGCCACGATCGGCGCCAGTTCTTCCGCCAATCGCTTGATCCGCTCCACCCGTTCGCCCTGCGTGCCGAGCTTGGCGTGGAAAGTCACGCCGAGATGGTCGAGGCGGGCCATGCGCTGGTCGAGCGGCTTCTTGAGATCAAGCCCGAATTTTTCCGCCGATGCCTCGAGCTCAGCCAGGTCAGGCAAATCGCCCTGGTCGGTCGTCCAGAAATAAAGCGCGTCGGACAGGCGGGCGCGCACCACCTTGCCGTTGCCGTGGGCGATCTCCTTGCCGCCATCCCTGGCTTCGATATTGGCGGTGAGGATGAAGCGGTTGGAAAGCGCGTCGTCGACACCCTGCGGCCGCGTCACAAAGCACTTCTGATTGGCGCGAATGGTCAGTCGGATCACTTCGGCTGGAATGGTCAGGAATGCCTCCTCGAACTCGCCCATCAGCACGACAGGCCATTCGACCAGCCCGGACACCTCCTCCAGCAGCCCGTCGTCCTCGACCAGGTCAAGCCCGTTGGCGAAGGCGAGATTGCGGGCATCGGCAAGGATGATCTCCTTGCGCCGATCAGCATCGAGCACGACCTTGGCCGCTTCCAGCTTGGAAACATAGTCGTCGAAGCGGCGTACCGTGATGGCGTCAGGCGCATGAAAACGGTGGCCATAGGTGGTGTTGCCGGAGCGGATACCGTCGATCTCGAAATCGACCACGACAGGCTCCTCGGTCTCCGGGCCGAACGTGCACAGGATCGATTGCAGGGGCCGTACCCAGCGCAGCGAGCCGGGCTTGGCCGAGGCCGGCCCCCAGCGCATCGATTTCGGCCACGGGAAATTGCGGATGATCCCCGGTACCAGTTCGGCGATGATCTCTTCCGCCGCCCTGCCCGGCCTCGAAATGTGGGCGACATAAAAATCGCCCTTCTTCGGATCGGAATGGACATGGGCCTCGGCGATCGAGGAAAGTCCGGCCTTGCGCAGGAACCCCTGGACCGCCTGTTCAGGCGCCGATGTCGAAGGCCCCTTGATCTCTTCGCTTATATCTTTCGAGCGCGCGGTGAGGCCCCTGATATCGAGCGTCAGCCGGCGTGGCGTCCAGTACTCGCGCGCCGCTTCATAGGTCAGCCCCGCCTCGACCAGGCCGTCGGTCAGCATCTTCCTGAGATCACCCGCCGCCTTGCGCTGCATGCGGGCAGGAATCTCTTCCGAGCGGAGTTCTAGAAGCAGGTCAGGCATGGATGGGGCTCACGCGGCAAAATGGTCCGGGCGGGGGCATAGCAACTCGGCTGGCCGCTGTCACCCTTTCCGCGCGGGGATCGCCGATTTGCGCCCGTTTCCAGAAATTTTGGCCGCCCTGTCGGGACAAGACCGCGCCACCCGTCCTTGGATCAAAGATTTCCATGAACCGAACGCAGCGCTGAAGCGACCCACGCTCAGGCAGGAAACTATTGGCTCAACGACCATGAAAACGGCATCCAGACTTCTGCAGATCCTCGCGCTCGGCGCCTGCTTCACGGCGCAGGCTCACGGTGCCTTCTCGATGCCGGGCGTTCGACAGGCATTGCGCACGATCGACGGTGCCGGCGGTCAGGCCGTACCGCCGATCAACGTTTCCCTCGAGATGATGAAGCGGGCCTGAAGCTCAGGCCGCCAAGCCACCCGCCTGCGTCTTCAAAAACGCTTCGCCGCAGGCCTTGGCCAGATTGCGCACCCGCAGGATGTAGCTTTGCCGTTCGGTGACCGAAATCACACCACGCGCATCGAGCAGATTGAAGACATGGCTGGCCTTGATGCACTGGTCGTAGGCCGGGAAAACCATGCGGTGCATCGGCAGATTGTCGTTCAATGCCGGCGCGCCGGCATCGAGCAGCGCCTTGCATTCGGCCTCGGCGTCCTCGAAGTGTCGCAGCAGCATGGCTGTGTTGGCATATTCGAAGTTGTGACGCGAATATTCCTGCTCGGCCTGCAGGAAGACATCGCCATAGGTGACCTTATCGGCGCCTTCTCGGCCGTTGAAATTGAGGTCGTAGACATTGTCGACGCCCTGCACATACATGGCCAGACGCTCCAGCCCGTAGGTGAGTTCGCCGGCCACCGGCGCGCATTCGATGCCACAGACCTGCTGGAAATAGGTGAACTGCGAGACTTCCATGCCGTCGCACCAGCATTCCCAGCCGAGACCCCAGGCGCCCAGCGTCGGGCTTTCCCAATCGTCCTCGACGAAGCGGATGTCGTGCAGCAGCGGATCGACGCCGATCGCCGCCAGCGAGCCGAGATAGAGTTCCTGCAAATTGGGCGGGTTCGGCTTCAGGATCACCTGATACTGGTAATAATGCTGCAGCCGGTTCGGGTTCTCGCCATAACGCCCGTCCTTGGGGCGGCGCGAGGGCTGGACATAGGCAGCGTTCCAGCGTTTTGGGCCGAGCGCGCGCAGCGTCGTTGCCGGATGAAAGGTGCCGGCGCCGACTTCCATGTCGTAGGGTTGCAGGATGACGCAGCCATAGGCCGCCCAATAGTTGTGCAAGGTCAGGATCAGCCCCTGGAACGAGCGGCTGGGATGCATATGGGCGGGGATTTCAATTGTCACGGATGGCCTCGACAGCACAGGCTAGCTTGCCGGCACGTCCTAGAGACCCGGCAGCAAAGCGTCAAGCAAAGCACGCCGATGCGGTCGCGCCGACAGCTTTGCAGGGGCTGGCCCATTGCCCATCTCTCGGGCCTGCGCTCTGTTCGCCTGTGCAGCAACGACAACAGGTTTCAGCCATGCCCAGCCCGATCGTCATCCGCCCTGTCGCGCGACAGGATTTCGAGCAATGGCTGCCGCTGTGGGACGGCTACAATGCATTTTATGGACGCTCGGGCGAAACGGCCCTGCCGGGAGAGATCACCCAGATGACATGGTCTCGTTTCTTCGATGCCTATGAGCCGGTCCACGCGCTGGTGGCCGAAGGCGAGGGACAGCTTCTCGGCCTTGTGCACTATCTCTTCCATCGCAGCACCACGGCGATCGCGCCGAATTGCTATCTGCAGGACCTTTTCACCACGCAGGCCTCGCGTGGCAAAGGCATCGGACGGGCGCTGATCGAGGGCGTCTACGAGCGCGCGCAGGCGGCCGGCTCAGGCCGGGTATACTGGCTGACGCATGAGACCAATCACACGGCGATGAAGCTTTACGACAAGGTCGCCGAACACTCCGGCTTCGTCGTCTATCGCAAGCTCTTCTGAGGCAGCCAGCCGAATCCGGTTCAAACGAAAACGGGACTCCGAAAAGAGCCCCGTTCGCCTTGAATTCAAATGGCTGACGTCACCCCTTCGGGGCGGGCACCGGCTCTGGCTTGACCTTCGGAGTTTCCTGCGCCGTGTTGGACTCGATCGGCGGCAGGCCCTTCATCAGCTTCTGCTGCAATTTGGCCAGCACATCGGGATCCGGCTTCAGGTCGCGAGCCTGGTTCCACTGGAAGGTGGCTTCCAGCTTGCGGCCGACGCGCCAGTAGGCATCGCCGAGGTGATCGTTGAGAACCGGATCTTCCGGCTTCAGCGACACGGCGCGTTCCATTTCGCGCACCGCGTCGTCGAACCTGCCGAGGCGGAAATAGGCCCAACCCAGCGAATCGACGATGTAACCGTCGCTCGGCCTGAGGTCGACGGCCTTTTGAATCATCGCCAGGCCTTCCTTGAGGTTCATGTTCATGTCGACCCAGGAATAGCCGAGATAGTTCAGCACCTGCGGCTGGTCGGGGAACAGTTCCAGCGCCTTGCGGAAGTTCGGCTCGGCCTTGGGCCATTCCTTCAGACGCTCATAAGCGATGCCGCGCTGGTAGAAGATGTTCCAGTTGGCCGCGGTCGGCGCCTTCAGCACCTCGACGGCCTTATCGTAGAGAGTGGCGGCCGAACGGAAATCGTCCTTCGAGGAGTAGACGCCGCCCAGCGCCAGATAGCCGCGCATGTCATTGGGATGGGCGTCGACCAAGGCTTTCAGATGGGTGATCGCCTCTTCGTGACGGTCCAGATCGGCAAGATTGAGGCCGAGTTGCAGGTCCGAAAGCTCCTTCAGCGGCGAAGCGGCGGGAATCCGGCGATAGAGCGCGATGGCACCTTCGCCGTCCTTCAATTGCTCGGACACGGCGGCGAGTTGCACAAGGGCAGCGTCGCTGTCAGGCTTCAAAGCAAGCGCATATTGCAGATAGAGGCGGACGAAGGGCTCGCCGCCGCCACGGTTGAGCGCGGTGGCGAGGTCGAGCAGGATTTCGGAGGCGCCATCGGATGGGCCGGCAACCAGCGGCGCAATCTTGTCGCCTTTTGCAATTCGGTCGCGCAAGGCGACGATTTCCAGCTTGCCCGGCGAAAACGCCTCGGCCTGGTCGAGCACCGACAGCGCCTTGGTCTTGTCGCCCTTGCGGACCAGGAACGAGGCGTAGGCCTGGGCATTGCGCATCCAGGTTTCGGGAGCGGCACCGCCGGCGGCGGTATCCTGCATGGTCGCGGCATAGATCGCCTCGGCCTTTTCGGGCATGCCGGATGCATCAGCGATCAGGGCGCGGTGGAACGACTTGAACAGGCCGAACCAATCCGGCCCCTGCAGCTTGTCGATGGACGCCATCGCATCGGCAGGCTCGCCGGCGCCTTGCTGCGCCCAGCCGGACATAACCCCGGAGATCAACCGGTCGAGATCGGATTCCAGCGACAGCTTGAGCCAGTACTGCGCCTTGGTGAAATCCTTCTTGTGGAAAGAATCGACGGCGAGCGCCAGGCGCGAGAAACGCTCGACGTCAGGCACTTCCTTGAGCTTGTCGGCATAGACCAGGGATTCGTCGAAGCGCCCTTGCGCGATCAGCGACAGCATCAGGCTCTGCTGCAGGCCGGTGTCGCTCGGGTCGAAGGCCAATGCTTGCTTGTAGTAGGCGATGGCGCTGTCGAGGTCGTTGTCGCCTTCGGCGATCCGGGCCGCCAGATAAGCGCCCGAAAACGACGTGATCTTGACCGGTTCGGTGGTTTGCTTGGCATAGGCCGGCAAAGCCGAGATCGCCATGCCGGTCACAATTGCCAGCCTTGTCAGCCAGCGCGCACGTCCTTGCCGCATCATATCCCTTTCAGCCAGGCGCCATCTCCGCATCAGCGGGATCGGCGTAGACTCGATCTTTCCAGGCAAAGCATGGCCTTTTTGGGGTCGCGCTTCAATCCGCCTCGAATTCACAATCCGGGCACCCGATTAACAAATCATGGCGACAGGCACCAGTTTTCCGGTCTTGAATTTTCGGTGTTGGCCCTGCGCGGCGCCGAAGATATCGCAGATTCGACCCTTGAGCTCGGCTTCGACCGCTAAGGCTCGGGGCCAATATCAACCCTCGGCTGGCGCGGCGGACCGCTGCACCAGCGTGTCGCTGTATCCACCGGCCGCTATCGTGCTGCACAGTTCGTTCCATTCGCAGCCGCCGCAGGCCTTGCGTACAAGGCCAGCCGAAAACGCCTGCCGCATCCGGGCCAAGGTCCCCGTGTCGAGATCGAGGTGGGTGCCGACCCGGATTGGCCGCGCCAGCAATTCCTCTACGTCCAGCCCGGCGAGCCGGTCCCGCTCGACGACGCTCTCGTTGAGGCAGTGAGGTTCCGGCTCGTCGAGCAATGGAGCGCAGACATCGTCGGGGCCGGAAACGAGGAGGATGTCCTCGCCCCGGCTCAGGCGCTCCGCGACGCGATCATAATTGGCGGTGAAGGCGGGGCTGTATCCCTTGCCCACATAGGTGAGCAGGCAAAGGAGATGATGGGCGCGCAGCCTGATCGTCACGGATTGGCCGGCTTGGCCTTGCCGCCGGGAAGGGCCATGAGGGTCGCGGCACCCAGCGCTGACTTGAGCAAGCCGCCGACGATGAACGGCAGGAAGCCGAAGGTAACGGCCTGTTCGGCTCCAATCATGACGGCAAGCCATGCTGTGCCCAGCACAAGGCAGGCAAGGTTGCCAAGCAGCATGGCGACAAAAGCAAGCATCACCCTTTTGCCGTTCCAGCCGCGTTCTGCTAGCCAGCCGACCAAGGCGCCGACAAGCGGGAAGGCGAAGAGATAGCCAGCCGTCGGCCCGACGAAATGCGCCGCACCCGCTGCCCCTCCGGACAGAACCGGAAAGCCGACTGCACCCTCGACCAGCCAGGCGACGATGGTGAGCGCGCCAAGCCGCCAGCCATAGAGCGCGCCGATCAGGGTCACGGCAAAGGTCTGCATGTTTACCGGGACCGGCACCATCGGCACCTCGATATAGGACGCCAGCGCCAGGAACAGGGTGCCAAGCACGACGGCTCCAACCTGCCAGGCAAGAGAACGATCCTGGAGCCGGAGCGGACTGAACGACGGCTTGCCGGGGGAGAATGCGACGTCTGTCATTGGGATTCCTTTGATCGATTGAAAATTATAGATAATTTCTCTTTCCGATCTATTATCGAATCCACACTTCCCTGGAGATTGCAAGCCCTGGCTTTGGCGGAGGCCGTCTAACCTACGATGGCAAAAGCTTCGCGCGTCGTCCCGGAGGCCGTCCTGACCGGCTTGCGGCCAATCCATTGGACGTGCCGCCCCAGTGTGACGGCCGCGGATTCGGTGTTTCCCTGCCGCAAGGCGGAGAGGATCGCGCGATGGTCCTGATCGGTGCGCGTCTCCCACTCCGACCGCCATGCCGCGAACAGGAAACGGGCGCTTGCCGCGTGCAGGTCGTCGATGGTCGCGAGCAGGCGCGGCATGCCGCATGGCGACAGGATCAAGCGGTGGAAAGCGCGGTTGGCCTCTTCCCACGACCTGACATCGCGGGACTTGTCGCCGGCCTTGGTCGCCTCCTCGGCGAGATCGAGAATGGCCGATGTCAGGTGCGGCGCGGCGTGGCGCAGCGCCAGCACTTCGAGTGCTGCCCGCATTTCGGCGACTTCCTTGACCTCGCCCAAATCAAAAGACGCCACACGCACGCCGCGGCGCGGCTCGCCAATGGCCAGCCCTTGCGCCTCCAGACGCCGGAAGGCCTCGCGCACCGGAACATGGCTGGTTTGGAATTCCTCGGCGATATGATCCTGCCGAAGCCTGGCCCCCGGCTCGATCGCGCCGGAGATGATGCGGTCCGCCAGCACCTTGCTGATGCGCACCGCGATGGTGTCGTCTGTGCCCTTTGCCATGTTTATAGATAATTTGCGGCAGGGCAGCTTGTCGAGCCAATTGCAGTCGAAATCGCGAGGCGCCAGAAGCAAGACTCAAGGCTGTGAGACGAAACCGTCGAGCGCAGGCATCGCCACGGTGACCAGGTCATGCAGCCGCTTCTTCGGCACCCCGTCGCGCGCCTGCACAGAGAGGCCAAACAACAGTGTGGTGTAGTAGTCGCCAAGCGCTTCCGGATCAGTATCCGGCTTGAGGTCGCCGTCGCGAACACCCTTTTTCAAGCGCTCCACAATCAATGCATTGCGCGCCAGTCGGCGCTCGGCCAGCCAATGCAGCACGCCGTCATTTTCAGTAGCGCAGTTGGTGGCGGCCGAGACAACCATGCAGCCCTTCGGCAGATCCGGCCTTGTATAGATGTCGATCGCATCGCGCAGCAGCCGCTCGACAAACCGCCGAGCGGTTGGTTCTTCGGCAAGGGCACTGGTGGCGAAGCTTCCTTCGCTGATTTCGTAGAGAACAACGGCTTCGCGAAACAGATCCTCCTTCGAGCCAAAGGCGGCATAGATGCGCGCCGAGGCCAGGCCAAGCATGGAGACGAGGTCGGCCATCGAGGTGCCCTCGTAGCCGCGCATCCAGAAGGCATCGCGCGCTTTCTGCAGAGCCTGGGCTCTGTCGAACTCCCTTGGCCGTCCCGCCATCGCAACCTCCATTTCTTTATCGATCCACAAATAATCCGCTTGACTCAAGATTGCAAATTCAATTCTTTGTCGATCGATAAAGAATGGAAAGGAGACTGGCATGAGTTCACTCGATCAAGGGCTGCCATTCGGCGCCACTGCGACACAGGGAGGGATTGGCGCGAAGCGCGGCGCCACGCTGGCATTGCTCGCCTTCGCCCAGCTTATCATCGCTCTCGACATCAACATCGTCTTCGTGGCGCTGCCCGAAATCGGGGCTGGACTGGGCTTTTCCGGCCAGACCTTGCAATGGGTGGTGAGCGCCTACACCGTATTTACCGGCGGTTTTCTGCTGTTCGGCGGCCGCGCCGCCGACCTTATCGGTCAGCGCCGCATCTTCATCTTCGCGCTCTGGCTCTATGCGCTTTCGTCGCTGGTCGGCGGCCTCGCCTGGTCGCCGGAAATCATCATCGCTGCGCGTGCCGTGCAAGGCATCGGCGGCGCTTTCCTGTTCCCGGCGACGCTCTCGCTGATCAACCGCCTGTTTGCCGAAGGACCGGAACGCAACAGGGCGCTGGCGGTGTGGGGCGGTGCCGGCGCGAGCGGCCTTACCCTTGGCTCACTGGCCGGTGGAATCCTGACAGGCGCCTTCGGCTGGTCGTCGGTCTTCTACGTCAATGTGCTGCTGGCTGGCATCGCCATCATCGCCGCATTTGCCATCATTCCGCGCGATCCCAAGCGGCACCAGCACCGCAACTTCGATCTGCCGGGCGCGCTGACCGTCACCGCAGGCGCCACATTGCTGGTCTTCACGCTGGTCCAGGGACCTGAATATGGCTGGGGTTCGCCAGCGATCATCGCCAGCGCCGCACTGGCAGCGATCTTCATTATCGCCTTCGCGCTGATTGAGGCGAAGAGCGCTGACCCGCTGATGCCGCTGCGGCTGTTCCGCAATCGCAGCCTCGTCGCCGGCATGACGATCACCTTCCTGTTCATGGGAACGTTCGGAGCCCTGCCCTATTTCCTGACCGTGCTGTTGCAGACCGTACATGGCTTCACCGCCCTGCAAACAGGCCTGGCGTTCCTGGTGCCGTCGATCGCCATCGCCGCCGGCACGCAGCTCGGTGAGCGCCTGGCGACGCGCTTTTCTACACGCTCGACCCTGGTCGGCGGCATGATAGTCGGCGCAGCCGGCACAGCGCTGATGGTCCTTGGAGCATCAGCCGACAGCAGCTATGCCGCCATCGTTCCCGGCCTGATCATCTCCGGTGTCGGACAGGGCATCGTCTGGACCGCCATGTGGATCGCGGCCGCGTCGGGCGTGGCACACGACGAACAGGGCGTTGCCTCGGGAATGGCCTGCACGACGCTCAACATCGGCAACGCGATCGGCATGGCAACATTGATCGCGATCGCCAACAGCCATGTCGGCGGATTGACTGGCGATGCACTGAAGGCCGCGATCGCCGACGGCATACAGATCGCCTTCTGGCTGGCGGCGGCGGGCATCTTTGTCAGCCTGCTGGCCGCGTTCGCTTTGCCGGGAAAGGCGAAGCAGCGGGCAACCGGGTGACGCCGCTCAGTTCACCCGGCTGATGCAGAAATCGATGACGTCGATCAGCGCCGATTTCTGCGGCGTCGCTTCCAGCGGCGCCAGCGCGTCGCGGGCGATCTCGCCGAAATGGCGGGCTCGTCCGATCGTGTCGGCGATGGCGCCATGGCGAGTCATCAGGCCGATCGCCTTTTCCAGGCCGGCGTCATCGGTGACATTGTCCTCGATGGCACGCTTCCAGAAAGTGCGCTCGGCCTTCGTGCCCCGCCGATAGGCGAGAATGACTGGCAAGGTCACCTTGCCTTCGCGGAAATCGTCGCCGACATTCTTGCCGAGATCCTTGCTGGTGCCGCCATAGTCCAGCGCGTCATCGATCAGCTGGAAGGCAAGGCCGAGATTCATGCCGTAGGAGCGCAGCGCCGCACGATCGTTGCGGGTCGCCTGGGCAATGACGGGCCCTACCTCGGCAGCAGCCGAAAACAGCGCCGCGGTCTTGGCCTTGATGACGGCGAAATGCTCGTCCTCGGTGGTTTCGAGGTTCTTGGCGGCGGCAAGCTGCATAACCTCGCCCTCGGCGATGATCGAGGCAGCACTCGACAGGATATCGAGCGCTTCGAGCGAGCCGACATCGACCATCATGCGGAAAGCCTGGCCGAGCAGGAAGTCGCCGACCAGCACGCTTGCCTGGTTGCCCCAGATCATGCGGGCGGTCTTCTTGCCGCGCCGCATGCCGCTCTCGTCGACGACATCGTCGTGCAGCAGCGTCGCCGTGTGCATGAATTCGACGGAGGTAGCGAGCTTGACGTGGCCTTCGCCAGCATAGCCGAACATCTGCGCGGCGGCGAGCGTCAGCATCGGCCGCAGCCGTTTGCCGCCGGACGAGATCAGATGATTGGCGACCTCCGGGATCATCTCGACGTCGGAGCCGGCCTTGGACAGGATCAATTCATTGACGCGCCCCATATCGGCCGCTGTCAGATCGATCAGATCCTTGATGGAGGCGGGCTCCCGCTTCCCGTTTTCGATGTTGAGAACGACACCCACGACAATCACTCCCGTCTTGGTATAGAGCGTGCGACGGCACCCTTAGTCCCTGCGTGGACTCTAGGGCGGCGGACATGGCCACGGCAAGTGGCGAATTGGCGCGGCGTCGATGACGGAATGTCAACGACCACAGAGGGAACGGGGCTCTGCCTCGGAATCCCCTGCCCGTTTACATCAATAGCGCAAACTGCGAGTTTCATACGATGATAGAACTTGTCCGCACCAACGATGCCGTGATCATCTCCTTTGTGGAATCGCTGATGCGCGACGCCGGCATCGCCTGCTTTGTCGCCGATCAGAATATGAGCATTCTCGAAGGATCGATCGGTCTTTTGCAGAAACGCGTCATGGTCGACGCCGACCAGGCCGACGCGGCACGGCGCATCCTCAGGGATGCCGGCATCGCCAACGAGATCCGCGGAAAATAATGCCCGCCGCGCCCGCCGCCCTTGTTCCGGACACGCCGGCCCATACGGTCGACGCCTTCCATCGCGGCCGGTTCTGGCTCGTCCAGCCCAAGCAGGGCGGCCATCGCGCCGGCATGGATGCGATGATGCTGGCGGCATCCGTGCCATCGACCTTTAGCGGGCGCCTGGCCGATTTTGGCGCCGGAGCCGGAGCTGCCGGACTGGCGGTGCTGTCACGCTGCCCGGCGGCAGAGGCGGTGCTTGTCGAACGCGCGCCGGAAATGGCGGCCTTCGCGGCGGCGACGCTTGCCCATCCCGGCAATGCCCATCTTAGCGATCGCGCATCCGTGCTGGTCGCCAATGTCACCGTATCGGGCCGGGCGCGGGCGGCCGCCGGCCTCGCCGACAACGACTTCGACTTCGTCATCATGAACCCGCCTTTCAATGCCCCCCAGGACCGCGCCACATCGGATCGCCTGCGAAAGGAAGCCCATGTCATGGAGGACGGGCTGTTCGAGAGCTGGATCAGAAGTGCGGCGGCGGTGGTGAGGCCGCGCGGCGGGCTCGCCGTAATCGCCCGGCCCGAACAGCTCGGCGCCATTCTCGATGCGATCGCCGGCCGCTTCGGCGATGCCGAGATGCTCGCCGTCCACCCTCGTCCCGATGCGGCGGCGATCCGCATCGTCGTGCGGGCAGCGCTCGGGGCGCGGGGAAAGCTTGCCATACGCCCGCCCCTAATGCTCCACACGCAGTCAGGCAACGGCCCCGACGAGCGCAGCGAAATGATCACCAACGGCCTCGCCTCGCTGTTCGGAGATTGAGCTATTCTGCCCGGCGACATTGCCGTTGGCCGGGAAATCCCTACATGCCTGCAACCCACCGACCGGAGACCGCGCCCTCGTGAAACGCCTTATCAACCGCCTGCTGCCGAAATCCTGGCGCTCCACCGTCGTCACCATTCCGGTCATCCGGCTGCACGGCACCATCATGGCAGGCGGTGGCCAGTTTCGGCCGAGCCTGTCGCTGGCTTCCACCGCCGGCCTCATCGAGAAGGCGTTCTCCTACGACGCGCCGGCGGTCGCCATCTCGATCAATTCGCCGGGCGGCTCGCCGGTGCAGTCTCGGCTGATCTTCAAGCGCATCCGTGACCTGGCCACGGAAAAGAACAAAAAGGTACTGGTCTTCGTCGAGGATGTCGCGGCGTCGGGCGGCTACATGATCGCGGTCGCCGGTGACGAGATCTTCGCCGATCCGTCGTCCATCGTCGGTTCGATCGGCGTGGTATCGGCCTCGTTCGGCTTCCCTGAACTGATGAAAAAGATCGGTGTCGAGCGCCGTGTCCACACCGCCGGCCAGAACAAGGCGGTGCTCGATCCGTTCAAGCCCGAGAAGAAGGAAGATGTCGAACGGCTGAAGGCGCTGCAGCTCGAGGTGCACGCAACTTTCATCGACCTCGTCAAGGAGCGGCGCGGCACGAAACTGAAGGACGACCCGGACCTGTTCACCGGCCTGTTCTGGACAGGCATCAAGGGCCTCGAACTCGGTCTGGTCGATGCGCTCGGCGACATGCGCACTGTGCTCAAGACCCGTTTCGGGGCGAAAACCCAGCTCAGGCTGATCACGACACCGCGCGGTTTTCTTAGCCGCTTCGGCCTGTTCGGCTCAAGCAAGGGCTTTTCAGCGCCCGATATCGTAGCCGCTGCCGCCAGCGGCGTGATCGATGCGGCGGAAGAGCGCGCATTGTGGTCTCGCTTCGGGCTTTGAAAACCCGGCAAAACCGTCTAGCATGAGAGCTTGAGTTTCATGCATGTCGTGTTCCCAAAAGCGGGTCGGCATGCATCAACCGACCCGACCGGCCGCCTTCGCCGGCCCAGCGTGGGAGGAGTTTTGGCATGCCGCAGATCATTTTCTTCGCCGTCGTTGGCGTTGCCGCTTATTTCGGCTACCGCACCTTCATTAGGGAAGCCGAGCGCGTGACCGCCAAGGTGCGGCGCACAGAAAAGCAGACGGCCAACGGCGCGATCGGCACTTTGGTCAAGGATCCGAAGACCGGCGAATACCGGCTGGCCAAGGACTGAGCATCATCCCGCAGACGATTGTGGACACCGACATCGGGTCGCGTAGCTGGCACGCACACGCCAAAATCAATCTTGCGCTGCATGTCACAGGCAGGCGCCCTGACGGCTATCATCTGATCGAAAGCCTGGCGGTGTTCACGCGTTTCGGCGACAGGGTCGAAATCGCGCTCGCCGATAGCGATGAATTTACCGTGTCCGGCCGTTACGCTCCGGCCGTTCCTCTCGACGCCAGCAATCTTGTGCTCAAGGCGCGCGATGCCCTGCGGCAGACAGCCGGGCACGAGAGAACACCGCCGGTCGCTATCCGGCTCGAAAAGAACCTGCCGGTTGCCTCCGGCGTCGGCGGCGGTTCGAGCGACGCGGCGACCGTGCTGCGCGGGCTGGTGGAGACATGGGCGCTGGACATCGACGGCGCAGAGCTGGCGCGGATCGGCCTTTCGCTTGGCGCCGATGTGCCGATGTGCCTGGCGGCAAAGCCGCTGGTGGCGCGCGGCATCGGGGATGAACTGTGGATGGTGCCGGATTTTTCGGCGCTTGGCCTGGTGCTGGTCAATCCAGGCACCCCGGTGTCGACGGCGGATGTCTTTGCAGCGCTTTCCCGGCGCGACAATGAGGCCTTGCCGCCGCTGCCGCGCGGCATCGATTTTCACAGCCTGCGCAACTGGCTGGAGATTACTCGCAACGATCTCGAGCCCGCGGCGCTGGCGATGCAGCCCGCCATCGGCAGGGCGCTTTCCTGGCTGAACAAGGCCGGATCGGGTTTTTCACGGATGTCCGGGTCCGGCGCCACCTGCTTCGGCCTGTTCGAGACCGGCAATGTCGCCAAGCGCGCCGCTGCCGAGATCCGCGGCCGCCAGCCCGACTGGTTCGTTGCCGCGACGCGCAGCATCGCATCGGAGGGCGCAGATGTCCAGAATTGACGAGAGCCGCTCCTTCATTCCCGTGCGCATCGCGGTGCTGACCGTTTCGGACACGCGCAGCCTCGCCGACGACAAATCCGGCCAGACGCTGGCCGACCGCATCACCGAGGCCGGCCATCGGCTGGCGGCCCGCGATATCGTCACCGACGACCGCGAGAAAATCCGCGACACGGTTCTGGCGTGGTCACAGGACAAGAATATCGATGTCGTCATCACCACCGGCGGTACCGGCTTCACAGGCCGTGACGTGACGCCGGACGCGCTGGAGCCGATCTTCGAAAAGCGCATGGATGGCTTTTCGGAAGTGTTCCACCGGATTTCCTACGACAAGATCGGCACCTCGACGATCCAGAGCCGGGCGACCGGCGGCGTCGTCAACGCCACCTTCGTCTTCGTGCTGCCGGGTTCGCCAGGCGCCTGCAAGGACGCGTGGGACGGCATCCTGAAAGCGCAGCTCGACTACCGGCACACGCCATGCAACTTCGTCGAGATCATGCCGCGCCTGGACGAGCATTTGCGGCGCGGCAAATCGGCTCCGTAAAAGCCGAGGCAAAGCGCCGGTTCCACGCCGCGTTCGCCAGGCAAAACAGCACCGGCGCCTTTGAAACCCCATTCCAAACCGGACCTCGGAAAAGTACCTTCTCTGAAGGCGATCATCGCCGTTCACGACAAGGCAGCTACGATGACCGTGCACACCGGTGGATGCCATTGCGGCAACATACGCCTTGAATTTTCAACCGAGCTCGAGCCACCGCAAACCGAAGTTCGCGCTTGCCAATGCTCGTTCTGTGTCAGACATGGTTCGCGCGCCGTTGCCGATCCGAATGGCAGACTGGTCATCTCGGTCAAGGACGAGACGCAATTGCGGAGATATCAGTTCGGGCTGAGGACGGCCGACTATCTGATCTGCCGGCGGTGCGGTGTCTACGTCGCCGCAATCGCCAGAGATGACGATGCAAGGGCGATCGTCATCATCAACGCCCTGGACGACCGCGAACGGTTCAACCAGGAGCCGGTCCGCGTTGACTTCGATACGGAAAACAGGGCGCAGCGCCAAGCCAGACGCCGCACACACTGGACACCTGTCGAGATGAGCTTCGGATAGGCAGCTCTCAGCGGATAACCGGCTCGCCATGAAACCGTCGGCGCGACGGCGGCGATACGCCGAAGCCGACTTCCATCATCAGTCGCGGCGTGCGTGCCGGCACGGTGCCCATATGAAAGCCAAAGGGGTCCTCGACGAAGCCGAGACCAGCCTCGCCGGTCAGCGTCACCGGGCTCTGCTCGCCATAGACATCCAGAACCTGCTGCGCGGGATGACCGACCAGAAGGGTAAGCTGGTGCTTGAGGCTGCGGCGCTTGTGGCTGCCCCTGACATAGACATGCGGACCGGTGTCGGCGTCGACCGGCTTGAGGTAGAAGAAGAATTTCAGCATGCGCCAATCATCGAGGTCGAAATGATACTTGCCGAGCGAGGCGAGGTTCTTGTCGGCGTCCGAAGCCGCACCGGTTGGAAAACTCCACCAGACGCGCGTCGTGATCAGTTTTGCCTGGCCGCCGAGATAGTGCGCGGCAATATCCAGAAGCAGCGGATCGCGCTGGATGGCAAGCGCCGCCGGGCAGTCGAGGATGCGCTCGAAAAAATGCCCGCTGAGCAGCGAGCGGCCAAGGCGTTTCTCGGCCTCGGCATGTTCCCCCGGCATGAATTCGAGACGGCGGTCGAAATTGCCGAAGCAAGGCGTGCGCCCGGCGAAGTCGGCGATCTCTTCATGGATATCAGGCGGCAGGACCAGGCCTGAGAACAGCCCGTCGGAGCGCAACGCATCGACGACCGCTCCCCGTTCGACACCGGCAAACATCGTATCCCCGGCATTGGCGACCGGGCGGGCGCGTTTTGCGCCCAGCCAATGCATGCGGCGTCCGGGCATTGTGCGCGCCAACACGAACATCGGCAGCCAGGCAGGGTTCTCCCGCAGGTCCGTCAGATAGGTTGGAATACGCACGGCGATGCGCCGCAGCAGGCTGCCGTTGCGCGCAATGGCCTCGAGACTGGCCGCGCCGGATGTGTCGGGGGTTGAAAGCTTCATTGGGTCCTCGGCTATGAGAGCACCACCGATGCCGCATCGGTGCTCGCCTCTCGGCATGTCCCAAACCCAATTCCCGCTTGAACGGAAGCTAACCCCGCGTCAGATTTTGTGCAATGCACAATGACCTGAGCAACTGCAAAAATCACGTCGACGAGCGGCGCTCCTGCTTGGCCGGCGCCATCCAGATCTCCGCGTCGAGCCGCTTCGTCGCGAGGCCGCGGGCGATGGCCTCGGCACTGCCGGCACTCTTGGCCGCGGCCGCCGCCTGACGCTTGCTGATCAGCAATCCGTCGGCCAAGGCGCGGTTTCCCGAAAAGACCCGGGCCAGGAATGGCGTGCGGCTGGCTCGCGTGCGCGAAAACCGTGCCGCCATGGTCTGCCTTGCCGTATGGGCGACAACCTCATCGATCCAGCCCTCCGCCATCCGCGCGCCCGGTTCCAGGAGCAGCAACCAATCCCCCTTGGCCTGGCGGATACCGGCAGCGACACCGTCCGTCACGTACTGACAGCCGGCATGCTCGGCCACACGATGCGTCTGATCGGTGGAGCCTGTGTCGCAAACGATGACTTCACGCACCACGCCTTCGACCGCGCCGCCGATCAGCGAGGCGAGCGTGCGGGCTAGGCCCTCCTCGTCATTGCGGGTTTCGATGAGAACACTGAGCATCCTTAGCCGAATAGCGGAAAGCGCCGGACAGCGCCAGTTTTTGCATCGCACCATAGAAAGTTCTTGCTTTGTTCTCTTCAACGAAATAGGAATAATTTCATGAGCAGAGCGATTCGACACAACATGGACAGTCCCTGGGAGCGGGCGAAGATGGAACAGATCGTGCGCGCCGACATTGCGGCTTTCGGAGCAGGAAGAGCCGAGATGGCCAACGCGATGGTCGAGCAGAGCGGCCTGCGTGTCCGCCCGGACCGCAACCGCGGCAGGTCAGCGGGCATCAATCCGTCCGGCCGGTTCGAGCCGGTCAGCCGGCACGTGTTCGACGATGGCTGGAATTCGCTGGAGGAACTGCCACCCTTCAAGACCGAAGTGCAGGTCGAGAAGCCGCGCACAATCATCACCCGCAACGAATCGCCCGACATTTCCTTCGACCGTTCCATCAACCCCTATCGCGGCTGCGAGCATGGCTGCGTCTATTGCTTTGCCCGCCCGACGCACGCTTTCATGGGCCTGTCGCCGGGTCTGGATTTCGAATCGAAGTTGTTCGCCAAGCCTGATGCGGCGCGCTTGCTTGACAAGGAGCTTTCGAAAGACAGCTATCAGCCGCGCACCATCGCCATCGGCACCAACACCGACCCCTACCAGCCGATCGAGAAGCAATACCGGATCATGCGCGAAATCCTCGAAGTGCTGGAAGCGCGCGGCCATCCAGTCGGCATCGTGACAAAGTCCGCTCTGGTGACGCGCGATATCGATATCCTGTCACGCATGGCCGAACGCGGGCTCGCCAAGGTGGCGCTGTCGGTGACGACGCTCGACCGTATGCTGGCGCGCACCATGGAGCCGCGCGCGTCGACACCGACCAAGCGGCTGGAAGCGATCCGGCAGCTTTCGGATGCCGGCATCCCGGCCTCGGTCATGGTGGCGCCGATCATTCCGGGCCTGACCGACTCGGAAATGGAACGCATCCTCGATTCGGCACGTGCGGCCGGCGCGCGCGAAGCCGGCTACGTGATCCTGCGCCTGCCATTGGAGGTCAGCCCGATCTTCAAGGATTGGCTGCTGCGTCATTATCCCGACCGCTACCGCCATGTGATGTCGCTGGTCCGGTCGATGCGTGACGGCAAGGACTACGATTCGGAATGGGGCAAACGCATGAAGGGCGCCGGTCCCTATGCCTGGCAGATCGGCCGGCGCTTCGAGATCACAGCCAAGCGGCTCGGCCTCAATGCCGAACGGCGCACGCTGCGGACCGACCAGTTCGTTGCCGCCGGGAAAGACCAGGTGCAGCTGACGCTGCTTTGAGAGACAATTCATCGCGGTGGTTTGATCCGTCGCGGCACCAGAATCCCGTCCGGCCTGCCCCGGCCTGCAGACGGTGCCCTCCCGGTCCGGCGCCCCACCCGACCCGGAGGGACTTGCGGAGAATCAGAGCCGATGCGAACCTCGCCGCAACATGGCTCGCGCGCGTTCTGATTCTCCGCCTCTCTTTGAGATCATCGAGAAGCCCGACTTCTCCTTCGAGACGAAGGCGATGGCGGAGGGGCTGTGGCCGGTTGCCGGGATGGACGAGGCCGGCCGTGGCCCCCTGGCCGGGCCGGTAGTCGCCGCGGCCGTGGTGCTCGATCCCGCCAACATTCCCGACGGCCTCGACGATTCCAAACGCCTCAGCCATCTGCAGCGTGAAGCCTTGTTCCTGCGAATTCTCGGCTCTGCGCAGGCGATCTCAATGGCCTCCATCAGTGCCGAGGGTATCGACGGCAGCAACATCCTCAAGGCAAGCCTGGAAGCCATGCGCCGCGCCCTGGTAGGGCTGTCGGTCAGACCGAAGCTCGCCCTTGCCGATGGACGCGACGTGCCGCCTGGCCTGCCTTGTGAAGGGCGCGCGCTGATCAAGGGCGACCAGCGTTCGCAGTCGATCGCCGCCGCCTCGATCGTCGCCAAGGTGATGCGCGATCGCATGATGTGCGGCTGCGGCAACCATCACGACCGCTACGGCTTCGAAGTCCATATGGGCTACGCCACGCTTCGCCATCGCACGGCAATCGAGGCGCATGGCCCGGTGGCGCGGCTGCATCGCGTATCGTTTTCGCCGTTCAGGCTGGGTGGCGCTGAAGTGGTTGAGGAAGAGAGCTTCGTCGGAATGGATAGCTGATCTCCCCCTCGAGGGGGAGATGGCCGGCAGGCCAGAGGGGGTCGCCGCGCGTGAAACGCCGACCTTATCTGCGCTGCAAAATGACGTCGCGCCCGGTCGAGCCGACCCCCTCTGTCGCCTTTGGCGACATCTCCCCCTCAAGGGGGGAGATTATCCCCGCCCACAACAAAAAAGCCGCCAGGTTGCCCGGGCGGCTTTCGATGATTGGCTAGAGGGACCCTCTAATTCAGCTTCGACTTCACGTCCGCAAGCGATGCCTTGAACAGATCGGCACCGGCCTTGGCGTCGATCTTGCCGGCAAGCAGCGCGCGCGCTGCCTCTACGGCGATGTCGACGGCGCTGGCGCGGACTTCGCTGATGGCGTCACGCTCGGCCTGGCCGATCTTCTGCTCGGCAAGCGCGGTGCGCCTGACAACATAGTCCTCGGTCTTCTTGTGCGCTTCGGCGGCAAGCAAGTCGGCTTCGCGCTTGGCGGCGGCGACGATGTCGGCGGCCTCCTGCTCGGCTTCCTTGCGCTTGCGCTGATACTGGCCAAGCAGTTGCTGGGCTTCCTCGCGCAGCCGGCGCGCTTCGTCGAGTTCGTTGCTGATCCTTTCGGCGCGGGCGTCGAGCGCCTTGGCGATCAGGCGAGGCACCTTGATGTAGACGGCAATGCCCAGGAAGATGACCAGGGCAACCGTGGCCCAGAGCGTCGCGAGAGATGTGGCGTCCATGATGCGCTCCTCACCGGGCCACGGATTTGACCGCGGCCGCGATCTCTGCCTTGCTGGCCTTGCCGCCAACCAGGGCTTCGACAATCGCCGAAGCGGTGTCCTCGGCGATGCTGCCGACTTCCTTCATGGCATTGGCCTTGATGGAAGAGATGCGGGCCTCGGCTTCGCCAAGCTTGGCGTCGAGCGCGGCCTCGACCTTCTTGCGAGCGGTGTCGGCCTCGGCCTTAGCCGCGTCGTTGGCCTGCTGGCCGATCGCGTTGGCCTTGGTCTTGGCTTCCGCCAGTTCCTGCTCGTAGGCAGCAACGGCAGCGTCGGCCTCGCCCTTCAACTTGGCCGCCTGATCGAGATCCTGCGTGATGCGATCGTTGCGGACATCGATGATGCCGCCGACGCGCGGCATCACAACCCGCTTCAGGAAGAGATAGAACAGCCCGAAGGTGATCGCCAGCCACAGAAGCTGCGACGGGAACGTCGCCGGATCGAATGGCGGAAACGTGCCATGCGCTTCAGCAGGCACACCGGTGCTGGAATGCGTGTCGCCTTCCGTAGCAGCGTGGCTGGTATCGGCTGATGGCGCGGACTCTTGCGCAAAGGCAGATGTCACGAACATGGACTATCCCCGAAATTCAGGCCCGCCGCTCGCGCGGCCGGCCTGTCCAATCTTCCCGAGTGCTCAGCCGAACAGGGCCAGAAGCGCGATGAGAAGCGAGAAGATGCCCAGAGCTTCGGTCACGGCGAAACCGAAGATCAAGCGGCCGAACTGGCCATCGGCAGCCGACGGGTTGCGCAGTGCGCCCGCGAGGTAGCTGCCGAAGATGTTGCCGAGGCCAATGCCCGCACCACCCATGCCCAGGCAAGCGATGCCGGCGCCGATGTACTTTGCTGCTTCTGCGTCCATTTGTTCAACTCCTTTGGATCTAAAATTCCGTTGCGATTCCATCCGGCGCCAATGTTGGAAATTCTTGGGCCGGAAACTTTTGGACCTAGTGCCCGGGGTGCAGGGCGTCGTTGAGATACATGCAGGTCAACACGGCAAAGACGTAGGCCTGCAGGAAGGCGACCAGCAGTTCCAGTGCCGTCAGCGCCACCGCCATCGCCAGAGGCAGGATCGAGCCGGCGACGCCGACCGCGCCGAGCGCACTCAGGCTGACCACGAAGCCGGAAAACACTTTCAGCGTGATGTGGCCGGCGAGCATGTTGGCGAACAGACGAACCGAGAGGCTGACCGGGCGCGACACGAAGGAGATCACTTCGATCAGCACCACCAGTGGCAGCAGGAAGACCGGCACGCCATGCGGCACGAACAGTTTCAGGAAGCCAAAACCATGCTTCATGAAGCCGTAGACGACCACGGTTGCGATCACCAGCACGGCAAGGCCGAAGGTGACGATGATGTGGCTGGTGACGGTGAAGAAATACGGGAACAGGCCAAGCAGATTGGCGACGAGCACGAACATGAACAGCGAGAACACGAGAGGGAAGAACTTCATGCCTTGCGTGCCGGCGGCATCGCGCAACATGTTGCCGACGAACTCGTAGGCCATCTCGGAGACCGACTGAAGCCGCCCGGGAACCAGGCTGCGGCTCGACGTCGTGAGAAACAGAAATCCAGCCGCGACGATAACGGTTGCGACCATGAACAGTGCCGAATTGGTGAAAGACAGGTCATAGCCGCCGATGTCGATCGGAATCAGCTTGTTGATATGGAACTGGTGGATCGGATCGACCTTGTCAGCTGCCACGTTCAAACCCCGTCAATGCCGCGTACGGCCTCGTTACCATTACCGCACATGGTGCGCGGTCATTTCTTGTCGTCTTGGCCACGGCGCGATTTATCGCCCTGTCCAAATTCTGCCACAACGCCGGCGGAACGCATCACATTGAGCACTCCGGCGCCAAAACCAAGCAGCAGAAACACGATCAGACCCCATGGCGATGTCCCCGCCAGACGGTCGATGATCCAGCCGATGCCGGCACCCACCACCACCCCGGCGATAAATTCGCTGGAGAGTTTGAGCGCCTGACCGTAACCGGCCACACTGCCCGCTTTCGCGTCGTCTTTCCCCTCGAGCCGGCCCGGCCGCCTTGTCGCAAGCGAAGCTTCAAGGTCACGGCGGCGGCGCTCAAGATCGTCGTCGCGGATGTCGGGCTCATGCTGATTGCCGCGGCCGGTTTTTCCGGTTCCGTCTGGCCCATTCTTGTCGGCCATCGCAACCCCCCTGCCCGGTCAGACCGTCACCGTCCGTCCGCTTCTAAAGTCGCCGGCAACATAGTTAGAGGGTTTGCGCCCGTCAAGCCACGGGCGGAAGTTCATTGCCATGTATTTTAGGCAATAAAATCAATGAATTAGAAAGGTGCGACATCGTGCCCGCCATGATGACGAAGATGCATGGCGCGAATCCCCCGCGCAATGGCCCTTTGATTGGCTGCGCGCCACATCAAAGATCAGCGGCTACTCCGCACTCAGCTCCAGCCGCCGCCATAGGTCCGATAGAAGATGTGCAGGCCGATCTTGGTCATCTTCTGCATCGTGCGCGCCCAGCCGGGATGGACATATTGCGCATAGTAGTGGGTCGACGATCCGACCTCCGGGATGAAGATCTTGCCGGCAGTGACGGCCATGGCGATCTCCTTGGCGGTCTTGTAGGCGGCTGGGCTATCGATGCGCTTCTTCCTGCCGTCGCAGGCGAAGGAGAACTGGCAGCGGTTGAACCAGCTGTCGTTCTGGTAGACGACGCCGCAGATCGAATTCGGATAGGTCGGATTGCGGACGCGGTTGAGGATGACCTGGGCGACGGCGGCCTGGCCGCGCACGGATTCGCTCCTCGCCTCGAAATAGATGCCGTTGGCAAGGCATGCCTGCTCCTTCTGGGAGAAGACACTGGCGGGCAGCGGGTTCTGGATCCACGAATGATCGCCCTTGGCCATCGGCGGAATGAAGCGGCCCTCATTGGGCTGCTCGTCCTGAAGCAGGGCTTCGAAGGGCGATGCCTTGGCATAGTCAGGCTCGGACTGCGCGTAGGCGGTGGCCAGCACGTCCGGATGGTCGTTGTTGACCAGCGCTGCCAGCATGGCCGGCACGCCGGGATCCGGCTTCTTCTCCTCGCGCGCATGGAATGCCGCGGCGATCTGGATTTCCTTGCCTTTGATCTGCGGCTTGGCGAAAGCCATTTTCAGGCCGCTGTCCATGCTGGGCCGCAGCAAGGAGGAGGTGCGCTCGAAGATCGAGCCGGCGTTGAAGTTCTTCGGCGGTGCGACGGGAGACATCTGGACGATGCGCCCTTTCTTCTCGGCGCGCACGACGCGGTCCTCATCGGGCGTGCCGCTGACCTTGCCGCCCTTTCCGCGAAACGACACGTTGCCGACACCGGCCAGGTGGACACCCGATCCGGAGATGGAGCCGGTGACATCAGAATCGACAAAGGGCATCTCGGCAGCATGGGTCGAGCCGGCGACGGATTTCTCGACATAGGAATTCCAGCGGGTGTTCGCTTCGAGGCCGGAGACAAGGCTCGTCATGTCCTGATAGGCGACGATGGTCGGAAAGCCGATCCAGATGCCGAGACCGATGACGAACGGGGGCAGAAAGCCACGTCTTCTCTCACCGGCGGCGGCAACCAGCCGCTTCAACACACGTCGATGCACGGAACACTCTCCAGGAACGCGACAGACCCCACTGGAGAGCAAAATGATGCATTAACCTTGATGGGACGTTAACGGCTTCGATCGGACTGTTCTCAGCCGGCTTCAGGTCGTGGTTCCGAAGTCGGGCGGTTTTGCGGCCGAACTCAGGCCGGACGCAGGAAGATCGGCCGGGCGATCAGCGCGCAGATGGCGGCCGCCAGCCAGACGCCGGACCAAGACCAAAGGTGCAAGAGCCCCGGAATGGCCACCGGCACCAGGAAGAAGCCTACGAAAACAAAGGTGTTGGCAAGGCTGAGCGCGGTCCCGACATGGCTGGCCCCGGCAAGGGTGGCAAGCTCGGTGTAGGCGACACCGTGCCAGGCGGAGACCGAGATGCCTGCGACAATAAGCACGACTGGAAGGACAGCCAACCAGATGAGCTGGCCGCCCGGAACGGTTGGGCCGAACAGGACCAGCAGCCAAAGCATGGCGAAGGCAAGGGCGCTGAACGCGCTGCACAAGCGAAGAAATTGGCGGCGGTTGCCGTGACGGTCGGTGAAGCGGCCGCTCCAGATGCGCATGACCATGGCGCCGATCTGAACGGCGGCGAGGCTCGCGCTGATTGCCGCCGTTCCCAACCCAACGAAATCGTGCAGGAACACGGAGGCGAAGGTGAGCACGGCCACCTGCGGAAAGCAGAGCAGGCCGATGGCGGTCGCGATACGCCAGACATCGCGATTGCGCAGCGGCGCCGGTCCGACCGCAGCCGAAGCGAGATGGCCCTCGCCCGCCGTCGGCGGCTCGTGCAGCCAGCGCCAGGCGAACAGGGCAGACAGAGCGGATGCGCCCGCCAGCACCCCGAACACCGCGCCAAAGCCGAAAGCCAGCGCAAGCGAGGGCAGCACGAGCGCGCCAAGGCCACCGCCAAGCGGCACCGCCGTCTGCCTGATGCTCATGGCAAAGCCGCGCTCGTTTTCCCGAAACCAGCCCATGATGGCGCGGCCGCTCGAACCGTTGACGCTGCCGCCGAGCAGTCCGGTGATGAGCAGGCTCGCGGAAAGCAGCGTGACGCCGGGAATACCGGCCTTTGTCGGCACAACCAGCATCGCCATGGCCACGAGCCACACCGCCGTCGCGCCGAGCCCGATCAGGAGCACGCGGCGATCGCCCCAGCGATCGGTAAGCAGGCCCCAGGGCAGCTCGCTGAGCGCGACCCCCAGCCCGAGAAGGCCGAGCGCCAGGCCGAGCTCGGCATTGCCCAAATGATAGCCCTGGCGAAGAACGACCGCCGTCGCCGGGATGCCGGAGAACGTAGCCGAGAAGGCGGCATTGGCGGCAACGCCGATGCCCAGAACCTTCCAGCGATGGCCCGGCTTGAAAACCCTCCCGGCGGAACCGGTACCTTCCAGGAGCTTCGGCGACTGCCGATCGGTGCAATTGACGATGGCGGACATGATTTCATTTCCCGTGCTGGCCAGTGGTCCGGCCTTGACGATCTGTCCCTACCGCCATAATTTCATCCTGAAAATCAGGAAGTTTTGAACTAACAATCCTGAAAATCGGGACTTCAGACATGCGACGCGTAACTTTCGACCTCGACGTCCTGCGCAGTTTCGTCACCGGTATGGAGCTGGGCAGCTTTGCCAAGGCCGCTGACCGGCTTGGCCGGTCGACGTCGGCGGTCAGCGCGCAATTGAAGAAACTGGAAGAACAGGCGGCGACGCCGATCTTCCGCAAATCAGGACGCGGCCTCGCTTTGACCGAGGCCGGCGAGACCATGCTCGGCTATGCGCGCCGGCTGATCGAATTGAATGACGAGGCGGCATCCGCCATCCATGATGTCGAGCTGGAAGGCTGGGTACGGCTCGGCTTGCAGGAAGATTTCGGCGAGGCGGTGCTGCCGGACGTGCTCGGCCGATTTGCCCGGGCGCACCCCAAGGTGAAGATCGAAGCCAGGATCGCACGCAGCCACGACCTTGCCGAAAGGGTCATGTCAGGCAGCCTCGACATCGCGCTCGCCTGGCACTGCGGCGAAACGCTGCCCTACAGCCAGCATGTCGCCGATGTGCCGATGCGCTGGATCGGGCCGGCAAAGCGCATCGAGACCAGCCTGCGCGACGGTGAGCCGCTGCCGCTGGTGGCGCTCGAAGCGCCATGCCTTCTGCGCACGGTGGCAACCGAAACGCTCGACCGCGCCGGGCTGTCGTGGCGGATGGCCTTTTCCAGCCCGAGCCTTGGCGGCATCTGGGCAGCCGTGGCGGCGGGGCTGGGGCTGACGATCCGCACCGACATCGGCCTGCCGGCCAGCGTCAGCGCAATGACGCCGGAGATCGCCGGGCTGCCGGCATTGCCCAAAATGGCGTTGGTACTGCACCAGAAGGATGCTGAACTGGATCCGGTGGCAGCGCGGCTAGCCGACATATTGTTGCAGGCGGCGTTGCAGGCGCTGCCACGGGACGAGCGGTTGAAGGAGGTCGCTTAGACAGCCGGAAAGGTATCCAGTGTCGCGTTCCGTCCCCTCTGTCCTGCGGACATCTCCCCCGCAAGGGGGGAGATTGGATGTCGCGAGTGCTCTCGCGAATCTTCAACGTTGCAAGAAAGGCGCCGTCAGAACGAACTGCTGATCTCCCTCCTTGCGGGGGAGATGGCCGGCAGGCCAGAGGGGGGTGCTGTCCCGCCAACGTTGCGGAGAATTCGCGCGAGCAAAGGGGCTCATTCGAGCCCGACCGCTTATTTGCGCTTGTTGGACCTGCCGGCGAATGGATTGTCCGATGTGCGCAGCGCGATGCGGATCGGCACGCCGGGCATGTCGAAGGCTTCGCGCAGGCTGTTGGAGAGATAGCGGACATAGGATTGCGGCATCGCATCGGGCCGCGAGCACTGGACAACGAAACCCGGCGGCCGGGTCTTGGCCTGGGTGACGTATTTGACCTTCAGCCGGCGCCCGGCCACGGCAGGCGGCGGGTGGTGTGCCAGGATGCCTTCCAGCCAACGGTTGAGCTTGCCGGTCGAGACGCGGCTGTTCCACACCTTGTGGGTCCTGATGACGGCATCCATCAGCTTGTCGAGACCGCGCCCGGTCTCGGCCGATACGGGTACGGCCTGGAGGCCGCGCGCCTGCGGAAGAAGCCGTTCCGTCTTCTCGCGCAGTTCGGCCAGAAGCTCCTGGGGATGATCGATCAGATCCCATTTGTTGAAGGCGATCACCGGAGCCCGGCCTTCCCTGATGATCAGGTCGGCAATCTGCAGATCCTGCTTCTCGAAGGGAATGGTGGCGTCGAGCACGATGATGACGATCTCGGCAAACCGGATGGCGCGCAGACCGTCCTGAACCGACATCACTTCCAGCTTTTCGTGGATCCTGGCCTTGCGGCGCATGCCGGCCGTGTCGAACAGTTTCAGCCGGCGGCCATGCCATTCCCAATCGACGGAGATGGAATCACGGGTGATGCCGGCTTCCGGTCCGGTGAGCAGCCGCTCTTCGCCGATCAGCGCGTTGATCAGCGTCGACTTGCCGGCATTGGGACGGCCGACGACAGCGATGCGCATTGGCTTGGTGTCGTCATAGGTGTGCTCGGCATCCGGATCGGCGATATCCTCGCCGATCAGAACTTCTCCGGCAGCGACTTCCAAGTCTTCGCCATCTTCATTTTCGTCGAAAGCTCGCGCTTCGCCGAGCGCTCCGATCACGGCGTCGCGCAGGTCAGGCAAGCCCTGGCCATGCTCGGCCGAAACCGGGATCGGCTCGCCAAGGCCGAGTTCCCAGGCCTCCAGCATGCCGCCCTGGGCGCCCTTCGCCTCGGCCTTGTTGGCGACCAGCACGACCGGCTTGCCGGACTTGCGCACGATCTCGGCGAAGGTCCTGTCGTCGGGCAACAGGCCGGACTTGGCGTCGATGGTGAAGAAGATCAGGTCGGCCTCGCGGATGGCGATCCCGGTCTGCGCACGCATGCGGCCGGGCAAGGTCGAGGCGCCTGCGTCCTCGAAGCCGGCGGTGTCGATGACGTCGAAATGCAGGTCGTAAAGCTTGGCGGCATGGACGCGACGGTCGCGGGTGACGCCCGGCGTGTCGTCGACGAGCGCCAGCTTCCTTCCCACCAGCCGATTGAAAAGAGTCGATTTGCCGACGTTAGGCCTGCCGATGATGGCGACTTTGAAGGTCACGACGCACTGCCCGACCCGCGGATCAGCTCGGACATCAATGTTGCGCGCTCGCGGGTGTTGCGCGGCGCGCCGTCATCGGCGGCGATCTGGTCGAACAGTTTCAGCGCATCCTGCGTCTTGCCTTCCTTCCAGGCGGAAAGGCCAAGCGCCTCGCGCGCCGTGTGGCGTAGCGTGTTGGTGTCGGATGTCAGCGCCTCGACACGGCTGGAGACGTCGGCAAAGGAACCATGGTCGACGAGCAGCAGCGCTGCCCGCAGCCGCGCCATGTCGCGAATTCCCTGGGGAATGGCCGTATCCGCGGCGACTTCGTCGAAATCCTTGACGGCGGCGGGGACATCGCCCTTGTTCGCTTTGACGGTCGCGCCGCGCATGCGGGCGAGCAGCGGATAGGCGCCGTAGCCATCCTTCTCCAACTGATCGAGCGCAGTCAGCGCCTCATCGTTCTTGCCGTCATTGGCGAGCTTCAGCGCCTGCGAGAACGCATCGCCCGAGCGGTTGGCGCGCGTCTCGTCCCAATAGCGATAGCCGACGAAGGCGGCGGTGCCGAGCACCACGAGGACCGCAATGACAATCAAGGCCGGGCCAAAACGGTCCCACAGCGCCTGCGCCTGCTCGCGACGGATCTCGTCGTTGACTTCACGGATAAAACTGTCGTCGGACATCAATCAAACCATTCCTGCCCCGTCGGGCCTTTGTCAGCCCGCGTTTTAGCGAAATTTTGCCGGCATGGAAGGGGTTCAACCGGAAAATCGCCTATTGTCCGGGGCAAACGGATGTTTGCCCCGGACAAGCAGCCGAAAAGGCCAATCGCACCCACGCCACATTTAGGCGATAGCCGGCTTGCAGACGTTCCCCGAGTGAAGATCAGATTGCCTATGCTTCGTCCGTTCCGCGTTGTTGCGTTTTCGCTTGCGGCACTCGCCGCCGCCGGTGGGGCTTTGGCCGATCCACCGGCGCCGGCAAAGCCGAAACAGGTCGTCATCATCTCGTTCGACAGTGCCCGCGACATTTCGCAGTGGAAACGCAGCCGGGCACTGGCTGAGCGCACCGGCGCGCACTTCACCTATTTTCTCTCCTGCGTCTTCCTGCTGTCGACGGAGACACGCAAGGAATACACCGCACCCGGCAAAGGCGCCGGCAAATCCAACATCGGCTTTGCCGCCTCGAAGCAGGAAGTCACCGAGCGGCTCGAACAGATCGGGCTTGCCGCGCATGAAGGCCACGACATCGCCAGCCATGGCTGTGGCCATTTCGACGGCAAGGACTGGAGCAAGGCCGACTGGCTGAAAGAGTTCAGTTCGTTCGAGCACATTCTCGAGAACGCCTATGCGATCAACGGCATTGCACCCGAACCACAGGGCTGGCGCGATTTCGCGCGGCATGCGGTGGTCGGCTTTCGCGCGCCGTATCTGTCGACCGGCAAGCCGCTCTATGAAGCGCTGCCGGCGGCCGGATATCAATTCGATGCCAGCGGCGTCTCGCAAGGCCCTGCCCGACCGACGGCCAGCAACGGCATCGTGCACTTTTCGCTGCCGCAGATTCCGGAAGGACCGAAGTCACGGCCGGTGATCGCCATGGACTACAACCTCTATGTCAGGCATTCCGGCGGCTTCGAACGGCCAAGCCAGGCGGACGAGTTCGCCAACCGGACCTATGCTGCCTTTCGCGCCGCCTTCGACAAGCAGTATGCCGGCAAGCGCATTCCGCTTGAGCTCGGCTTCCACTTCGCGCTGATGAATGACGGCGCCTACTGGAACGCGCTTGAGCGCTTTGCCGGCGAGGTCTGCGTCAAAGCCGATGTCGAATGCATCAGTTTTCGCGATTATGTTTCGCGCCAGGATGCTGGCCAAAGGCAGGTCTCGGTCGACGGCTGAGCCGCCGACCCGGTTCGATTTCCAAAACCTTAGGCTGGGTCCTCGGCGCTCTGTCTTGCCAGATAGCGCTGGTCGATTTCAGGCAACGGCTCGCCTTGCAGCGTCGCTTCGAAGGCACGCAGGCGCTTGTGGACCGATTGCAGCTCGACGATGGTCGACCAGGACGTGAGCAGAAACTGCAGCGACCCCGTCACCTTGCCGAATGCGTTCGAAATCTGGTTCAGCGCGCCGAACGTTATCTTGTGCGCCACCAGTGAGGGACCAAGGATCAGCAGCGAGAAAATGTTGTCGGCCTGCAGGTAGGTGTAACGGACGACGTTGAAATAGATGTAGTGGAAATACAGCCTGAAATAATTGTGACGAACATTCTCGAACAGCTCGGCGGTGGTGGCCGGCTGGGCGCGGTCCGCATGATCCTCGCCGTAGACGAGTTCCTTGCGGTAGGCGGCTTCGACACGCTGGTTGCGGAACTGCAGCCCTGGAAGTTTCAGACCGGCAACCATGACCGAGATCGTCCCGAACAGACACCAGGCAAGGGCCGCGACAACCAATGGCTGCGGGATCGCGCCGATAATCGGCAACTCAGTGATATGGGCCTGCAACTGGATCATGACCGGCAGGAATGCGATCAATGTCATGATCGACTGGACGAAGCTGGAGCCGAGATCTTCCATGATTTGCGAGAACCGCATCGTGTCTTCCTGGATACGCTGCGAGGCACCTTCGATATGGCGTAGCCTGCCCCAGTTCTCGACGAAGTAGTTATTCATCGCCGTGCGCCAACGGAAGATCCAGTGACTGACGATGAAGGCATTGACCACCTGCACATTCATGCCGACCAGGGCGAGCCACGAGAAATCGGCCAATCCGATATAAAATTCGCTGTTGGTCGACTTTCCAGTCCCCGACATCAGTCCCTGCACATAGTCGAAGAATGGTCCGTACCAGGCATTGACGGCGACACTGACCTGCACATTGAAATAGATGAAGAACAGGATGACCGCGGTCATCAGGATCGACCAGCGCTGCCACGGATGCGGCGAATACCAGCTCCAGAATGCGTAGAAGACGGCCACGCAGAACACGAAATAGAGATAAAACCATAGAAACGGCGGCGACATGAGGATCGCGATGCCGATGATGGGCGGCGCGCCGGCCGCAGCCGGCGGCAATCCCAAAACCGCCCCCAATTGTTCACCACCGAAAAACCAGAACAGGATTGCCGCAAGGCTCCAGAGGGCGGCCGAAGAGAAGAAGAGCTTCGGCTGCGGGAAAAAGGATACGAACACTGTGGCGAATTCCTCGATCTAGGCGCAAATCAGCTGACGGCAGCGGGCATAAAGTCACACATTAGTAGGAAAGAAAATGCCTGTGCCCGATGCCCGGCACAGCAAGCCCACAATCATGGCGATTTTGGCGCAGCCGACCATGTGATGGCGCCGGAGACGACCAGCACGATTGCGGCGGTGATCGAGGCGAGGAAGAAATCGCCGGACATTTGCGCCAGAAATCCGGCCGCGACCGGCCCGTTGATCTGGCCAAGGCCGAACGCAGCCGTCATCAGGGCAAAGATCCGGCGCGGCGCGCTTGGCGCCTGCTGCCGGGCGGCCTGCAGGCCAAAGGCGGTGATGGCAATGAAGGTGCCGCCGAGCAGCACGCCGGCAAGCAGCGGCCCGGTGGCGCCGCCGATGGCGACGCTGGCGGTGACGCCGGCAACTTCGATGAAGCACGCCAGCGCATAGGCGGCATAGAGGCCGGTCCGCGCCGCGATCTTCTGCCAGAACCAGACCGAGGGAAAGCCCGCAAGACCGGCGACCATCCACACAATGGCCTCGAAGACGCGGCTGCCGCCGCCTTGCCGGACGATGGCGA
Source organism: Mesorhizobium sp. M0088 (assembly GCF_040322895.1). Lineage (NCBI taxonomy): Bacteria > Pseudomonadati > Pseudomonadota > Alphaproteobacteria > Hyphomicrobiales > Phyllobacteriaceae > Mesorhizobium > Mesorhizobium sp. M0088. Next base: position 247,588 of record NZ_JAMYUI010000003.1, read on the forward strand.
CCAGGAATGTCGCCGTCACCACATAGCCAAAGCCGAACAGGCCGTAGGCGATGATGACCTTGACCAACGACCGGTCCATCCGCAGTGCCGGCTCGCGGGGGACTTCGCCGTTGCCGAGCGGACCCTCATTGACCAACAGAGCGACGAGGACGAAACCGCAGGCCGAAATCGCCGCCGACCACAGCCAACCTGCCGCCCAGCCCGAATGCTCGGCGACCAGCACCGCCATCATCGCCGCCGATGCCGCTATGCCGAGCCCGACGCCGCCGAAATGCCAGGCCTGCAGGTCGTTGCGACCGGCAGCCGCGATATGGCTGAAAACGATGCTGGCCATGAACACCATGACGAAGGCGCTGGCCAGACCGGCCAGAAAGCGGATGGCGAGAAAGGCCGCCATCGCTTCGGTCAGCCCCATCAGCGCGGCAAGGACCGCACTGGCGCCAAGCCCCGCCAGCATCAGCAGGCGCTCGCGCCCATGCGCCCAGCCGCCCGCCGCTGCCAACGCGCCGACGAGGTAGCCGAGATAATTGGCAGAGGCGATCCAGCCGGCATCGGCCGGCGACAGATGCAGTTCCTGCATCATGCCGGGCAGGATCGGCGTGTAGACGAAACGGCCGATGCCCATGGCAATCGCCATGGCAATCATGCCGGCGAAAGCGAAACGCAGCGCTGTCGAGTTGGCTGATGTCATCGCACTGCACAATAAATGCAGGGGTCGCTGAAACAATCGCCATCTGTTGGGCCAGTGCGTACGCGGGACGTGCTCGCCTCGACTTCCTATGTCGGAACGCTTGGCGCCTGCTCAGCAGCGACCGCCGGCGCGCAACGAACCCCTCTCGTGCACCGTCCGCCGTGCCGTCAGCCTGAACGGCACATCGCCCAGTTCGCGCTCCGACATGGTGTTCAGCACCGGATGCGAAAGCGGATCGATCAGCCATCTCTGCGCCTCGCCGTCCGGGCGCGGCTCATACGGCCTGCTCGCAGTGAAAAAGACCTTCAGCGACGACGACAAAATCCTCAGCATTTCCGGCTCCCCAGGTCTGTCTCTCCCGACAAAATCTGCCGTTTCGATATGCCTTTCAATTGAGATTTCAGCCGGATCGGTTTAGAAAAACTCAATGGCCATGCTCAACCGCGTCCATCTCAACGGCCTCCGCGCCGTCGAAACCGTTGCCCGTCTCGGATCGCTGGCGGCCGCGGCCGGTGAACTCAACGTTTCCGTCAGCGCCGTCAGCCAGCAGATAAGCCGTACCGAAAAACAGCTCGGCCAGGCGCTGTTCGAGCGAACGGCGAGCGGGCTGGTGCTGACCGAATTCGGCGCCGTCTTCGCGGCCCGCCTCGGTGCTGGATTTCGTGAGCTTGCCCAGGCCGTGGCGCTGGCCGACGAGACTACGCAATGCACATTGGTGGTCTCGGTGGCGCCGGCCTTTGCCTCGAAGTGGCTGTTGCCCAGGCTATCTCGCCACTTCGACCGGCATCCCAACGTGCTGCTGCGCATCGACGCTTCGGTGCGGCTGGCCAATCTCGATCACTCGGACATCGACATCGCCATCCGGCTCGGCGACGGCAAATGGCCGGGCGGACGCACGGAACTGCTCTTGGCGCAGGAAGTCTTCCCGGTCTGCGCGCCGGCGATCGCCCAAAAACTGAAGTCGATCGAGGATCTTGCCCAGACCTGCGCGATCACCGACGAGCGGGCAATGATCAACTGGGAAAGCTGGTTCGAGACAGCAGGCGTTCCGCCTGTTGCCTTCCTCAAGGGTGCGCGTTTCACCGACCCGATGCTGTGCCTGGAATCGGCGATTGCCGGTCATGGCGTGATGCTGGGCTGGCAACTGCTCGCCGCCGACGCGCTGGCCGACGGGCGGCTGGTGGCGCCTTTCGGAATCCGCGCCCAGAGCGGGCTCGGCTATTGGCTGGTGACCTCCAGCACCAAGGCGGAAAGCCGTAAGGTCCGTGATTTCAAGCTCTGGATCAGGGAAGAGATCGAGGCAACCATGGCGCGGTTCGGGTCCGTAAACCCAGAACCCGCCGGCGCGATCGCGGTGGAAAGGACGGAGGCACCGAGCTATGTAGGGTCGGACATCAAACTACGACAGGCAGGATCATGACCACACATTCGCGCGGCGTTTCCGCATCGATCGACCCGGTGAAGCTCGACAGGCTGGCGGAAGTCGCCATCAAGGTCGGACTGCAATTGCAGCCGGGGCAGGATCTGGTGCTGACGTCGTCCATCGCGGCACTGCCGCTGACCAGGCGGATCGTCGAGCATGCCTACAAGGCCGGCGCCGGGCTGGTGACGCCGATCTTCAACGATGACGAGATGACGCTGGCACGCTACCGCTTCGGCGCCGATGCGAGCTTCGACCGCGCCGCCGGCTGGCTCTATGAAGGCATGGCGAACGCCTTTTCCAACAATGCGGCCAGGCTTGCCGTGCGCGGCGAGGATCCGTCGCTGCTCTCCGCACAAGATCCGGCGAAAGTGGCGCGCGCCAACAAGGCGAATTCGATGGCCTACCAGCCGGCGCTGGAAAAGATCACCGGCTTCGACATCAACTGGAACATCGTCGCCTATCCGGACCTCGCCTGGGCCAGGCAGGTTTTTCCCGGCGATGCCGAGGATGTTGCGGTGGTGAAACTCGCCGACGCCATCTTCGCCGCCTCGCGGGTCGATGTTGAGGACCCGATCGGCAATTGGAAAGCGCACAACGCGGCGCTGCGCAGCCGCACCGAATGGCTCAACGGCCATAATTTCCATGCGTTGCACTTTACCGGACCCGGCACCGACCTGACGGTTGGACTGGCGGACGGCCATGAATGGATGGGCGGCGCCTCGACCGCCAAGAACGGCATCACCTGCAACCCCAACATCCCGACCGAGGAGGTCTTCACCACGCCGCATGCAAGGCGGGTCGAGGGTCATGTCTCCTCGACCAAGCCGCTGTCCTACCAGGGCACGCTGATCGACGACATTTCGGTGCGTTTCGAAGAAGGCAGGATCGTCGAGGCCAAGGCATCGAAGGGCGAGGATGTGCTGAAGAAGGTGCTCGATACAGATGAGGGCGCGCGCCGCCTCGGCGAAGTGGCGCTGGTGCCGCATTCCTCGCCGATCTCGGCAAGCGGGCTGTTGTTCTTCAACACGCTGTTCGACGAGAACGCCGCCTGCCATATCGCGCTCGGCCAGTGCTATTCGAAGTGCTTCGTCGACGGCGCCTCGCTCAGCCAGGACGAGATCGCGGCGCGCGGCGGCAACAAGAGCTTCATCCACATCGACTGGATGATCGGTTCGGACAAGATCGACATCGATGGTGTCCACAAGGACGGCGCCCGCGTGCCCGTCATGCGCAAGGGCGAATGGGCTTGACCGTACGGAGGGTGCGATGGCCTTCGACCTGGCGGTCAAGCGTATCTACGAGCCACCCTCCCCCGATGACGGGCAGCGGGTTCTGGTCGACCGCATCTGGCCGCGCGGTGTCAGCAAGGAAGACGCTGCGCTGACGCTGTGGTTGAAGGACATCGCACCGAGCGACGACCTGCGAAAGTGGTTCGGCCATGCGCCGGCGCGCTGGCCGGAGTTTCAGGAGCGGTATCGTGCTGAGCTGGACGGGAACGGCGAGGCGGTGAGTGAATTGCGAGGCTTGATCAGCCACGGCAAGGTGACGCTGCTCTATGGCGCGCATGATGAAGCGCATAACAATGCGGTGGCGCTGGCGGGGTATCTCAGCGCAAGCGCTCACAATTAGCCATCGTTAGCCAGACCTTCGTCATCCTCGGGCTTGACCCGAGGATCCATGCCGCGACCTCAGTCGAAAGGCGCAGCGGAGCAGAATCTGCACCGTTGCAACACGGATAGATCACGGCATGGATCCTATGGTCTGCGCTGCGTCGCTCCGCTCCTTGCTTCGCCATAGGATGACGAAGTGAGGTGTATGCGCTGCCCTACTTCACCACCGCCTCATAAACATCAGCCTTGAACCCCACCAGAATCCGATCCCCAACCTCCAGCACCGGTCGCTTGATCACGGTCGGCTTGGCCAGCATCAGCGCCTTGGCCTTCTTTTCGTCGAGGCTCTGCTTGTCGTTGTCCGGCAGCTCGCGAAACGTGGTGCTACCCCTGTTGAGCAGCTTTTCCCAGCCGACCTTGCCCGCCCAGCCATCCATCCGCTTCGCATCCAGTCCCTCTGCCCTGAAATCGTGAAACCTGTAGGCCACGTCATGGCCTTCCAGCCAGAGGCGCGCCTTCCTGACCGTGTCGCAGGTGGTGATGCCGTACATGGTGATCGTCAAAACAGTGACCTTCCGATTTCGAATCTGACCGCAGATTAAGGACGCTCTGCGCGCTTTGCCAGCGCTCCCCGGCATGCCTTCGGTTTTGCCCTTGCCAACACTAAGGAATTTCCCTAAGTATTTTGACAGCGCCTCAGGACCAACCAATGACAAGCCTTCAGACCCCAACTCCGAGCCCTCCGCCGATCGACGGCATCTTTCGCGCACTGTCCGATCCGACGCGGCGACGCGTGGTGGAGCGGCTGAACCGCAGCCCTGCCTCGGTCAGCGAGCTTGCCCAACCGTTCGACATGGCCCTGCCCTCCTTCATCGAACATCTCAAAATCCTCGAAGGTTGCGGGCTGGTGCGCTCGCAAAAGACCGGCCGGGTCAGGACCTATCAACTGGCGCCCGAGCCGCTGAAGCTTGCCGAAAACTGGCTGGCCGAACAGCGCACGCTTTGGGAGCGTCGCCTCGACCAGTTCGACGCCTATGTGATGACCCTCAAGGAGACAGAAAAATGAACTATCCCCTCAAGCCGGATCCCAGACTGGACCTCGTGCTGGAGCGCGCCATCGACGCGCCGCGCGAATTGCTGTGGCGCGTTTGGACGACGCCGGAGCATGTCAAGCAATGGTTCACGCCGAAGCCTTGGATGATCACCGACTGCGAGATCGACCTCAGGCCGGGCGGGCTGTTCCGCACGCGCATGCAGTCGCCAGACGGCAAGGAGGTCAACGACCGCCAATGCTGCTATCTCGAAATCGTGCCGAACGAGCGGCTGGTGTGGACGGATGCATTGTTGCCGGGTTACCGGCCGTCAGGGGAACCCTTCATCACCGCTGTTATCTCCTTGCAGCCGGACGGCAAGGGCACGCGCTACACCGCCACCGCCATCCATCGCGACGAGGCGACCCGCAACAACCATGAAGAGATGGGCTTCTTCGACGGCTGGGGCACGGTGGCCGACCAGCTTGCGCAGTATGTGAAGACGATCTGATCTTCCCACATGACGGCCAGGACGTTGTCTTGGCCGTCATGCTTGTTTTCAACCCGGGAGCGAAGAGAGCAGTCTCCCGGTGGCATTTCCGCCTCAATAATAGAAGCGCTCTTCGGTGATCTTGCCGTTCTTGACCGTGTAGAGGCCAACTTCATCCATGGTGACGCGCTCGCCGGTGGCCTTGGGCGTGATGTCGAACTTGAAGCGCACCGCGAACTGGTCACCGTTGACATAGGGACCCTCGACCGACCCTCCATGCACTTCATTGTTCTCCTGCCACCACTGGCCCTTCTGCTTGAGAGCCTCCTTGCCATGGGAGATGGCCATCGGCCCCGCCATGGCTTCGAGACTGACGATATCATCGGCGTTGTACTTCTCGGCAGCAGCTTTGTTATCGCCCTGCTTGAGCAGTTCGGTGAAATCCTTGGCAATTTCCGCGATGGTCATTTGTGTTCCTCCTGTTCAGACGCACTGCAAATAGGGAAGCGCTTACCGGCCCGCCACCGTTGCCGGCACTACAGCTGACAAGCCGTGTCAGGACGATTGGTATAGCCGCTGTGTGGCCACGATTTCTCATATGCCGGCTAGGGAATCGTCCTGACCGGTCAATCGCCAGGTCGCCGGACATTTGTATTCACCCTGGTGGCTGCGGATCAGCGAAAAACTCCGCACTGTCCAGGATATCGGCTCAACGATCCGTTCCCGCACTTTCGGAACGCCCCTCCTGTCGCGAAGCAGCGTGACATGTGGCTCCAGCGAGGTCGTGATGAATGGCTTTAGCGGGCTGTCGTCAATCACGGCAGAGAGCTTGCGCCAGAAGGCTTGCAAGGTCGGCGAATGGTCGCTGCTGCGAAGCACCAGCGCCCCGCCGCCGAAAGCCGACAGGCGGTCGAAGCAAACATCGAATGGTGTGGCTTGCATCAGCAAGCCGACATGGCGGGCGATCTCCACCACACGCTTCTGTTTGCCGTCGCCAAGGCCGATCAGGGATATGTGCATTTGATCGGTTGGCGTCAGCCATCCCCGCAATCTCAGTTCCTGATTGTAGTGCTCAGCCCTGCGCCGCAGCATGGCATTGACCGGGTCTTCAACGAGAAATCCGTAAAACAGATGCGGCTCCCGGATCGGGCTCTGTCCTTCAAATCGGAAAAAGGTCTGACCGTTCTTCGCGGTTCCGTATGAAAATTGCCCACTCACAACCGATCTCGTCCGGCAGATTGTATCAAGCCGAGAAGTTTAGAACAAAAAGGGAACGAATCAAGTGAAAACAAAACCGGCGCTAATGGTTTCCGCATCAGCGCCCGCAAGCTTAACGGCGGAGCAAGCATTTTCGAGCAGGGGCCGAACCCTACGATCCGTAGCCGATGATGCCCTGACCTCCCGAAAATCGTGGATCGACCAGTCGACATACCCCCGGCCGTTGACCGACGGCTTGTAGCCACCGCGCGGCGTGTGCTCCGGTTATTTAACGTCGACAAAATTAGCTTGGTAGCACCGGGCAGTTGGCACCACGGCGCAGGCTGATATGCGCCACGTCTCCGACGCTGAATTGGGAACCCTCGGCCTGGCGCGGCGCATCGATGACAACAGGCGCGCCCTGCCCGAGTTCGGCATGAAGGCGCAGCGTGCGACCGTGAAAGACGACGCTGTTGACGCGCGCCGGTGCGGTGCCGGGCGCGGCCTCGGTCATCGCCAGCAAATCCTCCGGACGCACGCCGATGGTGCGGGTGGCGCCCTCGGCAGGTGCCTCGCTAGTTTCAGAAATAGCCTCCAGCGGCAGGGCGCCGGCGGCGAAGCGCAGGCGATCGCCGTCTCGGCCGACGAAGCGCGATTGCAGGAGATTCATGGTGCCGATGAAGCTCGCCACAAACTTCGTGGCGGGCCGGTCGTAAAGGGTGGCCGGCGGCGCGATCTGCTCGATGCGGCCCTTGTTCATGACGACGATGCGGTCGGAAATCGACAGCGCTTCGGTCTGGTCGTGGGTGACCATGACGAAGGTGGTGCCGAGCCGCGACTGCAGCCGCTTCAGTTCAACCTGCATCTGTTCGCGCAGATGCGCATCGAGCGCCGACAGCGGCTCGTCGAGCAGCAGCACGCGTGGTTCGCAGACGATGGCACGCGCCAGCGCGACGCGCTGGCGCTGGCCGCCCGACAGTTCGGAGACGCGGGCGCCAAGCTTGTCGGCGAGACCGACCATGTCGAGGGCTTCGCCGGTGCGCTTTGCCTGCTCAGATCCAGACAGTTTGCGCAGCGACAGACCGAAGCCGACATTTTCGGCGACATTCATGTGCGGGAACAGCGCATAGTCCTGGAACACGGTGTTGACCGGCCGGTCGAACGGCCGAAGGGCCGTGATATCGCGACCATCGAGCAACACCTTGCCGCTCGACGGGCTTTCGAAACCGGCGATGACGCGCAGGCTGGTGGTCTTGCCGCAACCCGACGGCCCGAGCAGCGTAACAAACTCGCCGCTGATAATGTCGAGGTCGACGGCGTCGAGCCCGACGATGCCGCCAGGAAAAATCTTCGAGACCGCCTGCAGCCGCACAAGTGGATCAGGCGCCATCGCGAACCTCGGACGGCTTCGTGGTGTTGACCCAGAGGATCTGGCAACGCTCGGCGCCCGGATTGCGGAAGGCATGCAAAAGCGTGCTCTTGAACGCAAAACTGTCGCCGGCCTTCAGCACGTAATTTGTCGAATCCACCACCAGTTCGACCTCGCCGGCCAGCACGAAGCCGAATTCATGGCCGGCATGGGCATAGGCCTCGGCCGTGCCGCCGCTGGCTTCCACCGTCACCAGCATGCCGGTCAGCGTCGCGCCCGGGGGTGACAGCAGCGCCTTGGCAATGCCTTCCGACTTCACCGGGATCTGCCGCCGCTTGTCGGCGCGCACGCAATAGAGATCGTTGGCCGCATCGTTGCCGTCGGCGATCAGCGCCGACGGCTCGATGTCGAGGGCGGCGGCGAGCGGCCAGATCACCTTGACGCGCAGCGAGGACATGCCGCGCTCGATCTGGCTGAGCGCCCCGATCGACACACCAGCTTTTGCCGCAAGATCGGCCAGCGACAGATTGCGCTCCAGCCGCAGCGCCCGCACGCGCCGGCCGACCCGCACATCGGCATCGTCCTTCGGCTTCTCAGCCGGTTCGTCCAGCATGTCCATTTGTTAGTCCTTATTGCAGTGCTTAGGGCCGGTGGCGACCAAGGCCGGCTTCAGGGTTGGATAGCTATCGGGCGTCAGTGCTGCCCCTCATCGCCCTGCCGGGCACTTCTCCCCGTATAGTGACGGGGAGAAGTGGCTGGCCGCAACCTCGGTGCCCTTCTTGGGACGTCAGCGACTGGCGAAACCGGCGATGAGAGCGTCCCTCTCCCCGTCACTATACGGGGAGAGGATGCCGGCAGGCAGGTGAGGGGCGGCGCAAACTTCAACAATAGTCGTCCAATACAACTGAAACTCACCCGCCTGCCTTGACCTTTTCAAACATCTTGGCGAGGTCGTCATTCTGTTTCATCGGCCCGGTGAAGATGGTGGTCTTCAGCAACACCTCGGGATCGGATGGCAGCTGCAATTTCTCCAATTCCGCCTTCGGCACGGTGGCGAAGGCGGAGCTCAGCGAGCTGCCGTAACCATAGGCCTGGATCAGGTATTTGCCGGAGTCGGCATCCAGCCGGCTGTTGATGAAGTCATAGGCGAGGTCGACATTCTTGGCGTCCTTGAGCATGACGAAGCCGCAGGCCCAGGTCAGCATGCCCTCCTTCGGCTTCATGAACTCGACCGGCACGCCCTGCTTCTTCAGCGACGTGGCCGACGCGTTCCAGGTCATGGCGGCGACCAATTGGCCGCTGGCCAACGCCTGTTCGACGGAGGTCATGTCGGTGGTGTAGTTGGAGAGCAGCGGGCGCTGCTCGCGCAGCTTCTCGGCCACCTTGTCCATTTGCTCCGGTGTCATGTCGAACGGATCGACGCCGGCCAGCAGTGCGGCAACGACCGGCGTGTCGTGCACGGCGTCGATCGTCGCCATGCGGCCGGCATACTGCTTGTCCCACAGAAGGTTCCAGCTCGCTTCCGGGTTCTTCACCAGATCGGTGCGGTAGAGGATCGAGGTGTTGCCCCAGTCCCATGGCACCATCCAGACCTTGCCGTCGCCGGCCTGCAGGTCGGGCAGGTTCTTGAACACCGGGAAGATCGAATCCCAGTTCTTGATGCGCTTGGTGTCGATCGGCTGCAGCAGGCCTTCCTTGTTCCAGCGCGCCACCTTGTCATAGCAGGGATGCGCGATGTCGGGGCGGAAGCCGGCCTTGACCTTGGTGAAGGCATCGTCGTCGTCACCGAAGATGGAGGCCTCGACGCCATCGGGATGCGCGGCGAGGAAGCTCTTGTTGAAATCGGGCAGTTCGTAGCCCGACCAGGTGAAATATTGCAGCTTGTCGCCGGCGAAAGCGACGGTCGACGACAGCGCCAGCGCGAACGCCGTCAATCCAGCGCAAACAGTCTTTGCAGAGATCGATTTCAGGTCGAATGCCATTGCAGTTCTCCTCTCTTGGTTTGTTTTGGTTGTGATGGATCCGCGGGCTTTGGCGCCGTGGCGGACAGGCCGCGATGGCGTAGGATTTCAGCTGCTGCAGCGATGACGAAGGACACAGCCAGGATCGACGTGCCCAGCGCCATCACCGTCGGCAGCGACTTTGGAAAACGCAGCTGGCTCCAGATGTAGAGCGGCAGCGTCGGCTCGGTGCCGGCGAGGAAGAAGACAACGATGAATTCGTCGAAGGAGATCAGGAAGGCCAGCATGAAGGCCGAAATGATGGCCGGCAGGCTGAGCGGCAGCATGACCCGCCGGAACGTCGTCCAGTCGGAGGCGCCGAGATCGAGCGCCGCCTCGCGAATGGTTTTCGGGATGGCGGCGAAGCGGCTGCGCATGATCACCACGGTCGTCGGCAGCGCGACCAATATGTGGCCGAGAACGATGGCAATGCGCGATGGCCCCAGACCAATGAGGTTGATGAGGATCAGCAGCGATATGCCGACGATGACGCCCGGGATCAGGATCGGCAGCCTTGCGATGGCGCTGATGGTGGCGGCCAGCGGCGAGCGGCCGTAGAGGTCCATGTAGGATACGGTGATGCCGCACAGCGTCGCGCCCGTGGCGGCAATGGCGCCGATGACGAGGCTGTTCAAGAGTGCACCCGTCAGCGCCGAATTGCCGAACAGTGTCGCGTACCATTGCAAGGTGAAGCCTTGCAGCGGAAACGCTGCCTGGATCGAGTTGTTGAAGGAAAACAGCGGGATCAGCAGCACTGGCAGATAGAGAAAGACCAGATAGGCGACGACGTAGACGCCGAGCCAGCGGCCGCCTCCCTGCGCGCGTGCAGTGCTCATGTGCGGCTGCCAAATCTGCGGTCGGCGAAACGCGCGACCAGCACCACGGCAAGGATGACCAGCATGACGGCGACGGAGAGTGCGGCGCCGAACGGCCAGTCATTGGCCTTGCCGAATTGCGCCTGGATCAGCGTGCCGATCATGGTGCTGGCCGGGCCGCCGACGAGCGCCGGCGTGACATAGTCACCGACCGTCGGCACGAAGACGACAAGGGCTGCCGCCAGCACGCCCGGCATCGAATTGGGCAGCACGACCCGGCGGAAGGAGGTGAAGGGCCGCGCGCCGAGATCGGAAGCGGCCTCGATCAGCGATTTCGGGATGGTGTCCAGCGCCACGTAGATCGGCAGGATGGCGAAAGGCGCATAGGCGTGCGCCAACGTGACGACGACGGCGGCCGGCGTGTTGAGAAAGGCCAATGTCGGCTCGGACCAGATCCCGCTTTCGATCAGCGCCGAGTTCAAAACGCCATTGTAGGCGAGCACGATCTTCCAGGCGAAGACGCGCAGGAGATAACTGGTCCAGAACGGCAGCGTCACCAGGAACAGCAGCAGGCCACGCCGCCGGCCGGCGTGGAAAGCGAGGTAGTAGGCGACGGGATAGGCGGTGATGACCGTCGCCAGCGTGACCAGAGCGGCAATGATCAGCGAGCGCAGCGTCACCGTCCAGTACAGCGGATCGGACCCCACGGTGACAAAATTCGCCACGGTGAAGCCGGAGCCGAGCAGCGAGCCGTCATTGCCGCGGAAGGCGAGGAAAAGCACGAGGCCGAGGGAAAACAGGATCAGCAGGAAGGTGACAAGAGCGCCCGGCAGCAACATGGCGAACCGGAAGCCCTGAGAAGACCGGGCCTCTGGCGCTGATGTTGCAACTAGGGTCGACATCGACCTGCCTATCGGAATTTGAAATTAGCTTAGAGTTTTTCATATTCATGAAACTGTCAAGTAGAATCCCCTAACAGAACCCCAAGGAGATGAAGCGCCCGGGTCAGCGCTCCAACGCATCGAGCAGCCGGTACCAGGCGATGGTCGCGGCGACGCCGACCTGGCGGAAGGCGTGAAACGGGATCGGCCGGATCGGCGAGACCGGGAAAGGCAATTGCCTGGCGTCGCCACTTTGGAGGTAGCCGGCGATGCGCTCGCCAAGCGCGGTCATCAGGCCGACACCACGACCCTGGCAGCCGACCACGGCGAGCAGGCCTTTCTCCGGCTCGTGGATGTGCGGCAGGTGGTCCGGGGTCATCGCCACCCGGCCGAACCAGTGCTTCTCGATGGCGACGCCGGACAGCATGGGATAGAGCCGCCGCAGCGCCCGCTCGAGATGCGCCCAGTCGCTGGCGCTCGTCGGCAACGCCATGCGACCCCGGCCGCCAAGCACCAGCCGGCCGTCGGCGCTCTTGCGGTAGTAGACGAGGATGCGCCTGGAGTCCGACACCGCCTGCCCTTCCGGCAGGATCGTGGCCGCCAGATCGGGCGACAGCGGCGCTGTGGCGATCTGAAAGGAATGCAGCGGCACGATCGTCTGAGCGAGACCGGGGATCAGACCGTCCGTATAGGCGTTTGTCGCCAGCACGACCGCCTTTGCCTGCAATTGCACCCCGTTTTCAGTTGAAACACGCCAAACGCCGGCGCTGTTGTCTAGCCGAACCACCTTCTGGTGTCCGGCTATCCTCACTCCAGCCGCGGTCGCGACCCGGGCAAATTCCAACGTGTAGGCAAGCGGATCGATGACACCGGCGCGGCGGTCGAGCCAGCCGCCGAGATAGCCCTGTGCACCGGTCTTGGCCGCGATCTCCGCTGCATCGAGCAACCGGACGTCGGCACCACGCGCGTGCCATTGCCGGTCGCGGTTCGCCGCCGCCTTCAGCGCGGCCTCCGTGTGCGCCGCCTGGATCCAGCCATTGCGGACGAACGGCACCGCCAGTTTCTCGTCGCGGATCAGCTCGAACACCGCATCGGCGGTCGACGCCGCGAAATTGACGAGCGCCTCGCCGCGCTCCGGGCCAAAATGCTCCAGCAGCCATTCCGGATCGTATTTCAGGCCGGGAATGACCTGACCGCCATTCAAACCTGATGCGCCCTGGCCGATCTCGCCGGCGTCCAGCACCTGCACCGACAGGCCAAGCCGGGCGGCATGCAAGGCGGTCGACAAGCCCATGATGCCACCGCCAACGATGGCGAGATCGACACGTTCGCCATTGGGAAGCGATTGAAACGTGGAAGCTGTCTGTGGCTTGCGCCAGATCGGATCGGAGAATGCTGTCGCCAAAAGTCACCTGAATGCGCTGCGATTGGTGAAAATCCTAGTCAGAATTTCACAATTTTGAAAGAGCGCCCTGGCTTTCGTCTGTGGACTGCCGCCGAGACGATCGGAGACCAGAGTTCCGATCGCCCGCGACGGGATAGACCTTTGACGGGAATCCGGTGAAAGTGCCGCGCCGATCCGGCCAACCCACATTGACGATCACTTCGCCACATTGTCGATCACGCAGAGGACAGAGCGCTATGACGAACCCGACCCACCTGCCCACAGAGGGCCTTTTTGTCGGACGCGCCAGAAGCAGCGATGCCGCATACCCGCTGGTCGTCGCGGTGCGCGATGGCACGGTCTTCGACATCACCTCGCGTGCGGCACCAACCATGCGCGACCTTTGCGAGATGGCCGACCCGGCTGGGCATGTCCGCTCGGCCGAAGGCAGACCGATCGGATCGCTCGATGACATCGCCGCCAACAGTTTTGAAACCGGGCGCGATCCAGCAAAACCCTACCTGCTCTCCCCGGTCGACCTGCAGGCGGTCAAGGCATCGGGCGTCACCTTCGTCGTCAGCCTGCTGGAACGGGTGATCGAGGAACAGGCGCGTGGTTCGGCTGAAAAAGCCGATGCCATCCGCGCCGACATTGCCGGACTGATCGGCCACGACCTGTCGAAGCTGAAGCCCGGTTCGCCCGAAGCGATGGAGATCAAGGCCAAGCTGATTTCGCGCGGCGCCTGGTCGCAATATCTGGAAGTGGGCATCGGCCCCGATGCCGAGATCTTCACCAAGTGCCAGCCGATGGCCTCGGTGGGCTTCGGCGCCGATGTCGGGCTGCACCCGGTGTCGACCTGGAACAATCCGGAACCCGAGATCGCCATGATCGCCGCCTCCAGCGGCCTGATCGCCGGCGCCACCATCGGCAACGACGTCAATCTGCGCGACGTCGAAGGGCGTTCGGCGCTGCTGCTCGGCAAGGCCAAGGACAACAATGCCTCGGCCTCACTCGGCCCCTTCATCCGCCTGTTCGACGACAAATTCTCCATCGATGACGTCAAGCGCGCCGTCGTGCACCTGAAAGTCGAGGGCGAGGACGGGTTCTCGCTGGAGGGCGCAAGCTCGATGGCCGAGATCAGCCGCTCGCCGGAGGAACTGGTCGCCGCGGCCATGGGGCCGCACCACCAGTATCCGGACGGGCTGGCGCTCTATCTCGGCACCATGTTCGTTCCGTCCAAGGACCGCGGCGAGAAGGGCAAGGGATTTACCCACAAGGTCGGCGACATCGTCACCATCTCGTCGGAGAAATTCGGTGCGCTGGTCAACCGGGTGCGGCTCTCGCCCGACTGTCCGCACTGGACCTATGGCGCCAGCCATCTGATGCGGGAGCTGGCCAGAGCCGATCTGATCTAGCAACTGGTGTCGTCGACGCCCTGCCAAGCGCTGCGGACCTGGTCCCGTGGGCGCAGGATGGTCGCCGGCGTGACCCTTGTCGGCGCAGGCCGCGTTCGCGCGACCCTAAACAATCACGCCAATTATCCGACAGTCGGAAAATCACCTCAGCTGATGCAATCTGATGGGACCGCTGATGACGCCCCGTCAGACGCCCACTACACCTGCAGATGGAGGCTTGGCAGATGGAGGCTTGCCATCCGTCGAAAAAGGGGATGCTCTGACGCATTCAACCGGCGCTGGCAAAAAGACGCGGAACAAGGGACGGATTTTGAACTGACGATCTACAAACGGGAGGAAATCAAATGCTGACACGGCTAAGACTCGTTCTATACGGCCTGTTGGTGGCGCTGATGGTGGTACCAGCAGCGGCACAGGCCAAGACGTTCTACTGGATTTCGCACGGCGGTCCGGCCGATCCGGTCTGGACCTACTTCCTGGCCGGCGCCAAGCAATGGGCCAAGGACACCGGCAACACGGTCAACACCTCGTTCCACAATGGCGATGTCGCCTCGCAGCAGGAAGCGGTTCGCGCCGCCCTCTCCGCCAAGGCCGATGGTATCGTCACGACGAGCCCCGATCCGGGCAGCCTGATCGAGATCGTCAAGGAAGCGCGTGCGGCGAAAGTGCCGATCATCAATTTCAACACGCCTGATCCGAAGGCCGACTTCAACGCCTATGTCGGCGGCGACAATGTCACCTTCGGCAAGCATTGGGCGCAGTATCTGGTCGACAAAGGCCTGGTGAAGAAAGGCGACTTCGTCTGGATGCCGGTCGAAATCCCCGGCGCCACCTATGGCGTGCAGGAAGAAGAAGGCATCAAGAGCGTCTTCGAGCCGCTCGGTATCACCTATGAAATCACGGAAGCCACGCTTGATCAGGCTGAAGTGATCAACCGCATGGTCGACTACCTCACGGCCAACAAGGCCAAGGTCAAGGCGATCATCGGCCTGGGCGATCTCGTCACCGGCTCGATCAAGCGGGTGTTCGACCAGGTCGGCATCAAGCCGGGCGAAATCCCGGTCGTCGGCTGGGGCAATTCGCTCGACACCACCCAGGAAGTGCTGAACGGCTATGTCAATGCCGGCCAGTGGCAGGACCCGCAGGCGACCAGCTATGTCGCGCTTTCGCTGGCCAATATGGCCGCCGGCGGCATTCCTCCGGGCTTCAACGTCATCACCGGCGCGCTCTACGAAAAAGACACCGCGCAAATCTACGATGACATCCTGTCCGGCAAGTAACATCCAATCCTAGCAGTCGCGGCCGCCCAACGGTCGCGACTGGCTCTCCATTTCGCCGAGCCCTTCGCACGCGATGTGCAACGCTCAGCCTTCCACTCATGTCGCGGATTGCCTGTGGAAAATCATTCGCTCGTCCAACGCCTGATCGCACGGCCGGAATTCGGCCCTTTCGTGCTGCTCGTCGTCGAGATCGCCGTTTTCTGGAGTTTCAACCACGACTTCCTGTCGCCGCAGAACATCTCCAACACGCTGGCCTTCACGGTCGAGCTCGGCCTGATCGCGCTGGCGATGACGCTGTTGATGACATCGGGCGAGTTCGACCTCTCGGTCGGTTCCCTATTCGGCTTCTCGCCGGTCTTGATGTGGACCCTGTTCAACAGCGGCCTGACCTCGCTCGAGGTCGGCTTTGTCGCCGCGCTGCTGGTCGCCGCCTTCATCGGGCTGGTCAATGGCTGGTTCGTGACGCAGCTCAAGATCCCGTCCTTCCTGGTGACGCTCGGCATGCTGCTGGTGGTGCGCGGCACCGCTCTTTTCGTCACCGATGGTTTTCCGCAGCGCACCTGGACCGCGGAAGGCAGCTGGCTGGCGGAAGTGCTGGTCGGCGATTTCTTCATCGGCCCGTTCCGCATCTACATGTCGCTGTTCTGGTTCATCGCCGCGGCGATCGGGCTCGGCTATGTGCTGACGCAAAGCCGCACCGGCAACTGGATCCAGGCGGCCGGCGGCAACCCGAGTGCTGCAAGGGCGCGCGGCGTCAATGTCAGCGGCGTCAAGATCGGCCTGTTCGTGCTGTCGTCGGTCATGGCCTCGCTTGCCGGCGTCATCTCTTCGCTGCGCACTTCCGCCGCCAACCCCAACAGCGGTACCGGCTATGAGTTGGAAGTCATCGCCATGGTGGTGATCGGCGGTACCGCGCTGACCGGCGGGCGCGGCACGATCATCGGCACCGTGCTCGGCATCCTGATCCTGCGCGTGATGCGCAACGGCATCGTGCTGATCGGCGTGCCCGGTCTTGCCTACAACATCTTCATCGGCGCCATCATCCTCGGCATGATGGCGCTGCATTCATGGCTGGAACGCCGGCACCAGGCGGGGACTTGAACCATGGCCGAGCCACTGATCCGCATGACGAGCATCCGCAAGTCCTATGGCCGCGTGCAGGCGCTGGAGGATGCCAATTTCCATGTCAATGAACGGGAGATCGTCGGCTTGCTCGGCGACAACGGCGCCGGCAAGTCGACGCTGATCAAGGTGCTCTCGGGTGCCGTTCCGCTGACCAGCGGCGATATCTTCATCCGCGGCAAGAAGGTGAGCCTGCGCAGCACCAGCGACGCCATCGCCCACGGCATCGAGACGATCTACCAGGACTCGGCGCTGGTGACGCAACTGTCGATCGCCCGCAATCTGTTCCTCGGGCGCGAGCCGATCAAGCCGCCGCGCTTCCTCAACCGGATGGACCAGGATGCGATGAACACGGTTGCTCGCGACTTGCTCAAGCAGGTCGGCATCTCGAAGAACATCCCGCCGACGACGCCGATCGGCTCGCTCTCCGGCGGCGAGCGCCAGGCGGTGGCGATCGCGCGCGCCATGCATTTCGACAGCGACCTGATCATTCTCGACGAGCCGACCAACAATCTCGGCGTCGCCGAAACACAGGGTGTGCTGAGCTTCGTGCGCAGCGCCCGCGATTCCGGCCATTCCTGCATTTTCATCGCCCACAACATCCACCATGTCTTCCAGGTGGTCGACCGCATCGTCGTCATGCGCCGCGGCAAGGTGGTCGCCGACGACATAGACCCCAAGAAGACCAGCGTGGCGGAGGTCGAACGGATCATCACCGGCATGTCGGACAAGGAGATCCGCGATGCCATCGCCGATGGCAAGCCATCGCACTGAGAATGGTGATGGGCGGCAATCACCCGTCACCTCAGATCGCATCGCTTGTCTGACGCGCCATCGCATGGCGAACAGGATTGCAGCATGAAAGCCACAGTTTCGGATACCGCACGCAACTGCGGGCTGTGGGTTACGGCATGAAAGCCACTGTCTCCGATATCGCTCGTAGCTGCGGGCTATCGACCGCAACGGTCGACCGGGTGCTCAATAACCGGCCGGGTGCGAGTGCGGCCAACCGCCAGCGCGTCATGGAGGCGGCCAAGCAGCTCGGCTATCTGCCGGTCGCCGATCAGGTAACGCTACCCTCGCGGCCCGCCCACCTTGAATTCCTGCTGCCGATCGGCAGCAATGCCTTCATGCGCGATCTCGCCGGGCATATCGAGGACTACGCCGCGCGCCTGCCGCTTGTCGCCTCGTGCCGGATCCACAACCTCGCCGGTATCTCGCCGAACGCGCTGCAGAGCGCTGTCGAAAACCTGTCGCTCAGGGCCAATGGCGTCGGCGTGATCGCCGTCGATCATCCGCGTACGCGCAACATCCTGCGCGACATCGTCGATGCCGGGATGCGTCTGGTGACGCTGGTGTCCGATGTTCCGGCGGCACCGCGCGCGGCCTATGTCGGCATCGACAACCGGGTGGCGGGACGAACGGCGGCGCTGCTGATGGGACGCTTCCTTGGCGGCCGCACCGGCCATCTGGCGATGGTCGTCGGCTCACGTTCCTATCGTGGCCACGAGGAACGCGAGATGGGTTTCCGCTCGGTGCTCAGTGAGGAGTTTCCCAATCTGACCGTCAGCAGCGCCGTTGAGGTCAACGACGAGCCCGATGCCAGCTACACCGAGACCATGAAGGCGCTGCACGACGAGCCGGAACTGCTTGGCATCTATTGCGTCGGAGCTGGACATTCGGGCGTTGCAAAGGCGATCCGCGAGGCCAGGCCGAACCGCAAGCCGGTGTTCATCTGCCACGATCTGACCAAGGACACGCGCGGTCATCTCGTCGACGACCTGCTCGATATCGTCATCGACCAGAATGCACGGCTGATCGCGGAGCAGTCGGTCATCCGCCTGCTCGGCTCGATCGCCTCCTCGGCACCCTATCTGACGCGCAAGTTCATCGAACCGCGCTTGATCTTCAGGGAAAACGTCCCGGGGCAGTAATGCGAAATGGCTTGGCTAAACCGGGTTTCCGGATTTGTACGATAATTGGCACGGCAAATCTGCACAGCAGCTATGCAAGTTTCTTTGTTGCCGAATCGTTGGGCAACTCGTAGGTTCTGGTTGTCGGCCATCTACTCCTCCCAGATGCGATGCCGACGCTGAATGGGGTGCACCTCCTCCCGCGCCACATTCGAAAATCGAGCCCGCTGCCACCTCCTCCCGGCAGCGGGCTTTTTTCGTTTGGCCGACAGGGATGGCAGCACAGCGACACCAAAGCGCGCCCAGTCATCACGCGATGAATGGCGCACATGGACAGGCGACAGGTCACCTCAACCGGCGGCGGCGCCCCTGAAAGAAACGATCAATCCTTCAGCCATGCGCACGAACTGCGTGCTCGGACCTTCCGACCCCACGGTCTGCACGCTAACCCGCGCGCCCTCGAGCAGAAGCGACAGCGTATCGGCGAGCAGTTCAGCCTGGCCGATGCCCGCATCCCGACATAGCGTCACAAGGCGCTCGCGCTGGGCTTCCTTGAGCTCCTTGATCACCAGCCTGGCCGGATGGTCCGGCTCGGTCAGCTCAGCGGCGGCGTTGGCCATGTCGCAGCCGCGCCCATCCGCATTGAGCATGGCAGCCGCCTTGCGAACCCAGGCATGCAGCTGGGCAAGCTTGTCACCAGGAAATTCGGCCTCGAACGCATCCCACATAGCGCCCGCCTTGGCCGCATTGGCGCGCAGGCATTCGACGATCAGTTCGTCCTTGGATTCGAAGTGACGATAGAGCGTCATCTTGTTCGTGCCGGCAGCTTCGGTGATGGCGTCGACGCCGACACCCTTGATGCCATGCTTGTGGAACATGTCGCGTGCCGTCTCCAGGATCCGATCCCGGGGACGAGAGCGCTCCACGATGCCGTCTGCCATCATGATCTCCTTTCGTTTCCAAAAAACCCTCGGCCACCTCTTGACTAGGGTGTTACCGGTCTGTAACTTCCAGAATGTTACTTACTGGTAACACCTATATCGTCCACCGTCAATAACAAGGCCGTGAACTGGCCCTGCCGACGAGAGGGACAAGAAACTGCCAATCATGCGGCCTCGGCCGGTGAAAAGATGAAAACGGTTCGCGAGCACGTGCTGCGAATCGACAGACAAGGAGCCGGCCAATGCCACAGCGCCGCGATCTTACCATAGATGAAGCCGTCCGGGATCCGATGATCCGGCTGGTCATGAGAGCCGATGGCGTCGACCCGCGCGCCTTCGAGACGATGCTGCGCTCGCTTGCCGATGCGCAGCGCAACGAGGTGCCGTTGCTGCATTCGCGGGACGACCTCGGTGACAAGCGCGGTCAAAGACTGTCCAGCGTCGCCAGCGCCTTCGGGCGGGCAAGAGCAGCCGGGGAGGCTTGCGTCTCGTGGTAAACTTTTTCATCCACCGTCCGATCTTCGCCTCGGCGATCGCCATCATCATGGTGCTCGCCGGGTCGATTTGTTATTTCCTGCTGCCCGTCTCGCAGTTTCCCGACATCACGCCGCCGCAGGTCGTGGTCAGCGCCCACTATCCAGGCGCCAGCGCGCAAGTGGTGGCCGATACGGTGACGACGCCGCTGGAGCAGCAGATCAACGGCGTGCAA
The DNA here is from genome assembly GCF_040322895.1 of Mesorhizobium sp. M0088. Lineage (NCBI taxonomy): Bacteria > Pseudomonadati > Pseudomonadota > Alphaproteobacteria > Hyphomicrobiales > Phyllobacteriaceae > Mesorhizobium > Mesorhizobium sp. M0088. Next base: position 267,859 of record NZ_JAMYUI010000003.1, read on the forward strand.
GGGATGACCTACATGTCGTCGACGAGCTCCAATGACGGCTCCTCGACCATCACCATCACCTTCGATGTCGGCTATTCGCTGAGCACCGCCGCCGTCGACGTGCAGAACCGCGTCTCGCAGGCCGCCTCGTCGCTGCCGGCGATCGTCAACCAGGGCGGCGTGACGATCAAGAAGCAGAACCCGAACTTCGTCCTCATCGTCAACCTGACTTCGCCCGACAGTTCGGTCGATCCGGTGGCGCTGAGCAACCTTGCCTATCTGCAGGTGGTCGATCCGCTGAAGCGCCTGCCCGGCGTCGGCGATGTGCAGATCTTCGGCGAGCGGCGCTATTCGATGCGCGTCTGGCTCGATCCCGACAAGCTCGCCAATCTCGGCATCACCGCGGTCGATGTGCAGAACGCCATCGCCGAGCAGAATGTCCAGGTGGCGGCCGGCAAGATCGGCCAATCGCCGGCACCCGCCGGCACCGCCTTCGAGATGCAGGTCAACGCCGTCGGCCGGTTGAGCGATCCAAAGGAATTCGGCGACATCGTCGTGCGCGCCAACACCGACACCGGCTCGCTGGTCAGGCTGCGCGACGTCGCCCGCATCGAGCTCGGCGCACTGCAATATTCGTCGTCGGCCTTCTTCGGCAAGGACCCGACCGTGGTGCTCGCCGTCTACCAGATGCCCGGCTCCAACGCGCTCGATCTGCAGCAGCGCGTCAAGGACAAGATGCAGGAGCTGTCGGGCCGCTTCCCGAAGGGCGTGTCCTATGCGATGCATTACGACACCACCCGCTTCGTCTCGGCGTCGATGCATGACGTGCTGATCACGCTCGGCGAAGCGCTGGTGCTGGTCGTCGCCGTGGTGTTCCTCTTCCTGCAAAGCTGGCGCACGACGATCATCCCGACCATCGCCATTCCGGTGTCGCTGGTGGCGACGCTGGTCGTCATGGAGATGCTCGGCTTCTCGCTCAACATGCTCTCCCTGCTCGGCATGGTGCTGGCGATCGGCCTGGTCGTCGACGATGCCATCGTCGTGGTTGAAAATGTCGAACGACAGCTGGAGGCCGGGCTCAAGCCGCTTGCAGCGACCAAGGCCGCCATGCGCGAGGTCACCGGACCGATCATCGCCACCACCGCGGTGCTGATGGCGGTGTTCGTGCCGGTCGCCTTCATTCCCGGCGTCTCCGGCAAGCTCTACAACCAGTTCGCGCTGACGGTGGCGATTTCCGTCGGCATCTCGGCCTTCAACTCGCTGACGCTCAGTCCCGCGCTCAGCGCGGCCTTCCTGCGGCATCGCGGCGAGACGCAGTTCGCCCCGTTCCGCTGGTTCAACACCGGCTTCGACAGGCTATCGCACGCCTACGCCAATGGCGTACGCATTCTCATCCGCTTGCGCTGGATCATGCTCGGCCTGTTCGCGGCCGGCCTGGTCGCCACCTACTTCGTCTGGCAGCGCCTGCCCTCGACCTTCCTTCCGGTCGAGGACCAGGGCTATTTCTTCGTCGTCATCCAGTTGCCCGACGGCGCGTCGCTGGAACGCACCGACGCGGTGGCGCAGAAGGCGCGTGACATCCTGCAGGCGACGCCCGGCGTCGAGATTGTCGGCTCGATCAGCGGCCTGAATTTCCTGACCAGTGCGGCGCAGTCGAATTCGGCGGTTGAATTCGCCATCCTGAAGCCGTGGGAGGAGCGCGGCCCCGACCAGAGCGCATCGAAGCTCGTCGCCGATGTGCGCGGCAAGCTGATGCAGATTCCAGAAGCCTTCGCGCTGAGCTTCGATCCGCCTTCTATCCCGGGTATCGGCACCACAGGCGGCTTCGAATTCGTCGTCGAGGATCTGACCGGCCGCGGCAGTTCAGCCCTCAACGATGCGACCCAAGCCGTGATCGCCGAGGCGCGCAAGCAGCCGGAAATCAACCCGCAGCAGCTGTTCTCGCCATTCTCGACCTCGACGCCGCAGTTCAACTACGACCTCGACCGCAGCAAGGCCAAGCTGCTCGGCCTCAATCTGCCCGATGTCTTCAACACGCTGCAGATCTATCTCGGCTCGCTCTACGTCAACGACTTCAACCTGTTCGGCCGCACCTTCCGGGTGACCATCCAGGCCGACAAGGATGCACGTGCGGGTGCCGCCGACATTTCGCGGCTCTATGTGCGCAATGCCTCCGGCGGCATGGTGCCGCTCTCGACGCTAGGCAAACTCGTGCCCTTCGTCGGCCCGGAGACCGTGCCGCATTACAACAACAATGCCTCGGCCTCGATCAATGGCGGTGCCGCACCCGGCTTTTCCTCGGGCCAGGCGGTTGCCGCGATGGAACGGGCCGCCGCCATTGCGCTGCCAAGGGATTTCGGTTTCGAATGGACCGGCATCACCTTCCAGGAGCTCAAGGCAGGATCGATCGCGTCCGTCGTCTTCGGCCTCGCCATCGTCTTCGTCTTCCTGATCCTGGCGATGCAGTATGAGAGCTGGGCGATGCCGTTCATGGTGCTGTTGGCGGTGCCACTGGCCCTGTTCGGCGCCTTCGTGGCCCTGTTGCTGCGTGGCATGCAGATCGACGTCTACTCGCAGATAGGCTTCGTCATGCTGATCGGCCTGGCGGCCAAGAACGCGATCCTGATCGTCGAGTTCGCAAGGCGACGGCGCGAAGAAGGCCTCAGCATCGTCGACGCGGCGATGGAGGCGGCACGGCTCAGGCTGCGGCCGATCCTGATGACGGCCTTCGCCTTCATCCTCGGCGTGCTGCCGCTGATGTTTGCGACCGGCGCCGGTGCGGCAAGCCGGCAGTCGATCGGCACCACCGTGTTCGGCGGCATGGTCGCGGCGACCATCCTGTCGCTGGTGTTCGTGCCGGTGTTCTACGCGGTCATCGAACAGCTGCGCGAACGCCGCGGCAATGACGAGCCCGCCTCTCAAGACAATGAACCAACGACTGAGCCCGCCTTGCGCCCCCTGGCGGAAGCGGCCGAATAAGATTGGAGACTGATCATGCGTAAATGGAAAATCGCGTTGGGAACGGCCGTCGCGCTGGGAGCGATCTCGGTGGCCAGCGTCCACCTGCTCGACATGGGCAACCTCAGCCTCAATGCCGGCACGGCCGCGGCGACGCCTGCTCCGGCGGCATTCGTCATGCCGGTGCCGGTGGTTAGTGTCGTCAAGAAGACGATCCCGATCTACCTGGACTATGCCGCGCGGACGGAACCGATCCGCAGCATCACCTTGCAGGCCAGGATTCCGGGCTATCTGCAGGAGCAGACCGCAGCCGACGGCGTCGACGTCCGGCAAGGCGACCTTCTCTACAAAATCTCGCCTGACGACTTCCAGGCGGCTCTCGACCAGGCCAAGGCGCAAGTGCAGCGCGATACGGCGACGCTCGACTATGCCCGCTCCAACCTCGGTCGCGGCACCGAGCTCGCCAAGAGCGGCTACCTCGCCAAGGACGGCTTCGACCAGCGCACCAGCACCTTGCGCGAGGCACAGGCGTCGCTGGCGGTCAACCAAGCGGCGGTCCGCACGGCAGAGCTCAATCTGAGCTACGCTGAAATCCGGGCGCCGTTTGGCGGGCGTCTCGGCCGCAACCAGGCTTCGGTCGGAACGCTGGTCAGCGTTGCCGGCACCGTGCTCAACACGCTGGTGCAACTCGATCCGATCTACGTCACCTTCAACCCGAGCGAAACGGATCTGGCCGAGATCGAGCAAGCCCGCGCGAACGGCCCGATCGAAGTGGAGGTGCTGCTCCCCGGCCAGACCGAGGCCAGCCAGAAGGGCGAGCTTACCTTCATCGACAATTCGGTCGACCGCTCGACCGGCACGATCACGGCGCGCGCAACGATCGGTAACGGCAAGTTCACGCTGCTGCCCGGCCAATATGTTCGTGTCCGGCTGCATGTGAGAGAGCAGGCCGACGCGCTGATGGTGCCGCAGACGGCGCTGGGCTCGAGCCAGCTCGGCAAATATCTCTATGTCGTCGGCAAGGACAACACGGTCGACCAGCGGCTGGTTTCGCTCGGACCGACGAGCGGCGGTCAGGTCGCCATCCTCAGCGGCGTCGCCGAGGGCGACCAGGTGATCACGGGCAATCTGCAGAAGATCGGACCCGGAGCGCCTGTATCGCCGATACCGGAAAAGCCGGCCACCTGAACACCCCCGTCAGGCCCCGGCTTCAGCGCGGCGCCCCGACCATCCCACAGGTCGCGGGGGTCGCTCGACTGAGCAGTTCCACCAGACCGGCAACATCGGCGCGATCGGCCTTGGCCGGCGGCATGAATGCACAGTAGGGATGCCCGAGGCGCACGGAGACGGAGGAGAGCGCAATCAGCCGACCGGCCTCCAGATCGGCGCGCGCCATGACCCGCTGGCCAAGCGCGATGCCCAGGCCGAGCCTTGCCGAGGCGATCGCAAGGCTGGACAGGCCGACGCGCCGCCCGTGCGACGGGTCGGGTGAGCGGCTGCCGCCGGAGGCCGCAAACCAGTCAGCCCAGGTCGGGTGCGAGGCATAGTTCGGCCCCCAATTGGTGTGGATGAACTGGCTCTCGTGCAAATCCGCCAGACTCGGATCGCCATTGCCGTGCCGGTGCCAGAATTCCGGCGCACAGACCGGCAGGACATCATCATGGACGAGACGAACAAGTTTCAGCCCGGAATAATGATAATCGCCATAGCTGATGCGCAGGTCGATGTTCTGGCGCATCAGGTCGACCGGATCGTCCTCGACACGGACATCGATGGCCATCTGCGGGAAGGCATCGAGGAGCGTGGCCAGCCTCGGCGCCAGCCACAGTTCGGCCAGCGAGAACGGCACGCTGACGACAGGCGCGTCCGCATCCCGCCCTCCAGCATGCGCTGGCCTATAGCGGCGATGTCTCCCAAAGCCTTCGCGGTCTGCGGATAGATAGCGTGGCCGGCGTCGGTGAGCGCGATGCGGTTGCCGGTGCGCACGAACAATTGCTTGCCGAACCAGTTCTCAAGATTGCGTATCTGCTGGCTGACCGCTGCAGAGGACACGCCGAGTTCAGAAGCGGCCAAGGTGAAGCTGCCGGCACGGGCGGCAACTTCAAAAGCCTTGATCGCATTCAGCGGCGGCAACCGTTCCACAACAGATCCATAAGTTTTTCTTGCTCAATCCTAATTATTTTCGACGTTGAGAGAAAGATTTTTTTGCCGTCTCATAGGCTCGAAACCTTCGGAGCCATGACGATGAAAGACATCCTTGATCTCGACCGCTATCCGCTCGACCGCGAAGGCAGCGCCGAATGGCAGCGCCTTGTCGAACAATCCGTCGCCGCGCTCGAAGCCGACGGCATGTTCAATCTGGAAGGGTTTTTGCGCCCCGGCGTGGCGGAACAAGCCGTGCGCGAAATCCAGCCGGTGATGGCTGCGCGGTCGCATGTGCACAAGCGGATGCACAACATCTACTTCAAGCCTGACATTCCCGAGCTTGCACCCGACCATCCGGCGCTGCGCAAGGTGGAGACCATCAGCCACACCGTCTGTGCCGACCAGATTCCGGCCAGCGTCGTGCTCGCCATCTACGAATACGAACCGCTGCTGCGCTTCCTGGCGGCCACGATGGGCAAGACCAGGCTGCATGTCATGCAGGATCCGCTGGCGCGAACCAATGTCATGGCCTATCGCGCCGGCGAAGCTTTGAACTGGCATTTCGATCGTTCTGAATTCACGACGACGCTGCTGCTGCAGGCAGCGGAATGTGGCGGCGACCTCGAATACCGCACCGATCTGCGGTCGGACGACAATCCCAACTATGACGGCGTCGCAAGGCTGCTGGACGGGCGCGATCCCGATGCAAAGATCCTGCGCATGAAGCCCGGCACGCTGAATGTCTTCCGCGGCAAAAACACCGCGCATCGCGTCACCACGGTCGAAGGCGAGCGCGAGCGCATGATCGCGGTGTTTTCCTACTATGAAAAGCCCGGCGTGATGTTCAGCCCCGAGGAGCGGGTCGGCTTCTACGGCCGTGCCGCCTGAGACCGAAAGGCCGACATGCCAACGGCCCCCAAGAATCCGAAGATGACCTCTTGTTAGATTGTCGACAATCTGCTTGTCTTGCTTTCGATTTCCCTGGGAGTGGCCGAATGGCGAAAGCGGATTTCAGTCCGATCGCGGACACGACGCGACGCGCCGAGATCGTCGCGCTGTTGCGGCGCGCGATCCTGACCGGGCAGCTCGCACCCGGCCAGAAGCTCAACGAGCTGCGGATTTCCGAACAGATGCGGGTCAGCCGCGCGCCGTTGCGCGAGGCAATGCGCGAACTGGTCCAGGAAGGCATCCTGACCAGCATCCCCTATGCCGGCACCTTCGTCATCGAGGTCACAGCCAAGGACATCGACGATGCCTATTCGTTCAACAAGGTGATGGACGAGCTGGCCATCGAGCGGGCGTGGCCGCTGCGCGACCAGCGCTTCTTCGACGAGCTCGACCGGCGTCACGAAGCCGTGAAGCAGGCGACCCGTGCGTTGGACACGACACGCCAAATCGAAACCGCGCTGCAACTGCATGGCCTGATCTACGAATGGGCCGACAATTCGGTGCTGCTGGAAACCTGGCAGCGGCTGACCAGCCGGCTGCAGATGTATTTTGCGCTCCACCAGCATGCCCGCAATGAGCCGGTGCCGGCCGAAGACGTTCACGAAACCTATGTGCGGTTGCTGAAGGGCAAGGACATGCGTGCAGCCCAGCGCCATGCCAGGGAGCACATCGATCTCGATTTCGAGGAGTTGCTTGCCTATGCGCGCGGCCTCGAACAACGCCCGTCGAGGGGCGCCTGACCCGTTCCCCACCATCACAGACAGCGGACAAGACACGTGCAGATCGAAACCATCAAGGCCTACCATGTCGTGCAGCCCTTCGTGGACGGGCCATACCGCATGTCGAAGGGGCGCGAGGCCGACGCTTTCGACGCGGTGATCGTGTCCATTGCATCAGACAGCGGTATCACCGGCTGGGGCGAGATGGCGCCGCTCGGCAATTTTTACTCGGCAGCCTTCCCGGCCGGCGTTCGCGCCGGGGTGGTCGAGATCGCGCCGCATCTGATCGGCCATGATCCGCGCGGACTAGCCAGCATCGGCCGGCTGATGGACACGGTGTTCAAGGGTCATCCCTACATCAAGTCGGCCCTCGACATGGCCTGCTGGGATCTGGCGGGGCGCGCCGCCGACGTGCCGCTGGTAACGCTGCTCGGCGGCAAGGAAAGCGACACCGCAGAACTCTACAAGGTCGTCACGCACGGCAGCGTCGACGCCATGGCCGCGCTGGCCAAGCGCATCGTCAAGGACGGCTTCCACCGGCTACAGGTCAAGGTCGGCGGCAATGTGCATGACGACATCGAGCGTGTCACCGCGGTCGCCGCCTCGGTGCCGAAAGGCACGGTCATCTTCTGCGACGCCAATGCCGGCTGGACGCCCTATCAGGCGCGCCAGTTCGCCGACGCCACGCGCGCCATCGACTACACGTTCGAGCAGCCCTGCACCACGATCGACGAGAACATGTCGGTGCGCCGCATGCTCGACAAACCGATGGTGCTCGACGAATCCGTCACCTCGCTCGAGGCGATGCTGGAAATTCATCGCCTGGGTGCGGCCGACGGGCTGACCCTGAAGATCTCGCGCCTTGGCGGCGTGACGAAGACGCGCCAGATCCGCGACGTTGCCGTCGACCTCGGCTTCATGATCACGGTCGAGGACACGGGCGGCGCCGAGATCGACACCGCGGCCATGGCGCATCTGTCGTTGTCGACGCCGGAAGAGCGCCGGCTGCATGCCATCGCCTTCCATGAATGGGTGACGGTGCGCACGGCGTCGAACATGCCGCCGGTCACCGGCAGCCGCATGGGCATTCCGGACGGACCGGGCCTCGGCATCGACGTCGTTCCCGACCTGCTGGGCAAGCCTTTCTTCGAGGTCGGCCGCTGAGATGAAGATCCGCAGCATCAAAGCCACGCCGATCAATCTGCGCCTCGAAGCACCCTATGCCTGGGTGTTCGGCGAACTCGACGGATTTTCGCCGACCATTGTTGAAGTCGAGACCGAGGATGGCTTGATTGGCCTCGGCGAAGCGCCGACGCCAGCGGCGGCCGCGATTATCAACGATGTCCTGGCGCCACGGCTGGTCGGCCGCGATGCCTTCGACATCGCCGGCGCCGAGCATGTCTGCCTGCCCTTCTGGACCGGCGTGCAGTCGATCAACGACCGCACCCGCATCATGGCCTTCGGCGCCATCGAGATGGCGTTGTGGGACCTGCGCGGGAAGGCGTGGAACCAGCCGCTCTACCAGTTGCTTGGCGGCGCCGTGCGCAAGGACATCCCGTTCACCGACTATTTTTCGCTGCGCGGTGACGGGCCGAAGGTGAAGGGCGAGACGACGCCCGAGGAAGTCGCCGACTATTGCGTCGAATTGCACGAGACGCATGGAACGACCTTCTTCGAAGGCAAGTTCTCGACCGAAGATCCGAAAGTCTCGCTCAGGATGGTCGAGCTGATCCGCAAGAAACTCGGCGACGATGCGATAATCCGTATCGATTCCAACCAGGCTTATTCACTCAGCACCGCGCGGCGGCTGGCGCGCCCGCTGGAAGAGTTGGGCGTGCGCAACTGGGAGGATCCGGTGGCGACGATCGAGGAGATGCGCGAATTGCGGCGCCATTGCTCGATCCCGTTTTCGACCCACAACATCGACATTGCGCGCGCCATGGAGACCAAGGTGCCGGACGCGTTCGTCGGCAACCCGACGACGCATGGCGGCATCGGCCGGCTGCTGCGCTTCGTCGGCGCCTGCGAGCATGCCGGCATCGATTTCTGGTGCTACAGCGGCGACAGCGGCATCGGCAGTGCCGCCTATCTGCACCTGTGCGCGGCACTTGGTTGGATCAGGGAGCCGAACCAGTCGCTGTTTCGCATGCTGCCGATGGATGTCACCGAGGAAGGGCCGTTTTCGCCAAGGAACAATTTCGTGCGCGTTCCGGAAGGTCCCGGTCTCGGCGTCACCTTGTCGCGCGAGAACCTCGCTGCCTGTCACAGAGACTTTACCGAGAAAGGACCGTGCAACAAGTATCATGACCCGGCAAAGCCCGGAACCTATCGCCGTTTGCCGCTGAACTAGACGGCGGCAGCGGTGCAGCCAGGAATCCGGCACGTCCACGTCACGACTGGATGGACCGGACAAAACCGCATGCTAAAGTTTCGGTCGACAGACCTCTCTGGCGGCCGAAAAATGGAGCAATCCACGAAATTTCGTCAACCATAAGAAATAGGGGAAAGGGTAAAAACCCATGAGCAAGAACTTTGGCATTCTCGACCTGATCCGGCGCAATCGCACGCCGCTTGAAAATCACCTGATCGACGGCCTTGTCGACGGTCGTGTCAGCCGCCGCGACTTCGTCCGTCACGGCAGCCTGCTCGGCCTGTCGCTGCCGCTGCTGGGCCGTATCGGCATGGCCGCCGGCCTCGGCGGCATGCCGTCGCTGGCGCGTGCCCAAGGCGCACCCGGCGCCACCATCCGTGTCGCCAGCAGCGTGCCGGCAGCAACGATCGACCCAGTCACCATTGCGGACGCCGGCGGCCTGCTGGTGATGCAGCAGGTTGCGGAATTCCTTTGTGTCGACGGCCCCGACCTGGTGCTGCAACCGGCGCTGGCCGAGAGCTGGAAGCCGAACGACAATGGCACGGTTTGGACCTTCAAGCTGCGCAAGGGCGTAAAATTCCACAGCGGCGGGGAGATGAAGGCCGACGACGTCGTGGCCAGCATCGACCGCCTTGCCGATCCGGCAAACTCGTCGAACGCGCTGTCGGTGTTCAACGGCATCCTGCAGAAGGGCGCTTCCAAGAAGGTCGACGACTATACGGTGGAATTCCACCTCGACGCCCCGAACGGCAACTTCCCCTACATGCTGTCGTCCGACAACTACAACGCCGTCATCATCCCGGCGAGCTACAAGGGCGACTACGAAAAGAGCTTCGACGGCACCGGGCCGTTCAAAATTGAGAAATACACGGCAAAGGTCGGCGCCTCCTTCGTCCGCAACGAGGATTATTGGGGTCCGAAGGCATTGCCGGAACGCACCGAATTCACCTTCTTCACCGATATGCAGCCACAGATCCTGGCATTGCAGGGTGGGCAGGTAGACATCATCAACCAGATGCCGGTGCTGGCCGGCGTCGCTCTGCTCAACGACCCGAACGTCGACATCATCAGCCTGAAGTCGTCGGCCCATCAGCAACTGCACATGCGCTGCGACGAGGGCCCGTTGAAGGATGCGCGCGTGCGCCGTGCCATTGCGCTCTGCCTCGATCGCGACAAGCTGGCCGCCGGCCTGATGAAGGGACGCTCCGCTCTGGGCAATGACAGCCCGTTCGCCGCCGTCTACCCTTCGACCGATACGAGCGTGCCGCAACGCAAGCAGGATATCGCCCAGGCCAAGCAGCTCATGGAAGCAGCCGGCCTTGGCCAGGGCTTCAAGATAACCCTGACCACCGAACGCTACCTGGAAATCCCTGAATACGCCCAGCTCATCCAAAACTGGGTCAAGGAGATCGGTGTCCAACTCGACCTCAACATCCTCGACCAGAGCGGCTATTACGGAGACGCGGTGTTCGGCAAATCGAACTGGCTGGATTCGGTGATGGGCATCACCGACTATGGTCACCGCGGCGTGCCGAACGTCTATCTCGCGGCACCGCTGAAGAGTGAAGGCACCTGGAACGCGGCACACTTCAAGAACAAGGACTATGACGCGCTGGCGACCAGCTACATCGCAGCCCTCGACCTCGAGGCACAGAAGGCCGACGCCGGCAAGATCCAGAAGCTGCTGCTCGAGGAAACGCCTGTCATCTTCGGCTATTTCTACGACTATCTGACGGCGACGGCGAAGGGTGTGGCCGGCGTGCAGCCGACCGCCATGTCGCAGCTGTTCCTCGACAAGGCATCGAAGGCCTGAACGGAAGGGAAAGCCAATCCTCTAACAGCCAGCTCCCGCATGGGGGCTGGCTCCACAAGGAGTCCTAGCCATTCTCTCCTTCCTTGTCCGGCGTGTCTCGCTGTCGCTCGTCACGCTGTTCCTGCTCAGCATCATGGTGTTCCTGGGCGGCCAGGTGCTGCCCGGCAATGTCGGGCGCGCCATATTGGGCCCGTTCGCCGACCAGCGCGCGGTCGACGCGCTCAATCACACGCTCGGCGTCGATCGCCCGCTGCTAACGCAATACTGGAGCTGGATCTCCAACTTCGTCCAGGGCGACATGGGTACGTCCTACATCTTCCGCTCGCCGGTCGCGCCTTTCGTCATCGATGCGCTGGGCAATTCGATGAAGCTGGCGGCGGTCGCCTTCGTGCTGGTGGTGCCGATCGGCATCCTCGGCGGCGTCGTCGCCGCACTCAACCTCAACCGCCCGCTCGACCGCATCATCAGTCTCGGCGGCCTGTCGGTGACGGTGCTGCCGGAATTCGTCACCGGCATCATCCTGATCCTGATCTTTGGTGTCTGGCTGCGCTGGCTGCCGATATCGGCCGCATGGCCGCGCGACGCCGGCTTCTTCACGCAGCTCTATTACCTGATCCTGCCCTCGCTGCCGCTGTTCCTGGTGCTGTTCGGCTACATCGCCCGCATGGCACGCTCCGGCATGATCGAGGCGCTCGATTCCGACTACACGCGAACGGCCGTGCTGAAGGGCCTGCCCTGGCGCACGGTGATCTGGCGGCATGTGCTGCGCAATGCGCTGCTGCCGACCATCACCGTCATCGCGACGCAGACCGGCTACCTCATCGGCGGCCTTGTCGTCATCGAAACGCTGTTTCGCTACCAGGGCATCGGGTCGCTGATCTTCACCGCCGCGCGCGGCAAGGATTTCCCGATGCTGGAGTCGGGCATCCTCACCATCGGCATTGTCTATGCCGTGGCCACCCTTGTCGCCGACTTCCTCTATTCCGTGCTCAATCCGCGTATCCGTCTGGGGTCAGATCAATGAGCGCCGTCCAAACCAGCTCTCCTACACCAGACGACACGCGCCGGCGCAGCCCGCTGGCGGAGGTCTTTTTCTCGCTGCTGCGCTCGCGAACATTCCTTGTCGGTTTCGCCATCGTGCTGTTCTGGGTTGCCTGTGCGCTGTTCGGCGAGCATTTCGCACCTTACGATCCGCTCGCCGACGACATCATCAACGCGCTGGCGCCGCCCTCTTCCGAACACTGGTTCGGCACCGACCAGATCGGCCGCGACGTCTTCTCGCGCGTCATCGTCGGTTCGCGCGACATCCTGACCGTCGCCCCGCTGGCGACCTTGCTGGCAACGGTGGCCGGCACGGCGCTCGGCCTCGTCACCGGCTATTTTCGCGGCCTCGTAGACGATGTCGTCAGCCGCATCCTGGAAGCCTTCATGGCGATCCCGGTGGTCATCGTCGCGCTGCTGGCCATCGTCGCGCTCGGCACCTCCAAAACCACGGTCATCGTCGTCATCGGTCTCAGCTTCGCGCCAATCATCGCGCGCACCGTGCGCTCCGCTGTGCTGGCCGAGCGCGAGCTCGACTATGTCGCCGCCGCACAGCTTCGGCATGAAAGTGCGCTGCATACGATGTTCGTCGAGATCCTGCCCAATGTCATCCCGCCGATCCTGGTCGAAACCACCGTGCGGCTCGGCTATGCCATTTTCGCCGTCGCCACGCTCTCCTTCATGGGCTTTGGCATCCAGCCGCCCTCGCCCGACTGGGGGCTGTCGATCTCCAACAATTACGGCATGATCGGCGGCGGCTTCTGGTGGACGGTGCTGTTCGATGCGCTCGCCATCGCTTCGCTGGTGATCGGCGTCAATCTGGCGGCCGACGGCGTTCACGGAGCGCTCAATGACTAACTCCGCCAAGGCCGAAAACGCACTCGAACTCACCGATCTTTCGGTTGCCTACCGCGTCGCCGGCCGCAATCGCGCCGTGCTGCGCAACCTCAGCCTCACCATCGGCCAGGGCGAAGCCTATGGGCTGGTCGGCGAATCCGGTTGCGGCAAGTCGACAGTGGCGCTCACCGTCGTGCGCTATCTGCCGAGAAATGGCTCGATCACCGGCGGCGCGATCTCGCTCGACGGCCAGAATGTGATGAAACTTGACGCCGAAGCGCTCAGGCGGGCGCGCGCGGAAAGCGTCTCCATGGTCTATCAGGACCCGGGCAAGGCGCTGAACCCATCGATCCGCGTCGGCCGTCAGCTGACCGAGATTTTTGAACTCGGCGGCGTTTCGGGACGAGCGGCCACTGACCGGGCGATTGCGATGCTGAACCGAGTGCGCATCTCCGACCCCGTCAGCGTCATGCAGCGCTACCCGCACCAGCTTTCCGGCGGCATGCAGCAACGCGTGGCGATTGCCATGGCGCTGGCCAACGATCCGTCGATGCTGATCCTCGACGAGCCGACCACCGGCCTCGATGCGACGGTGGAGGCCGAAGTGCTCGACCTGATCGCACAGCTCAGGCAGGAACTGTCGGCCTCGATCCTGTTCATCAGCCACAACCTCGCCGTCGTTTCCAACATGTGCGACCGGGTCGGCGTGCTCTATGCCGGCATGCTGGTCGAGGAAGGGCCGACGGAGGTCGTGTTCAACGATCCGCGCCATCCCTACACGGTCGCCCTGCTGCGTTGCCTGCCGCGCGGCGGCCAACGCAAGGATCAGGGCCGGCTCGACACCATTCCGGGTTTCCTGCCCGGCATCGGGGCCGACATCAAGGGCTGCGCCTTCGCCGATCGCTGCGCGCTCGCCGACGATCGCTGCCGCAGCGAATTGCCGCCGCTCTATGATCTGGGCGGCCGGCTGTCGCGCTGCTTCCATCACGACAAGGCGCAAGCGCTGCCGCGTGCCACACCGAGCGATGTGGCGCCCGCCCCAAAGCCGGCGGCAGCACCGGTGCTGCGCGTCGCCGGGTTGAACAAGACCTATTCCAGCCACGGTCATGCACTGCGCGCCGTCAAGGATGTCTCGCTCGATTTGCGACCCGGCGAAACGCTCGGGCTGGTCGGCGAGTCCGGCAGCGGCAAGACGACCTTCGCCAGGCTGCTGCTCGGCCTGGTACCGCCCGACGAAGGCGGCACCATCGAACTCGAGGGCAAAGCGCTGGCGCCACGACTGGAGAACCGCAGCGACGACCAGATCAAGGCGATGCAGATCGTCTTCCAGAACCCGGACTCCGCACTCAACCGCTCACATTCGATCCGCCATCTGATCGGCCGCGCGCTGAAGCGGCTGGCCGGCCTCTCCGGCAAGGCGCTGGAGGCTCGTCTCAACGACCTCGTCCGCTCGGTGCGGCTCACCGACCGGCATCTGGCCGTCAAGCCGCGCCAGCTCTCCGGCGGCCTGAAGCAGCGCGTCGCCATCGCGCGTGCCTTCGCCGGCGATCCTCGCATCGTCGTCTGCGACGAGCCGACCTCGGCGCTCGACGTCTCGGTGCAGGCTGCCATCCTCAATCTGCTCGCCGACCTGCAGTCGAAGGAAGACGTCAGCTACATCTTCATCTCGCACGACCTTGCCGTGGTGCGTTACCTCTCCGACAAGATCGCCGTGCTCTATCTCGGCCGCATCATGGAACTTGGGCCATCGGAAGACGTCTTTTCCGGACCGCATCACCCCTATACCGAGGCGCTTTTGTCGGCGGTGCCCAAACTCGACCAGACCGAGACGGCACGCATTCGTCTCGACGGGGAAATCCCCAGCGCCACCAATCCGCCTTCGGGCTGCGTGTTCCACACGCGCTGCCCGCGCAAGATCGGCCCGATCTGCGAACAGCAGGAGCCGCCACTCGGCGAGGCCCAGCCCGGCCATTCGATCCGCTGCCACATTCCTTACGCCGAACTGGCCAGGCTGCAGAGAGCGGTCGTGACCGAGCCGGCATAGCGCTCTCGCTCGCGTGGCTTGGCCGGTCAGATCTGGCCGGCCATGCTGAGAGCACGGTCACCTTCTGAAAAGCCCTGCCCTTCGGCCCAGTCCCTGGCCAGCGTGCGCAGACCTGTGAGCGCGACATCCAGAACATCCGAGGACACGGGGTTCGAGGGATAGGCGAGGTAGATCGGCCGCTGGAATACCGGTGTGTTGTCGATGCGCCGCATCTCGCCGCGCTCGATATGACCGCTGACGGCACTGAGCGGCAGATAGGCGGCGGCCTGCTGCGACTGCACGTGCTGCAGCCCGATGAAGACCAGCCCGGCCGAAATCGCCGGCTTGACCATGCCGGCAAAGGCGCGGTCGTGCTCGATGCGGGACTCCAGTCCCCAGTCCATCAGGATATAGTTTTCGGTCCATGGCTTGGTCTGTGCGGCGTGCTGGACGAGCACCACCTGATCGACGGCCAGCGTCTCGTAGACAATGCCGGGATGCGGTCGCGGCAGATAGAGGATGCAGATGTCGAGCAGGCCTTCTGCCAGCTGGTCGATGGCCAGATCCGGGAAACTGCCTTCAAGCCGCAGCGCCACGTTCGGCCGCCTGGCGCGCATCCACTCGACCCATGGCGAGGTGATGCGGTCCCAGAGATAGGCAGGCGCGGTCAGCCGCAGCAAGGTCTCATAACCATCGGGAACGGCGATATCCTGCCGTGATTGCTCCCATGTGCGGGTGATAGACGATGCGTGCGGCAGGAACTGCCGGCCGGCCGGCGTAAGCGTGACGCCATCGCGGTCACGCACGAAAAGCCGGCGTCCCAACTGATCCTCCAGTCCCCTGATCCGCGCACTGACCGTGGACTGGGCGAGGTTGAGCCGGCTGGCCGCGACGGTGAAGCTGCCATGGGTGGCGACTTCGAGAAAGCTGCGCAGATTCTCAGTGTCCATGCCCACCTCCCGCATCGAAAATTTCGATGACTCCTATCAAAAAATATCGCTTTCCGGCGGCAGTCAACAATGAACTAGATGGCTGAACCCCAAGACAAGCGAGGAATCCAGCCATGCCCAAGCATTTCCGGATGATCGACAACGCTCGCAGAACACTCACTGCAATCGAAAATTCCGCTGTCGACGAATTGCTGGCCGGCAGGATGGACCGCCGTGACTTCCTGCGCCATGGCAGCGTGCTTGGGCTTTCTTTGCCGTTCCTGGGCAGCCTTGTCGCGGCCGCCGGCCTCGGCACCCAGCAGGCCCGCGCCGAGGGCAAGCCGGGCGGCACGGTGCGCGCCGGCGTGGCGACGCCGGGCGGCGCCATCGATCCCGTCACCTACTATGACAGCGGCAGCTACCAGCTGGTTTTCCAAACCGCCGAGTTTCTCTGCATCACGCAGCCGGACCTCACTTTGAAGCCTGTGCTGGCAGAGAGCTGGGCGCCGAACGAGGATGGCAGCGTGTGGACCTTCAAGCTGCGCA
This sequence comes from Mesorhizobium sp. M0088, assembly GCF_040322895.1. NCBI lineage: Bacteria > Pseudomonadati > Pseudomonadota > Alphaproteobacteria > Hyphomicrobiales > Phyllobacteriaceae > Mesorhizobium > Mesorhizobium sp. M0088. Next base: position 284,168 of record NZ_JAMYUI010000003.1, read on the forward strand.
AGGGCGTGAAATTCCACAATGGCGAGGATTTCAAGGCCGACGACGTCGTCGCGACCTTCGACCGGCTGGCCGATCCCAACGGCGCTTCCAACGCGCTTTCGGTGTTCAAAGGCCTTCTTTCGAAGGGCGGCACCCGGAAGGTCGACGACCACACCGTCGCCTTCCATCTCGATGCGCCGAATGGCAGCTTTCCCTATTCGGTGTCGATCGACAATTACAACGCCGTCATCTTGCCGGCGAGCTACAAGGGCGATTACGAAAAGACGTTCGAAGGCACCGGACCGTTCCGGTTGGAGACTTACACACCAAAGGTTGGCGCGACCTTCATCCGCAATCCCGACTATTGGGGCGAGAAGGCGCTGCCCGACCGGCTCGAATTCAAGTTCTACGGCGACGTGCAACCGCGCATCCTGGCGCTGCAGGCCGGCGAAGTCGACATTCTCGATGCTGTTCCGCTCGATGTCAGCCAGGTGGTGCTGAACAGTCCTGATATCACCGTGTTGCGTGTCGCTTCGACCGCGCACCGCCAGTTGCACATGCGCTGCGATACCGGCCCCTTCACCGACAAGCGCGTGCGCCAGGCGCTGGCGCTGTGCATCGACCGCTCCAAGCTGGTCGACGGCTTGTGCCGCGGCATGGCGGCGACTGGCAATGACAGCCCGTTCGCGCCGGCCTTCCCCGCGACCGACAAGTCGGTGCCGCAACGCGTCCAGGACATCGCCAAGGCAAAGCAGTTGCTCGAGGCGGCGGGTCTCGCCGAAGGCTTCGACATCACGCTGACCACGCTGCGCTATTCCGACATTCCGGGCTATGCGCAATTGTTCCAGAATTTCGCCAAGGAAATCGGTGCCCGCATCTCGCTCAACATCGAGGACCAGGACAAATATTACGGGAAGGCGGTGTTCGGCCAGTCGGACTGGCTGGACAGCCCGTTCGGCATCACCGACTACGCGCATCGCAGCGTGCCAAACGTCTTCCTGAAGAGCCCGTTGGTCAGCGACGGCCCTTGGAACGCGGCGCATTTCAAGAGCCCGGCCTATGATGGCATGGTCACCAGCTATCTCAAGGCGCTCGATGCCGGCGCGCAGCGCGCCGCCGCCTCCGACATCCAGAAACTGCTGCTCGACGAGACGCCTGTCATCTTCAGCTATTTCCCCGATCTGCTGGTGCCGGTGCGCAAGAATGTCAGCGGCCTGCCGCCGATCGCGGCCGCCCTGCTGCTCGACCGCGTGTCGTTGAGCTGATCGTGCGCCAGCGCCCGATGACAAAAGAAACAAAACGGGAGACTACCATTCGCAAGCCCCATCTGCGCGGCCGTGGGCCGCATTTTCCGCTGCTCGACACCATCGTGCAGTATGAATTCGAGCCGGGCTACATAGCCTTCACCATGCCGACGCAGAAGCGCCTGCGTGTGCAGGTGGGATCGATGACCGTGGCCGATACGACCAATGCCTTGGTGTTCTACGAATCCGATCACCTGCCGGTCTACTACTTCCCGATCGGCGACGTTCGCGAGGAATTCCTGCTGCCGAGCAAGACGACGACAGAGGACCCGTTCAAGGGCACAGCCACCCACTATTCACTCAACACCGGCATCACGCTGGTCGAGGACGCGGCCTGGCGCTATCTCGATCCGGTCAAGGGCTGTCCGCCAATATCCGACTACATGTCGTTCACCTGGAGTAAGATGGGACACTGGTTCGAGGAGGACGAGGAGATCTTCGTCCACGCCCGCGATCCGTTCCGCCGGGTCGACTGCCTCCCGTCGTCGCGGCGCGTGCAGGTCATTCTCGACGGCGAACAGGTCGCCGATTCACGCCGCGGCGTGTTCCTGTTCGAAACCGGCCATCCGGTGCGCCACTATCTGCCGATCGCCGATACGCGGCTCGATATGTTCGCGCCCAGCCGCTACATTTCGCGCTGTCCTTACAAGGGCATCTCCAACTATTATCACGTGACGACCAAGGCCAAGCGTCACGAGAACCTGGTCTGGTATTATCCCGAGCCGGTGCACGAGGCGGAGCGCATCAAGGGGCTGGTCTGCTTCCACCACGAACTGGTCGACAAGATCCTGGTCGATGGCGTCGAAATCCCGAAGGAAGCCACGGCCGCGTCGAGCGGTTATTTCTGAGTATCGACGCCGCTTGAGCCATTTGCGCGCGGGCGCTTGATCGAAGCACGGCTCAGCGCATACCCTCCCTGGGCCAGGGAGGGCACTCGATGGATCTTTTCAAGCTGAACGGCGATGTCGCGCTGGTCACCGGCGCCGGCAGCGGCATCGGCCAGGCAATCGCGATCGGGCTCGCCGAGGCAGGCGCCGACGTCGCCTGTTTCGGCCATGCATCGAAGGGTGGGCTGGACGAAACCGCGCACCGGATCACGGCGCTCGGCCGCAAAGCGCTGGTGCTGACCGGTACAGTGACATCGCAGAGCGATCTCGCGACGGCGATCGATCGCGTCGAGAGCGAACTCGGTGCGCTCACCGTCGCCGTCAACAATGCCGGCATTGCCGGCTCCGAGCCCGCCGAGACGATGCCGCTGGAGACGTGGCAGAAGGTTCACGACGTCAATGTCGCCGGCGTGTTCCTGTCCTGTCAGGCCGAAGCGCGCAAGATGCTGGCGCGAGGCAAGGGCTCGATCATCAACATCGCCTCGATGTCGGGCACCATCGTCAACCGCGACCTGACGCAGGCGCACTACAACTCTTCGAAGGCCGCCGTCATCCACATGTCCAGGAGCCTCGCCATGGAGTGGGCCGATCGCGGCCTGCGCGTCAATGTGGTTAGTCCCGGTTACACGCTGACGCCGATGAACAAGCGGCCGGAGGTGGCCGAAGAGGTGAAGATCTTCAAGCGCGACACGCCGATGGGGCGCATGGCGGCGCCGGAGGAAATGGTCGGGCCGACGGTGTTCCTCGCCAGCCGCGCAGCGAGCTTCGTCACCGGCCTCGACCTGATTGTCGATGGCGGCTACGTCTGCTGGTAAGAGCTCAGCTTCGCCTGCAGTCTGAATTTGTACGTCTCGCGAAGCGTTAGTCGTTGCGCGACATGAACCTTGGTATATATAATTTCATCCTATGAAACGGCCTTGGCGAGATGGGGCTTACCAGGCGGGTAGCCGAGATCATACGACCTTGATGGCTCGCACCTTGCAGGGCGCCGCAGGACTGGCATTCGATCCGCAGATGACCGCTCCCTCAGCGATCCGTCGGCAGTCATGACGCCGACACTCCGATCCTGTTCCATCATCACCAGAATTGAGCACCATCTTGCCTGCACTGGCCAAAGCCGGGGCAACAATTTGGCGCCGACGGCCTTGCGCAAAGACCAGTCTTTCCAACACAATCAAGAAAAGCCGCAAGAAGGGAACGAACGATAATTTCACAGCTTGAAGGAGAACAAGCATGTCATTTCGCAGCCAGATCTCGAAACTCTCGATGAGCGCCGTCGCGCTCGCGACATTAAGCCTGCTGACACCTTCCGCCCAAGCCGCCGCACCGGAATCCAACGATCCGATCAAGATCGCGCTGTTCGACTGGACCAGCGTCAACCTCAACGCCAAGATCCTCGGCGGCATCCTGGAAAAGCTCGGCTACACAGTCGAGTATCCGACCGCCGACTATCTTTCCAGCCTGACCACAGGCCTCACCAATGGCGATCTCGATGTCGGCATGGAATTCTGGGACACGACCGCCGGCGAGGCCATGAAGGCCTCCGATGCGACAGGCCAGACCGAACGGCTGGGCAAGCTCGGCCCCAAGGCCAAGGAAGAATGGTGGTTTCCCGAATACATGAAGGAGAAGTGCCCCGGCCTGCCCAATTGGGAAGCGCTGAAGGATCCGAAATGCGCCGAAGCCTTCTCGACGGCGGAGACCGCACCGAAGGGGCGCTATCTCGGCGGCCCGGTAACATGGGAAGGCTTTGATGACGAGCGCGTCGAAGCGCTGAAACTGCCCTTCACCGTCATCCATGCCGGCACCGACGCGGCGATGTTCGCCGAGTTGGACTCGGCCTATCAGCGCAAAGCGCCGATCATGCTGTGGATCTATTCGCCGCATTGGGCGCCGGCCAAATACAAGGGCGAATGGGTTGAATTCCCCGAATACACGGCCGAGTGCTACAGCGACCCGAAATGGGGCACCAACCCCGACGCCAAATATGATTGCGGCAAGCCGCATGGCGAGATCTGGAAGTACTCCTGGTCCGGCATGAAGGACAAATGGCCGGTCGCTTACAAGGTGGCCAAGGCCTACACGGTCGACACCGACGAACTCAACAAGATGAGCGGCGAGATCGATCTCGGCGGCAAGACGCCGGAAGACGTCGCGGCCGCCTGGATCGCTGCCCACGAAGCCGACTGGAAAGCCTGGGCGCAGTGATCGTTCCGACTGGAAGATGAGACCCGGCTGCTGATCAGCCGGGCCTCAGTTCTTGGTGTTCCAGAAGGACGTTTGAATGACGGACAAGACTGAACAGGGCGCCAAGGGGGCGGGCACGCCAAAAGATGCCCGCCCGATAAAGCTTGCCTGCCGCAATGTCTGGAAGCTGTTCGGATCGAACGCGGCCAATTTCATCCGCGAACGCGACGGCAAGGCCAGCATGGCCGACGTCACCGCCGCAGGGCTGGTCGGCGCGGTGCGCGCCGTCGACCTCGAAATCCTCCAGGGCGAGATTTTCATCATCATGGGCCTGTCGGGCTCCGGCAAGTCGACGCTGGTGCGCTGCATGTCGAGGCTGGTCGAGCCGACCCACGGCAAGGTCGAATTCGAGGGCAAGGATCTGCTGAAGATTTCGGATGCAGCGCTGATCGAGTTGCGACGCCATCGGATGGGCATGGTGTTCCAGAATTTTGCCCTGTTGCCGCATCTCAACGTGCTGGAGAACATCGCCTTCCCGCTCAGCATTCAGGGGCAGGATCGGCAGACGCGCGAAGCAAGGGCGCGCGAGGTGATCGAACTCGTTGGGCTCCGTGGCCGCGAGCATTTCTATCCGCGCGAATTGTCCGGCGGCCAGCAGCAGCGGGTCGGCATCGCCCGAAGCCTCGCGACAAAACCGGAAATCTGGTTCCTCGACGAGCCGTTCTCGGCGCTCGACCCGCTGATCCGCCGCGAAATGCAGGATGAGCTGATGCGGCTGCAAACCATGCTGCACAAGACCATCGTCTTCATCACCCATGATTTCGACGAGGCGATCCGGCTGGCCGACCGCATCGCCATCATGAAGGATGGCGAGGTCATCCAGATCGGCACGCCGGAGGAGTTGGTGGTCAATCCGGCGACCGACTATGTCGCCGAATTCACCCGCGACGTCGACCGCGCCAAGGTGATCTCGGCACGCAGTCTGATGCGCGCCTGCGACGGCTCGGAGCATGGCGGAACGGTGGCGCCGGAGGCCAAGATCGCCAGCTTCTCTGCCGGTATCGTTGCCGCCAACAAGCCGTTCGCGGTGGTCAACGGCACCGGCAAGCCGATCGGCGAGGTGACGCCGCAAGCGGTGATCGATTTGCTGGCCGGCATCGATCGCTCAAGGGTCGGCGCATGACGGTGACAGCAAGCGCCAGCGAGACGCGGTCGCGACCGATTCAGGTCTGGCTGCTGGTCTGGGTGTTCGCGCTTGCCGCCGTGCTTGTCGTGTTCCTGTTGCAGGACCGCCTGCCCTGGGCCGTCAACTATCCGGCAAGCGCCGTCGTGCCGGTCGCCGACTGGGTCAGCGCGCTGATGCGCTGGATCAAGTCGAACCTGTCCTGGTTGACCCGCTCGATCACCGCTGTGCTCGGCGTTCCCCTCGATTTCGCGCTCAATCTACTGGCCAAGAATTTCAAGATCGGCCACGGCGCTGACGCCTATATCCTGCCGCGCCTGTCCTGGGTCGGCGTCTGCGCCGCCGCCTTCCTCGCCGGTCATGCCGCTGGCGGCAGAAAACTCAGCCTGCTGGTCGGCGGCTGCTTCCTCTACATCGCCCTGTTCGGCCAATGGACCAGCGCCATGCTGACGCTGGCGCTGATCTCCATCGCCGTGCCGTTCTGTATCGTCACCGGGCTGTTCGCCGGCATCTGGGCGTGGCGCAGGCCATGGGCCGAAAGGCTTATCGTCTCCCCTGCCCTCGACCTGATGCAGACGATTCCGACCTTCGCCTATCTCATCCCGATGCTGCTGCTGTTCGGCAACAGCCCGGTCTCGGCGATGATCGCGACCGCCATCTTCGCCACGCCGCCGATGGTGCGGGCAACGATGCTCGGCCTGTCGCGGGTGCCGTCGGAGATCGACGATTTCAGCGAGATGGCAGGCTGCACGGCGCGGCAGAAACTGTGGCGAGTGCTGCTGCCCTCGGCACGGCCGACACTGATGGTCGGCGTCAACCAGGTGATCATGCTGGCGCTGAACATGGTGATCATCGCCTCGATGATCGGCGCCGGCGGCCTCGGCTACGACGTGCTCCTGGCGCTGCGCGCACTGAAGGTTGGCGAGGCGATGGAAGCCGGCCTTGCCATCGTGGCACTGGCCATTGCGCTCGACCGGCTGAGCCAGGCCATCGCGCACAAGCAGGCCAAAGGCCATGCCCATCAGGAGATGAGCCCGAGCCTCTGGCAGCGTTACCCCAATCTGACGCTGGCCATCGCCATCCTTGTGGTGACGACACTTCTCGGCCTGTTCGTGCCGGCCTTCGCAGCGGTGCCGAAGGCGATCACCTTCACCACCGCGCCGCTGTGGAAAGCGGCCGTAAACTGGGTGACGATCAATTTCTTCGACACGATCGAAGCGTTCCGCGTGGCGCTGATCCTCAATCTGCTGAACCCGCTGCGTGCCTTTTGCGAAGGGTTTCCCTGGCTGGGCGCGGTGTTCCTGCTCGGCCTTGCCGGCTATCAGCTCTCCGGCCTGCGGCTGGCCGTGCTGGTGGCAGCGCTGACTGCCTTCTGCGCCATCACCGGCCTGTGGGAAAAGACCATGGCGACCGTCTATCTCTGCGGCATCTCTGCCTTCATCGCCTGCCTGATCGGCATCCCGATCGGCCTGATGGCTTCACGCAGCGACCGTTTCGAGAAGATCGTCACACCGGTCATCGACACGCTGCAGGTGCTGCCGTCCTTCTGCTTCATCATCCCGGTGGTGATGCTGTTTCGGGTCGGCGACGTCACGGCGATGATCGCAACGATCGCCTTCGCCGTGGTGCCTGCCATCCGCTACACCAATCACGGCATCAGGCAGGTGCCGCCGGCGCTGATCGAGGCGGCGAAGGTTTCGGGCTGCACGCCGCGCCAGACCTTCTTTCGCGTGCAACTGCCGCTGGCGCTTCCCGAAATCATGCTGGGCGTCAACCAGACGATCCTGATGGCGCTGGCGATGATCATCATCTGCGCCATGGTCGGCACGCGCGATCTCGGCCAGGAAGTGTTCATCGCGCTGTCCAAGGCCGATTCCGGTCGTGGCATCGTTGCCGGCCTCGCCATCGCCTTCATCGGCATTGTCGCCGACCGGCTGTTCAGCGCCTGGACGGCGAAGGCCAGGGCAAGGCTGGGGTAGCAGGCGCCGCCCTACTCCGCCGCCACGCCCTTCACCTCGAGATAGCTCTCCATCGAATCGTCCAGCGCCTGCAGCCACGGCGTATGATGCAGCGGCGCCATGGTCCCGGTCATCAGCGAGCGGTAGGCGTGGTCGCGGAAGCCCATGATGTTCTCCGCCTTGTGGTGTTCCCATTCCATGAAGGTCTGGTTGACCGCCTCGACGTCGAAGCCCGGATAGTCGGTCTGGTCCATCAATTCCTTGGTGTAGTCGCCCTGGAACCAGATCATCTGCTCGGCGTCTTCGAGCGTTTCCTCACGCGCCCTCCATTTCGCGCCGTGCTCGGCCATCGCCTCGGCCGAGGGCAGCTCGATGCGGCCCATGATGACGTCGCGGGCGAACCAGGCCTGCGCGTCGAACATGTTGAAGGTGTAGAACTGATCCTGCATGCCGATATAGGAAAGCTGCGGGTTCTTCTCCCAGACGACGCCTTCATAGAGGTCGAGCGGCCACATGCGGTTGGCTGTCTTGAGCTTCAGATCGTCGGTGAGGAAGGGGAAGGAGTGCAGGTAGCCGGTGCACAGGATGATGGCGTCGACATCCCTAGTGGTGCCGTCCTTGAAGTGGGCTGTCTTGCCTACGACCTTCTGCAGCAGCGGCACTTCCTGCCAATTCTCCGGCCATTTGAAGCCCATCGGCTTCGAGCGGTAGCTGGAGGTGATGGATTTGGCGCCATATTTGTAGCATTGCGAGCCGATGTCCTCGGCCGAATAGGAGCGGCCGATGATCAATATATCCTTGCCCTTGAACTCCATCGCGTCGCGGAAATCGTGGCTGTGCAGGATGCGGCCGTTGAAGGTCGAAAAGCCCTCGAAATAGGGTACGTTGGGCACCGAGAAATGGCCGGAAGCGACGACGACATTGTCGAACTCTTCGGAATAGGTGACGTCGTTGGTGCGGTCATGCGCGGTGACGGTGAATTTCTTCGTCTCGTCCGAAAACGTCACCATGCGCACCGGGCTGTTGAAGCGCACCCATTTGCGCAGGCCGGATTTCTCGACGCGGCCCTTGATGTAGTCCCACAGCACGGCGCGCGGCGGATAGGAGCCGATCGGCCGGCCGAAATGCTCCTCGAAAGTGTAGTCGGCGAATTCCAGGCACTCCTTCGGTCCGTTCGACCAGAGATAGCGGTACATCGAGCCGTGCACCGGATCGCCATGCTCGTCGAGGCCGGTGCGCCAGGTGTAGTTCCACAGGCCGCCCCAGTCCGACTGCTTTTCGAAGCAGACGATTTCGGGAATGTCGGCGCCCTTGTCGGCCGCCGACTTGAAGGCCCTGAGCTGTGCCAGGCCGGACGGGCCGGCTCCGATGACGGCAACGCGACTTTTCATGGCAGGCCTCCCGATCTGGTTTCGACTTTTGTCTTGACGCAATTCCCAAGGGGAAAGCGCTATGCGCTTTTCCCGGAATTGCTCTTACGAAACAAATTTCACTCACAGGACAGTAATTGGCCCTTTCGTGCTGTCAACAGCCCGATGCTGAAACAAGGTTTCGCCGATGTGGATTTCCTGCGAAAAACCGGACGCGGCCAAACATCATTATCATGCGCATGCGCGTTCACGCGACTTGCCGTCGCAGTTGCGCTCCTGTATCGGCACCTGACATGTTCACCTAGAGTGAAATAAATCCCAGGAGTGCCGGGGGCGACATGGCGAAGAAGGTTTCCGATCCCAAGGCTGGTCTTGCCGGTGCAACGGCCAAGCCGCTGCCAAAGGTCTCGGCCGACGGCAAGACCATCCGCGCGCCGCTGACGCAGAACCCGCATGCCATTCGCGACACGCGCGAAAAAGTGCTGGAGGTGGCGATCGGCCGCGAGGTGCGGGCCTTCCGCAAGAAGCTCGGCATCACCGTTGCTGATCTCGCGGTCGCCACCGACATTTCGCTCGGCATGCTGTCGAAGATCGAGAATGGTATCACCTCGCCGTCGCTGACCACCTTGCAGGCACTGTCGCGGGCGCTCGGCGTTCCGGTCACCGCCTTCTTCCGCCGCTTCGAGGAGGAGCGCAGTGCCGTCTTCGTCAAGGCCGGCCAAGGTCTCGATGTCGAACGCCGCGGCACCCGTGCCGGTCATCAGTACAACCTGCTCGGCCATATCGGATCCAACACCAGCGGCGTCGTCGTCGAGCCCTATCTGATCACGCTGACCGAGGATTCCGATGTGTTCCCGACCTTCCAGCATGAGGGCATGGAGTTCCTCTACATGCTCGAAGGCGAGGTCGTTTACCGGCACGGCAGCAACCTCTACCCGATGAAGCCCGGCGACAGCCTGTTCTTCGACGCCGACGCGCCGCACGGGCCGGAGCAACTGACGAAACTGCCGATGCGCTATCTGTCGATTATCTGCTATCCGCAGAGCGCGGGTTAAGCGGGACTCGATCTCCCCTTGGTCTCTCGTGAGGAGATCGGCTTCGCGACGGCTCCTCTTTTGCACTGGTGATTGGCGAAAGCTGAAGTGACATTCGATCTCCCCCCTGGAGGGGGAGATGTCCGGCAGGACAGAGGGGGGCGAACCGCGATGACGCACAATCTGGTATCCGCCAACAGCCGCCGCAATGCGCGCACGATGCGCAAGGTGATGACCGATGCCGAACTCAAGCTTTGGAATGAGATCAGGGCACACAGGCTGATGGGACTGGGGTTTCGGCGCCAGATGCCTATCGCCGGCCATATCGTCGATTTTGCATGCCCGGACAAAAAGCTGATCGTCGAGCTTGATGGTTCCCAGCATGGCCGGGCCGAAACGTCGGAATCGGACGCTGCAAGAACCGCCAAATTCGAAGCGCTGGGCTGGACGGTCCTGCGCTTCTGGAACGACGATGTCATTCGCGATATCGACAATGTCTGCCAGCATGTCGTGATTGTGGCTGGGCTGGGCGACGCGTCGTAAGCGCGGAGGTGGAGATTGGGCAAGGCAGGCGCTCCACGGCGCCCCCCTCTGCCTTGCCGGGCATCTCCCCCTCTTGGGGGGAGATTGGCTGCTTTGGGGGCAGCGCCAACATCAGCTATTCAATCCGGCCCAAACCCTGGGCTCGTCGCGCTCCCATCGTCCAGCTTCGACAGCCACGCGACCAACGCCGGGCGATAGCGTGTCAGGCCCTTGTAGTTGGCGAGTTCGTCAGGCAGGTCGCGGATGACGCGGTGCAGGCGCCGTGCCCATTTTGGCTGCGTCGCCAGCTCGTCCATCTTGATCAGATAGCAGCGGATCGGGAAGACGATGCCGTTGGAGCGCGGCAGCCGCCAGAAGCTCTGCAGTTCGACCCGCAGATGCACCTTGTCGCCGACATTCTCCGGCGTCACCGTCGCCCGGTCCGGCCCCCATTTGTGGTAGTTCTCGGGGCTGGTGTCGAGGCGCGGATTGATGGTCATCGTCCAGTTCAGGCGCCGCGCCGGCTTGCCCTGCTGGATGTTGGTGAGGAATTTCAGCGCCCTGACGAAAATCCCCTTCTCATGCGCCAGCGGCACCGGCGCATGCCATTCGAAGAAGTTCATGCCGATGTCGAAATCGAGCGACCAGTCGGCCTGGGTGGTGACCATGCCGGCATCCATCCACAGATTGCCGTCGCGCTGGTCGAGGATGCAGAAATCGCCCTGGCTTTGCCGGGTGATGTATTCCATCGGGCCGTAAGGCAGCGTCGAGGTGTCGCCGAAAGTGAAGGTGTCGTCGATTCCGAGCGGCCGGTTGATCCAGCGCCAGCGATCGCCGTCGCGGGTCAGCGTGAAATGCTCGGGATAGCCCAGCGCCTGCTGCTCCATCAAAAGCTCGAGCAGGTCCCAGCCGGCCAGCGTCATGTGCGGCAGCGACTGGCAGCGCAGCGGATCCTCGGCCAACACCAGCGCGCGGTCCTGCATCTCGGCGACATAGTGCTCGTCGACGTCGATCAGGTTTTCCAGCACGCTGCCCCTGGGTCCGACGACATGCGGCTCGATGTTGACAGCATACATGTAGGCGTCTTCGTGGAACGGGAACGGGAAGCGCCTGATGTGCTCCGGGCTGTTCTTGAAGGTGAAGTCATCGCGGAACGTTTCCTTGCGAAAGGTGATGCCCATGATTTTCTCCTACCGTTCCAGGACCAGCGACCGGCCTTCGAAGCGCGACACGCACGGCATGATCTTCTTGCCCGAACGGTGCTCTTCCTCGCTCAGCCAGTGGTCGTTGTGGATGAACCTGCCGTCGCAAGAGATGACGTTGGTCTCGCACTGGCCGCAGACGCCGCCACGGCAGAGATAGGGCGGATCGACGCCGGCCGCCTCGATCGCTTCCAAGAGGCTCTGCTGTTCATCGACGCGGATCGCCTTGCCGCTGACGGCAAGCCTCACGTCGAACGGCAGTCCGGGTTGAGGTGCCGCGAAATGCTCGAAATGCACGGTTTCCGCCGGCCAGCCGAGGCTTGCCGCGCGATCGCGCACCCAGTTGATCATGCCAGCCGGGCCGCACACATAGAGATGCGTGCCGAGCGGCTGCGTCGACAGCAACCGGTCGAGTTCGATGCGCTCCTCAAGGTCGTCATGATAGAGCCTGACCCGGCGGTCGTAGCGCTCGCGCAGCACATCGGCATAGGTGCCGAGCGATGCGGTGCGGCAGGTGTAGTGCAGTTCGAAATTGCCGCCTTTCGCCGCAAGCTGAGCGGTCTGTGCCATGAACGGCGTGATGCCGATGCCGCCGGCCAGCATCAGATGCTTTTTGGCGCGCAGGTCGAGCGAGAACAGGTTGACGGGGTAGCTGACCACCATCTCCATGCCCGGCTTGACGCTCCGGTGCATGAACAGCGAGCCGCCACGGCCGACATCGTCGCGCCGCACCGAGATCGTGTATTCGCGCGTATCGAGCGGCGAGCCCATCAGCGAATAGGGATTGAGCCTGGTGCGTTCGCCGTCGCGCATCTCGACCACGACATGGGCGCCGCCGGAAAAAGTCGGCAAAAGCTGCCCGTCGCGCCGGCGAAAATGGAAGCGGGTGACGAGGTCGTTGACCGGGATGACGTCGCTGACAACGACATCGAGTTTTGTTGTTCCGGTGCTCATCGAAAAATCTCCTCCATCGGAGGAATCTCCGAGCGATCTTCCGCATTGATGCAGACGCCCTGGAAGGCTGCGATGCGCCTGGAATAATGGTCGCGCACCAGAAGCAGCAGGCCGCAATGCGCGCAGGTCGCCGGCTGCGTCGTCACATTCTCGGTGATGCCCTTGCAATGGACACATTGCATGCGCCGCGCCAGCGAGCCGCGGTGCTCGGTCTGGATCGAAGTGTGGTCGATGCCGGCTTCAAGCGCCACCTGCATCGCCTGGCCGATCAGGCCCTCGGTGCCGGCGAGATAGAGGCGCAAGCCCATATGCGCGTTGGCCAGTGTCTGCCGGAGCCGTGGCAGCAGGCTGGCAAAGGACGGCGCCTGGTGGAACTGTGCCGGCTTCAACGCTTCGAGTGCGACGGCATGTTTCCCGTCAAGCCCGGGAATGAAGACGATTTCGGCGTCGTCGAAAAACCCGGGCGGCGCCCTCCCGGCCATCTCCGCTATCGCCAGCGCCCCTTCCGCGTCCGCGATGAAAAGATGATGCTTGCCGGGTTGCGGAGACAAGGTTCCGTAAACGGGCCGGCTGATGATGCTTTTGGCTGCCATTTATGTCTTCGTGCCTTCGAGCGCTTCACCGTTTCATAGAAACGGCGGACCGCTCTATCTCTTTGCTTTGACGCAATTCCGCAGGGAAACCGTTTCACACTTTTCCTGGAATTGCTCGAACCCCTCGGTGTTGACTATGCCTCAACCTTTCGCCGTGCGCTTGGCCTTCTTTGGATCATCGAAGGGAAGCGGCTGCGCCGTCGCCTTGATGGCACCGCTCTTGTTGCGGATTTCGAGCTTGGTGTCCTTGACCGCGCAGTCCACGTCGAGCCGGGCGATGCCCATCGATTTCTCGACCAGCGGCGAATACATGGCACAGGTCACCACGCCGACCTTTTTGCCGTCGCGATAGACCGGCGCACCTTCGTCAGCCGGCTCCTTGCCGTCGAGCAGCACGCCATAGATCTTGAAGCGCTCCTTGCCCTTCAGGCGATAGTGCTCCTCGGCGCCGCGAAAGCCGGTCTTGCCGGGGCTGACGGTGAAGTCGAGGCCGAGTTCCCACAGCGTGTCGCCCGGGCCTTCGTTCTCAAACGGATACTTCTGCGAATTGTCGTAGGGGTAGAAGAGCAGATAACTTTCGACGCGCAGCATGTCGAGCGTGGTGAAGCGGCACGGAATGATGCCGGCGCTCTTGCCCTCGTCGAGGATCCTGTCCCAGATCGTGCCGGCATCCTGGCCGCGGCAGAAGATCTCGTAGCCGCGCTCGCCGGTATAGCCGGTGCGCGAAATCATGACGGGCAAGCCGAACAGTTGCGTCTGCATGTGATGGAAATAGTTGAGGTCGCGAATGCCCGGCACATGCTTGGCCAGATAATCGACTGCTGTCGGACCCTGCAGCGACAGATCGTGCAGATTGTCGTCGAAGCGCAGCGAGACGTCGCGGCCCATAGCTGCCCGCTGCAACTCCTCATGGCCGGTGCCCGAACCATGCACGACCATCCAAGCGTTGGGGCCGGTGCGGTAGAGGATGCAATCGTCGGTGAATTTGCCCGCCTCATTCAGCATGCAGGCATAGGCCGACTTGCCGGGATAGATCTTTTCGACATCGCGTGTGGTGGCGAGGTCGATGAGATGCGAGGCGTGCGGCCCTGATATGTGGACCTTCTTGAGGCCGGAGACATCCATCAGACCAGCCTTGGTGCGGATGGCGATGTACTCCTCGTCGGCATCCTTGTCGTAGGTCCAGGCGGTTCCCATGCCGCTCCAGTCTTCGAGCTTCGAACCGAGCGCTCGGTGGCGACCCGCCAAGGTCGAAAATCTCCAGGATGCCGTCATCCGCTCGTCCTCCGTTTCGATAATGCTCTGCTGTTCCCTGCCCCCTGCGCAGCGGCGGGAGCTTTGGCCGAATATTGATCGCAAACCTCCGGGCGCCGCAATACCCATAAGCAATTAATTTCATTGTCAGGCAAAATCCGCCGCGCAAACCAAACGGTTAACCCCACGTAAATCGCGCTTGACAATTGCGGGATTCAGACAGAACTTATGAAAAAAATTTCACTCTGTTGAAAGAGGACGACGGACGGGGGATTCGGAACCGGACGGCGGAAAAGGGGAGAAACCGATGTCAGACATGCAACAGCGCATCGAAGCGCTGTATCGTTCCGACGTGCGCGGAGCCGCGCTCCTGATCGTCTGCCTGTGGGCGACGATCCTCTTCGTCCTCCTCATGACATGGCCCTACATCCCGCACAGCGGCATCAAGGCCGTGGTCGCGATCGCCGCCGCCGCCGTGCTGATCTTCAACACGGCCGCCATCCTGGCGATGGTCAAGCACTACAAGGAAGACAAGGAATTCATCTACGGGCTCGATATCAAGAACGCCGACGCGTTCCGCAACCGCAAGTCCTGAACCGCAAGTCCTGAGGGGTAGAAGAGATGTCCCGCTACACGCCGCCGGAGCAAAGCAAGGCCGGGCAGGTTTTCGACATTGCCGTCGTCGTGGTCGCCATTTTCGTGGCACTGTGGCTACCGCTCAAGCTGGGCCTCGCCGGCGCGGCGAAATCCATCGACGCGCTCGACACCAAGACCTGGGAAGCGCTAGGCCAGAACCCGACCATGGCGTCTATCTGGGAAAAGCTCGGCTATACGCCCGAGACCGCGCACGACATCATCCAGAACCGCTTCCACTATGTCATCGACTGGCCGACGCTGATCATCATGGCGGCGGTGCTGATCGGTTATTTCGTCTTCCTGTTTCGTGCATCAGACCGCGAATATCGCGACGTCATCAACGAAAAATTCGACGACAAGTAAGAGTTCTTAGGACGATTTAATTCGGGGGACACGATCATGTGGGTGGCACTCTCTTACGCATGCTGGGGCATCTCGATCGTGCTCGCTTTGTGGATGCTCTACGACTGGTTCAAGGTTGACACGACCTTCTCCGAAGAGGTGCTGACCTCCTCACGCGAGGGCGAACTGGAAGCCACTTCCGAAAAACACCGGATCTGAGTGAGGATTGAACAATGACGATCGCACTTGAACCGGCTGCCCCGGCTGCCCAAGGGGACAGAGTTTCACTCCTGCGCGTGCTCGGACCGGCCCATGTCTGGGCGCTCGGCGTCGGCATCGTCCTGGTCGGCGAATTCACCGGCTGGAATTTCTCGGCGGACAAGGGTGGCGCACTGGCCGCGCTGATCGTCTGCTGGGTCGTGGGATTGCTCTACACCTCGGTCGCCATGATCGATTCCGAGGTGACATCGACCGTGGCCGCCGCCGGCGGTCAGTATGCGCAGGCAAAGCACATCGTCGGACCGCTGATGGCGTTCAACGTCGCGCTGTTCCTGGTCTTTGCCTACACCATGCTCGAAGTGTCCGACGCCATCCTGCTCGGCGACACCATCGTCGCCAAGGCGGGGGTCGAAGGGCTCACCCACAATTCCTTCATCGCCGCGACCATCGTCGTGCTGGCGTGGCTGAACTATCGCGGCGTGCTGATGACGCTCAATGTCAACTTCGTCATCACAGCGGTCGCCTATATCTCGATTGTCATCCTGTTCTTTTCGGTCAGCCCGTGGACGCAAGGCGCCGTGCTGAAGCTGAACGAGTTGGTCACGCCAGGCAATGCGCTCCCCTATGGCTGGATCGGCGTCATCGCCGCCTTCCAGTTCGGCATCTGGTACTATCTCGGGATCGAGGGCACCACACAGGCGGCCGAGGAAGTGCGCTCGCCGGCGCGCTCGCTGCCTTACGGCACCATGGCCGGCATGATCACGCTTTTGATCGCCGCCGCCATGACCTGGTATGTCTGCGCCTCGATGATGCCATGGGAATATCTCGGCATCACCTATTATCCGCTGTGGGACGCCGGCAAGCTGACTGGCAGCCCGCTGCTCGAGAACCTGTTGTTCGTCGCCACGCTGCTTGCTGCAATGGCCTCCGCCAATGGCTGCATCAACGATGCGGCGCGCGCCTGGTTCTCGCTCGGCCGCGACCGCTATCTGCCGACATGGTTCTCGGCCGTGCATCCGAGATATCGCACGCCCTATCGTTCGATCCTGTTCCTGCTGCCGATCGCGCTGGCCTTCGCCTTCATCGCCGACCTTAACCAGGCGATCACCTTCTCGATCCTGTCGGGCGTGCTGCAATACACGTTCATGAGCATCAACATCATCATGTTCCGCAAGAAGTGGCCGCTGGGCTCGATCCGCCGCGGCTACACGCACCCCTTCCACCCGATCCCGGCCATCGTGCTGTTTTGCCTGTGCGTGGTGACCTTCTTCGCCATCTTCCTCGGCTTCGGCTCGCAACTGATCGCCATGGTCGCCTTCTATTTCCTGATCTCACTGTGGTTCCATTTCTATCGCTACAAATTCGTGCGGCGCGGCGATCAGTTCACCATGCCGTGGCCGAAGCCGCAGGGTTATTGATGGGAGTAGGCCGGTCCGTATCCTGGATGGGCGTGGCATGAGAAAATGTCCGAGCTGACATCAGCACTGCTGGCCGGAGCCATTGTCCTGGCTATCGTTCTCCACCTTGCCTGGCAGGCGCGTGCCAGCCGCAACAGGGCATCGATGGCGCTTGCCGTCGAGCAGGACCGCATCCGCACAGCCATCGCCGACGCAGCCAATGTCTCGGACGGCACCGCCGGTGTCATCACCTGGGAAGGGTCCTGGAACAGCAAACGTGTCCAGGTGCGCACCATCGTCGACACACTGGCGACGCGGAAACTGCCGGCGCGCTGGCTCAGTGTTTCGATCACCGAGCCGGTGGCCGTGCCCGGCACCTTCGATATGATGATGCGGCCGGGGTCGCCGACGACCTTCTCCAATTTCGATCATCTCGACCACACGCTGCCGAAGAGTTCGGCATTTCCGGCCGAGGCCGTGTTGCGGACGGATCGCAGGGGCGTCCACTTCCCACTGGAGACCATCGCCGGCCACCTCGGGATTTTTTCCGAAGGGCGCGCCAAGGAACTGCTGATCACCCCGAAAGGGGTACGCATCGTGTGGCTGCTGGCCGAAGCCGAACGGGCGCGCTACGGTGTGTTCCGGCAGGCCGAGTTTGGCGACGCCACACTCGAGCCCGCGCTGATCGAAAGACTGCTGGTGTCGGTGTCGGCGCTTCGCGACGCCATCAACAAAAGCGAACGGCAAGCCGCATGACCAGTCCCACCACGGCACCCACCAATCCCTATCTGGTTCTCGGCGCCGCAATCGTGCTGCCGGGAAGCGGGCACGTCATTCTCGGCGTGCCGGTGCGCGGCCTTCAGTTCCTTTTCTTCATGGTGATCCTGGCATGGGCGACGGCCAAGATCGCACCGTCGGATGCCAGCTTTGTCGGCCGTCACGCCGGCGGCTTCCTGATCTATGCCTTGTCGATTCTCGACGCCTACAAGCTCGCCCGCATCCGCACCGCCAAATGGGTTCACAATGCCCGGCGAGACGGCGACAGTGCGCAGAGCGGCATTGAGCCGCATAGGTAACTAGAGGAATATTTTTTTCATACGATTGAATTTGTGCGGCTCATTCGATACATCCTCTCTTAGCTACAAACGATCTCTTAGCTACAAACATCGGGAGGCTGACATGTGTGGAATTGTCGGACTGTTTTTGAAGGACAAGTCGCTGGAACCCCAGCTTGGTGCGATGCTGTCGCAGATGCTGATCTCCCTCAGCGATCGCGGTCCCGACAGCGCCGGTATCGCCATCTATGGCGCGCCTTCCAAGAATGAGGCCAAGATCACCATCCAGTCCGCCAAGCCCGACCGCGATTTCCGCGGCCTCGAGGCGGAGCTCGCCAAGGCCATCGGCACGCCAGTGACGATCGCGGTGAAATCCACCCATGCCGTCGTCAGGACCACGCCGGCCAAGATCGATGAAGCGCGCGAAACCATCCAGGCGCTGCGCCCCGACATCCGCATCATGGGCGCCGGCGACGTTGTCGAGATCTACAAGGAAGTCGGCCTGCCTGAGGCTGTCGTCGATCGCTTCGATGTCCGCAAGATGACCGGCACGCATGGCATCGGCCATACCCGCATGGCAACGGAATCGGCGGTGACGACAATGGGCGCGCACCCGTTCTCGACCGGCGCCGACCAGTGCCTGGTGCACAATGGCTCGCTGTCGAACCACAACAACGTCCGCCGCGAGTTGATCCGTGAAGGCATGACCTTCGAGACCGAGAACGACACTGAAGTGGCCGCCGCCTATCTTTCGTCGCAGATGGCGCATGGCAAGAATCTCGGCGAGGCGCTGGAAGGCACGCTCTCCGACCTCGACGGCTTCTTCACCTTCGTCGTCGGCACCAAGAACGGTTTTGGCGTGGTGCGCGATCCGATCGCCTGCAAGCCTGCCGTGATGGCCGAAACCGACCAGTATGTCGCCTTCGGCTCGGAATATCGCGCGCTGACCAAACTACCCGGCATAGACAATGCGAGGGTCTGGGAACCCGAGCCCGCAACCGTCTATTTCTGGGAGCATTGAATTCATGCCGGCAACCACGCTTTCAAAGACCGCAGCACATGACCCTCGGGTCTTCGATCTTGACCAATCGTCGCTGCGCGAACTCAACCAGGCGCTGCACAATCTGTCGCCCGGCTCGAATGAAACGGCCTGGGAAGTGCTGAACCCGAAAGGCAGCCATTCGGTCGCCGTTGGCGTCGACCAGCCTGTTGCCATCGATGTGCGTGGCAGCGTCGGCTATTATTGCGGCGGCATGAATTCCGGCAGCACCATCACCGTGCATGGCTCGGCGGGTCCCGGCGTCGGCGAGAACATGATGTCGGGCTCGATCACCATCAAAGGCGACGCCAGCCAGTATGCCGGCGCCACCGGCAAGGGCGGCCTGCTGGTCATCGAAGGCAATGCCTCGTCGCGCTGCGGCATCTCGATGAAGGGCATTGACATCGTCGTGCACGGCAATATCGGCCACATGTCGGCCTTCATGGCGCAGTCGGGCAATCTGGTGGTGCTGGGCGATGCCGGCGACGCGCTGGGCGACTCCATCTACGAGGCGCGGCTCTTCGTGCGCGGCAAGGTCGACAGCCTGGGTGCCGACTGCATCGCCAAGGAGATGCGGGCTGAGCATCTGGAATTGCTGCAAGGCCTGCTCGACCGCGCCGGCGTCACCGGCGTCAAGCCGTCGGAGTTCAAGCGCTACGGCTCGGCGCGCACCCTCTACAATTTCAATATCGACAACGCCGACGCGTATTGAGGCAGCATGACCTACAGGAACCCGCCGACGACGCCGCGCAAATCCGCGACCTTCGACGACTATACGCTTTCCGAAATCCGCCGTGCCGCGGCGACCGGCATCTATGACATCCGCGGCGCCGGCGCCAAGCGCAAGCTGCCGCATTTCGACGACCTTCTGTTCCTCGGCGCATCGATCTCGCGCTATCCGCTCGAAGGCTATCGCGAGCGCTGCGACACATCAGTCGTGCTCGGCTCTCGCCATGCCAAGAAGCCGATCGAGCTAAAGATCCCGATCACCATCGCCGGGATGAGCTTCGGCTCACTGTCAGGCCCCGCCAAGGAGGCACTCGGGCGCGGCGCGACCCTGTCGGGCACCTCGACCACGACGGGCGACGGCGGCATGACCGAGGAAGAGCGCGGCCATTCAAAGCAGCTGGTCTATCAATATCTGCCGTCGCGCTACGGCATGAACCCGCGCGATTTGCGCCGCGCCGATGCGATCGAAGTCGTCGTCGGCCAGGGCGCCAAGCCGGGCGGCGGCGGCATGCTGCTTGGCCAGAAGATTTCCGACCGCGTCGCCGAGATGCGC
The DNA here is from genome assembly GCF_040322895.1 of Mesorhizobium sp. M0088. Lineage (NCBI taxonomy): Bacteria > Pseudomonadati > Pseudomonadota > Alphaproteobacteria > Hyphomicrobiales > Phyllobacteriaceae > Mesorhizobium > Mesorhizobium sp. M0088. Next base: position 304,565 of record NZ_JAMYUI010000003.1, read on the forward strand.
ACGCTGCCCAAGGGCATCGACCAGCGCTCGGCCTCGCGCCATCCCGACTGGACCGGACCCGACGATCTCGAGATCAAGATCCTGGAACTGCGCGAAATCACCGACTGGGAAAAGCCGATCTACGTCAAGGTCGGCGGCGCCCGGCCCTACTACGACACCGCGCTTGCCGTGAAGGCCGGCGCCGATGTCGTTGTCGTCGACGGCATGCAGGGCGGCACCGCCGCCACCCAGGAAGTGTTCATCGAAAATGTCGGTATGCCGACGCTTGCCTGCATCAGGCCGGCGGTGCAGGCGCTGCAGGATCTGGGCATGCACCGCAAAGTGCAGCTGATCGTCTCCGGTGGTATCCGCAACGGCGCCGATGTCGCCAAGGCGCTGGCGCTCGGCGTCGACGCGGTCTCGATCGGTACGGCTGCCCTTGTCGCGCTCGGCGACAACGATCCCCGCTGGGAGGCGGAGTATAACGAGCTCGGCACCACCGCCGGCGCCTATGACGACTGGCACGAGGGGCGCGACCCCGCCGGCATCACCACGCAGGACCCCGAATTGATGAAGCGGGTCGACCCGGTGGCTGCCGGGCGCCGGCTGGCGAACTACCTCAAGGTGATGACGCTGGAAGCGCAGACCATCGCGCGTGCCTGCGGCAAGAACAGCCTGCACAATCTCGAACCCGAGGACCTCGTCGCGCTGACGATCGAGGCAGCCGCCATGGCCGGCGTGCCGCTGGCCGGCACCAACTGGATACCGGGGAAGAACGGCTTCTGATCAACGAAGGGCCGGTTCCCGCATACTCGGGGAACAACAATCGACAAAAATGGGGAACTAGCGTGGCAACTGATCTTGCAGAATTCGCAAGGGCGAAAAACGTCAAATATTTCATGATTTCCTACACTGACCTGTTCAGTGGCCAGCGTGCCAAGCTGGTGCCGGCGCAGGCGATATCAGACATGCAGAAGGATGGCGCCGGCTTTGCCGGGTTCGCCACCTGGCTGGACCTGACGCCAGCACATCCCGACATGCTGGCGGTGCCGGATCCGGACTCGGTCATCCAGCTGCCGTGGAAGCCGGAGGTTGCCTGGGTCGCCGCCAACTGCATCATGGACGACAAGGAGGTCGACCAGGCGCCGCGCAACACGCTGAAGCGGCTGATCGCGGAAGCAGCCAGCGACGGCATGCACGTCAAGACCGGCGTCGAGGCCGAGTTCTTCCTGATCTCGCCGGATGGCAAGACGATTTCCGACGAATACGACACGGCCTCAAAGCCCTGCTACGACCAGCAAGCGGTGATGCGCCGCTATGACGTCATCACCGAGATCTGCGACCACATGCTGGCGCTCGGCTGGGGCGCCTACCAGAACGACCACGAGGATGCCAACGGCCAATTCGAGATGAACTGGGCCTTCGACGACGCGCTGGCGACCGCCGACAAGCACTCGTTCTTCAAGTTCATGGTCAAGTCGATCGCCGAGAAGCACGGCCTGCGCGCGACTTTCATGCCCAAACCCTTCCAGGGCCTGACCGGCAATGGCTGCCATGCCCATATCTCGGTCTGGGACAAATCGGGCAAGACCAACGTTTTCGCCGACAAAACGATGGAGCTCGGCCTGTCGGCCAAGGGCCGGAGTTTTCTCGGCGGCATCATGAAGCATGCTTCCGCGCTTGCCGCGATCACCAACCCGACGGTCAACTCCTACAAGCGCATCAACGCGCCGCGCACCATCTCGGGCGCGACCTGGGCGCCGAACACGGTGACCTGGACCGGCAACAACCGCACCCACATGGTGCGCGTGCCCGGCCCCGGCCGCTTCGAACTGCGGCTGCCGGATGGTGCTGCCAACCCTTATCTGCTGCAGGCGGTTATCATCGCCGCCGGCCTCGACGGCATCCGTTCCAAGGCAGATCCCGGCAAGCGCTACGACATCGACATGTACCAGCATGGGCACACGGTGAAGGGCGCGCCAAAACTGCCGCTCAACCTGCTCGACGCGTTGCGCGAGTTCGACAAGGACAAATCGCTCAAGGCGGCGCTGGGTGAGGAATTCTCGTCGGCCTACCTAAAGCTGAAGCACCAGGAATGGAATTCCTATGCTTCGCACTTCACGCAATGGGAGCGCGACCACACGCTGGATATCTGACCACCAGCGCGGTGCGAGCGACCTCGGAATGAACTGATGAAATATTCTATCTTCTCGCTCGCCCGCGCCGCCCTGTCCGGCCACAAGAACTGGCAGCGCACCTGGCGCGACGCCACGCCGAAGGATCGCTACGACGTGGTGATCATCGGCGGCGGCGGCCACGGGCTTGCCACCGCCTGGTTTCTCGCCAGCGAGTACGGCATCAGGAATGTCGCCGTACTCGAAAAAGGCTGGATCGGCTCCGGCAATGCCGGCCGCAACACCACCATCATCCGCTCCAATTACGGCCTGCCCGGCAACACCGGCTTCTACGAATTGTCGATGAAGCTGTGGGAGCGGATGGAGCAGGACCTCAACTACAATGCGATGGTCAGCCAGCGCGGCGTCATCAACCTCTACCACTCCGACGCACAGCGCGACGCTTATGCGCGGCGCGGCAACACCATGCGCATCAACGGCATCGACGCCGAACTGCTCGACCTCGCTGCCGTCAAGAAGATGATCCCGTTCCTGAACTTCGACAATGCGCGCTTTCCCGTGCAAGGCGGGCTCTTGCAGCGGCGCGGCGGCACGGCGCGGCACGATGCGGTGGTCTGGGGCTATGCCCATGCGGCGAGCGAACTCGGCGTCGACATCATCCAGAATTGCGAAGTCACCGGCTTCGTCAGGGACGCCAATGGCAAGGTGACCGGCGTCGAGACATCGCGCGGCAAGATCGGCGCCGGCAAGGTCGGCATGGCTGTTGCCGGAAGTTCGTCGCGCGTCGCGGCGATGGCCGGCCTGCGCCTGCCTATCGAAAGCCATGTGCTACAGGCCTTTGTCTCCGAGGCGATCAAGCCGCTCATCCCCGGTGTCATGACCTTCGGCGCCGGCCATTTCTACGTCAGCCAGTCCGACAAGGGCGGCCTCGTCTTCGGCGGTGACATAGACGGCTACAATTCCTACGCCCAGCGCGGCAACATGCCTGTGATGGAGGATGTCTGCGAGGGCGGCATGGCGCTGATGCCGATGATCGGCCGCGTGCGTCTTTTGCGCCAGTGGGGCGGCATCATGGACATGTCGATGGACGGTTCGCCGATCATCGACAAGACGCCAGTCGACGGGCTCTATCTCAACGCCGGCTGGTGCTATGGCGGCTTTAAGGCGACACCAGGCTCCGGCTTCGTCTTTGCCCATCTTCTGGCGCGCGACGAATCGCACGAAGAAGCCGCGCGGTTCCGCCTCGACCGGTTCCGTACTGGCGCCATGATCGACGAAAAGGGCCAAGGCGCCCAACCGAACCTGCATTAAAGGCGGTTTAGAAGAAAATGCGCATTGTCTGTCCCTTCTGCGGTGAACGCGAACTCGGCGAGTTCACCTATCTCGGCGATGCCAAGCCTGTGCGGCCCGAAGCCGGCGCCTCGGAAGACGAGGTCTTCGACTATGTCTATCTGCGCGACAACGTCGCCGGACAGACCAGCGAACACTGGTACCATGGCGGCGGCTGCCGGGCCTGGCTGAAGGTCACACGCAACACGCTGACGCACGAGATTTCCGCCGTTGAGCCGGCGGCTGGCGTGGGTGCGAGGCAGGTCGCGAAATGAATTTTCTTGTGCAAGTCAGCGCCGCCCCTCACCTGCCTGCCGGCACCCTCTCCCCGTATAGAGACGGGGAGAGGGACCTGGCTGCTATTCCTGCAGCGTTGATGATTAGCGAAATCGTGGACGAGAGCGTCCTTCTCCCCGTCACTATACGGGGAGAAGTGCCCGGCAGGGCGATGAGGGGCGGCTCGACGCTGCCGCATGACATCGAAGCGACGAAGGGTCGGCAATCGTGACTTCCAGCCAATCCCATCGGCTCGGCAATGGCGGTCTCATCGACCGCTCGGTGCCACTGAACTTCCGTTTCGACGGCAAGGCTTTCTCCGGCTTCCAGGGCGATACGCTCGCCTCCGCGCTGATCGCCAACGGCGTCAAGCTGGTCGGCCGCTCATTCAAATACCATCGCCCGCGCGGTATTCTCACCGCTGGTTCGGAAGAACCCAACGCGCTGGTCGAGCTGCGCACCGGCGCACGGCGCGAGCCGAACACCAAGGCGACGACAGCCGAACTCTATGACGGGCTCGAGGCCGCCAGCCAGAACCGTTGGCCGTCGCTGCGCCACGATTTGATGTCGGTGAACCAGCTGTTCGCGCCGATCTTCGTTGCCGGCTTCTACTACAAGACTTTCATGTGGCCGGCGAAATTCTGGGAAGCGATCTACGAGCCGGCGATCCGCCGCGCCGCCGGCCTCGGCCGTGCCTCAGGCATCGCCGATCCCGATCACTACGACAAGGCATGGGCGCATTGCGATGTGCTGATCGCCGGTTCAGGTCCGGCCGGTTTGGCCGCGGCATTGGCAGCCGGCCGCGCTGGCGCCCGCGTCATCCTGTGCGAAGAGGATGTTGTCCCCGGCGGCCGCCTGCTGTCGGATGGCGGCACGATCGATGGTGTGCCGGCAGCCGAATGGCTGTCGCGGACGCTGGCTGAATTGGCCGATATGCCCGATGTCCGCATCATGACCCGCACGACATTGTTCGGGGTCTATGATGGCGGTACCTATGGCGCGATCGAGCGGGTCAACGACCACCTGCCCTCGCCGCCTCAGCATCAGGTGCGCCAGCGGCTGTGGCGGATCGTGGCGAAGCGCTGCGTTGTCGCGGCCGGCGCCATCGAACGGCCGATCGTCTTTGCCGGCAACGACACGCCCGGTGTTATAATGGCGTCCGCCATGCGCACCTATGTCGCGCGCTATGCGGCGACACCGGCAAAGCGCCTCGCGCTGTTCACCAACAATGAGGATGGCTGGCGCACGGTCGAGACTGCACTCGGGGCCGGCCTGCAGATCGCGGCGGTCATCGATGCACGGTCCGAAGTGTCGCCAGCGCATCGTTCGCTGGCCTCCAAGGGCGGCTTCCCGGTGCTGCATGGTTCCGTCAGCGGCGTCGATGGCGGCAAGGATGGCGTCAGGAAAATCGCGGTCTCGCTGACCGGTGGCGCGCGCGCCGAGGTCGAAGCGGACGGCCTCGCGGTCTCTGGCGGCTGGAACCCGGCTGTCGGGCTGACTTCCTACCATCGTGGCCGGCCGAAATGGCAGAACGACATATCTGCCTTCGTGCCGGACGGCGCGCCTCCAGGCATGGTCGCCGCGGGTGCCGCCAATGGCGATTTCGGCCTCGGCGCCTGCCTGAGCGAGGGATTTGCCGCCGGCGCGGCAGCGGCGCGTGACACGGGACATAGCGGCACAGTGGGTATCGCGCCTGCCGCCGACGACGAGGCATTCTCGCTGACGCCGCTATGGCACGTCGCCGGCAAGGGCAAGGCGTTTGTCGATTACCAGCACGACGTCACCGCCTCCGACATCGAACTGGCGCAACGCGAAGGCTTTGAATCCGTCGAGCACCTGAAGCGCTACACGACGCTCGGCATGGCGACCGACCAGGGCAAGACCTCCAATGTCGCCGGCCTTGCCATCATGGCCGCGGTCAGCGGCCGTTCGATCCCCGAGACCGGCACGACAATCTACCGGCCGCCTTACGTGCCGGTCGCCATCGGCGCCTTCGCCGGTCATCATCGCGACGAGACGTTTCATGCGACGCGGCTGACGCCGTCGCACCACTGGGCGGCCGAACAGGGCGCAATCTTCGTCGACACCGGCCTGTGGAAACGTGCGCAATGGTACCCTCGCGCCGGCGAGAAGGACTGGCTGGAATCGGTGACCCGCGAGGTCAAGGCGGTGCGCGGCGGCGTCGGCTTCTGCGATGTCTCGACGCTCGGCAAGATCGACGTGCACGGCCCCGATGCCGGCGCCTTTCTCGATCGCGTCTACATCAACACCTTCTCCAGCCTCGCCGTTGGCAAGGCGCGCTATGGGCTGATGCTGCGCGAGGACGGCATCGTCTATGACGATGGCACGACATCGCGGCTGGCCGAGGACCACTATTTTCTGACCACCACCACGGCCAAGGCCGGGCTGGTGATGCAGCATCTCGAATTCTGCCGCCAGGTGCTGTTCCCGGAGCTCGACGTGCAGCTCACTTCCGTCTCGGACCAGTGGGCGCAATTCTCGATCGCCGGGCCGAAGACACGCGACCTGCTCAGGGAAATCGTCGACCCGGCCGAAGACCTTTCCAACGAAGGCTTTCCATTCATGGGCGCGCGCGAAGTAGCACTTCGCGGGGGCCTGAGGGCACGGCTGTTCCGCATCTCGTTCTCAGGCGAGATGGCTTTCGAGATTTCAGTGCCGGCGCGCTTTGGCGATGCCATGGCGCGCAATCTGATGCTGGCCGGCGCGCCATTCGGCGTGACGCCCTACGGCACCGAGGCGCTCGGCGTCATGCGCGTCGAAAAGGGCCACATCGCCGGACCGGAACTGAGCGGCACGACGACGGCGGCCGATCTTGGCCTGGGCAAGATGATGTCGACCAAGAAAGACTATATCGGCCGCGTCATGGCCGGACGCGAGGCGCTGGTAGCCCCGGACCGGCAGGTCGTCGTCGGCATCAAGCCGACGGACAAGGCACGCCGGCTGCGCTCCGGTGCGCACATCATCCCGAAGGGACAGACACCCGGCCCCGGCAACGACCAGGGCTATGTCACCTCGGTCTGCTTCTCGCCGACGTCGGATCAGTGGATCGGGCTCGCGCTTGTCGAACGCGGCCGCGAACGCATCGGCGAGATCGTGCATGGGCATGACCCGTTGCGCGGCGAAGACTACGATGTCGAACTCTGCAATCCCGTCTTCTACGATCCGGATGGAGGGCGCCAGCGTGGTTGATTTTTCCTGGGCTCCCCGCAGTCCCCTTGAAAAGGCGCTTGTTGCCGGCGTGCATGGTGCACGCGGTATCGAGGCCGGCGTCTCGCTGACCGAGATTCGCAATTTTGATCTCGTCCAGGTGATGGCGCGGCGCGGTAAGGCGGCTGACATGGCCACGGCAGCGAAGGTTCGCTTTGGCGTTGCTGCTCCGGAAACGCCGACAGCAGTCGGCGCGGCGGACGCAACGCTGATCTGGTCGGGACCGGATCAGTTTTTCGTGCTGTCGAAGGGCGGCAAGCATTCGACTGAAGCACTCGCTCAGGCGTTTGCATCTTCCGCCTCGCTGTCCGACCAGTCGCATGCGCGCGTGCTGATCAGCATCTCGGGTGACAAGGCGCGGGCGATGCTGGCGAAACTGTCGTCGATCGATTTGCATCCCGATGCGTTTCCGGTTGGCGCGGCGGCGGCTACGTCGATTGACCACACCAGTGTCACGCTCAGGCGTGGGAATGATCGAGATGGCCTGGCGGTGTTCAACCTCCTGGTGTTCGCGACTTTTGCCGAGAGCCTGTGGCACACGATGCTGGACTCGGCCGCGGAGTATGGTGTGGTTATCGGCCATTCCGAGGAATTCTAGCCCGCCAATTGTGGACCTCGGCGCCGCCCCTCATTGCCCTGCCGGGCATTTCTCCCCGTGAACGGGGAGAAAGAAGCTGTTCGGAGTGCCGCGCTATTTCTGCAATGTTGGCGATTGGCGAAACCGGCGACGACAGCGTCCTTCGCCCCGTTTACGGGGAGAAGATGGCAGCAGCCAGATGAGGGGCAGCACCGACGTTTGGAAGATAGACTGGGAGGCCAATTCAATCCCAATTGACTGGGTTCGAAGCATCACCTTCACCTTGCCAAACGCACGCGCACTGCTATTCTTACCGCTAAAATAATTTCACACACAGGCAAACTTGTTTCTCGAACCGCAAGGCTGAAATGAGCCAGTCGCCCTACCCCGCAATTGCTGCCGGACCGCCGCGGCCGAGCCTCATCCTGAGGCCCGGCCAGATCGCGCTGCCGCCGGGCATGGAGCGTTATACGATCCAGGGCAATGGCGCGGTGCTCATCGATATCGAGGCCGGCGACACGATCACCGTGCGCAATGTCGAGGGTGGCCAGGCCTGCGAGTTGCTGGCCTGGGACAGGACCGGCGCGACCGATCCCGGCATTTTCGGTGAAACATCGAACAGCAATGCTGCCGGCATCAAGGCGCTATTGGCCGAGGACGACGACAGCCTCGCATCGCTACGGAGCGGGCTCGCGCGCCGGCAGGTGCAGCTTGACCATGCCAAGGCGGTTCGCGTGTTCGGCGGCGCGACGCCCGCCGGCACCGAACAGGCTTTCACCGTCGCGCGCGATGGCGCGATGCTGATTGCGGCCCCCGGGGGGCCGATGCTGGTCGATGGTCACGACACGGCGACGCCGCTGAGCGCCATCGTCCGCCGCGCCACGATCCGCTCGGCGGTGAAATCGCTACTGGCCGATCCGCTGGCCGATCCGGTGCTCGATTTGCGTGTCCATTCGGCGACGGCGGAGGCCTATTTCGTCAAGGCCGGCGACTATCTCCAGATCATCGATGTCGACGGGCGCCAGTGCACCGATTTCCAGTGCTTTTCGGCGCGCAAGCTGGACAGGGGACTGGATCATCCGCTCGACGTGACGACGACGCGCACGCTGATGGGTGCGAGCTACCCGATGCCCGGCCTGCATTCCAAATACTTTGACCAGGACATGGAGCCACTGGTCGAGGTGGTGCAGGACACATGCGGCCGGCACGACGCCTTCGCGCTCGCCTGCGCGGCCAAATATTACGACGACATCGGCTATCCCGGCCACACCAACTGCTCGGAGAATTTCAACGGCGCTCTGGCCGGCAAGGGCGTCAATCCCCGCGCGGGCTGGATGGCGATCAACTTCTTCTTCAACACGGCGATCGACGCGCATGGCGTCATGGTGTCCGACGAGCCGTGGTCGCGGGCGGGTGACTATGTGCTGCTCAGGGCGCTCACCGACATCGTCTGCGTGTCCTCCGCCTGCCCCGACGACACGACGCCGGCCAATGGCTGGAACCCGACCGACATCCATGTGCGGACCTATTCCGGCCAGCACAAATTCTCGCGAGCGATCGCCAGACGCATGACGCCCGATTCGGAACCGAAAATGACCCGCGAGACAGCTTTTCATTCGAGCTTTGCCAAGCACACCCGCAACTTCGGCGAGTACAGGGGCTATTGGCTCGCCAATTCCTTCGCCAAGGACGGGCCGATCGCGGAATACTGGGCCTGCCGGCAGGACGCGGTGATCATGGACCTGTCGCCGCTGCGCAAGTTCGAGGTTACCGGCCCGGATTCCGAGGCGCTGCTGCAATACACGCTGACCCGCGACGTCAAGAAGCTTGGCGTCGGCCAGGTGGTCTATTCGGCCATGTGCTACGAGCATGGCGGCATGATCGACGACGGCACCCTGCTGCGGCTCGGCAAGGACAATTTCCGCTGGGTCGGCGGTGACGATCTGTCCGGCGAATGGCTGCGCGAGACGGCGACGAAGCTCGGCCTCAACGTGCTGGTGCGCTCGTCGACCGACCAGATGCACAACGTCGCCGTCCAGGGTCCGAAGAGCCGCGACATCCTGCGAGAAGTGATCTGGACTTCGCCATTGCAGCCGTCGATCGACGAGCTCGAATGGTTCCGCTTCGCCGTCGCCCGCATTGGTGGCGGCAACGGCATTCCGGTCGTCGTCTCGCGCACCGGCTATACCGGCGAACTCGGCTACGAGATCTGGTGCCATCCGCGCGACGCCGAAAAGGTGTTCGACGCCATCTGGGAAGCCGGCCAGCCGCATGGGCTGAAGCCGATGGGGCTGCAGGCGCTGGACATGGTGCGCATCGAGGCCGGGCTGATCTTCGCCGGCTACGAATTCTCCGACCAGACCGATCCGTTCGAGGCCGGCATCGGCTTCACCGTGCCGCTGAAGAGCAAGACCGACGATTTCATCGGCCGCGAGGCGCTGATCCGCCGCAAGGAGCACCCGCAGACGAAGCTGGTCGGCCTCGACATCGACGCCAATGTCGACGTCGGCCATGGCGATTGCGTGCATGTCGGCCGCGCCCAGATCGGCGTGGTCACGTCGGGCATGCGCTCGCCGGTGTTGAACAAGACCATCGCGCTGGCCAGGCTCGATGTCACCCATTCAGCTGTCGGTACCGAGGTCGAGATCGGCAAGCTCGACGGCCATGCCAAGCGGCTGCCGGCGCGCGTCGTCGCTTTCGCCCACTACGATCCGCAAAAGACCAAACCACGCTCCTGACGTCCTTCCTCCCAAGACAGTGAGGCCGTGCTGGCAGTTCGTGATAGGAATTTTTTCCTTGACCTGCTGAGGGCAGCTATGCTACATATTCGTCCATGGTGCTGATTTGCGCCGCGACCCGCCTCCGGCGGGTTTTTCATTTCAAGCCCCTCGTCCTTTTCTGAACAATCCGCCCGCGGCAGTGTCAAGCTGACATGTTTCGCAAGCGGGATGTGCACGGCGCGACAAATCGCTTGACCTGAAAGCGCGCCGGATCAATCTTCACTGTTAAGAAAAAAATACGACTGAGTGGAAACACCGGCAGTCGATCAATGCATGCGTCGATGGTGAAGCCTCGCGAAGCCGCGGCGGTCACGAACGGGGAACATCAAAATGGGGAACAAAGACATATGAGCACGATAACGACTGTCCTGGAGCCGCTTGCCGAAGGCAAGTTGCACCGAAATATCGACTGGCGCGGCGCCTTCTGGGTGGCGAGCGGTGTGCCTGCCCTCGTCCTGTTCTCGATCGGCGGCATTGCCGGCACGACCGGCACGCTGGCCTTCGCGATCTGGATCTTCTCCATGATCATGGGCTTCCTGCAATCCTTCACCTATGCCGAAATCGCCGGACTGTTTCCGAACAAGTCGGGCGGCGCGTCGATCTACGGCGCCACCGCATGGCTGCGCTATTCCAAGTTCATCGCGCCGCTGTCGGTCTGGTGCAACTGGTTCGCCTGGTCGCCGGTGCTGTCGCTCGGCTGCTCGATCGCCGCAGCTTATATCCTCAACGCGTTGGCGCCGGTGCCGCTGTTCACCGATGCCTCGCCCGAAGTCGTCGCCTATATCGCCGCGCATGCCGGGACGAGTGCCGCCGACGCCATCACGGCGGTGACCACCGCGGCAACGCCGGTGATCCGCAACTGGACGCTCTACAGCCACACGCTGGGGCCGGTCTCGTTCACCCTCAACGCGACCTTCTTCATCGGCGCGGTGCTGATGCTGATCATCTTCGCCATCCAGCATCGCGGCATCCTCGGCACTGCCAACGTGCAGAAATATATCGGCCTGCTGGTCATCATCCCGATGCTGATCGTCGGCGTCGTGCCGATCGTCACCGGCCAGATCAACTGGGCGAATTTTTCGCCGCTGGTGCCGCTGGCGGCAGCCTACGCGCCCGAACCCGGCGCCTGGAACATCGCCGGCTGGACGCTGGTGCTTGGCGGCATGTTCATCGCCGCCTGGTCGACCTACGGTTTCGAGACCGCCGTCTGCTACACCTCGGAGTTCAAGAACCCGGGCACCGACACGTTCAAGGCGATCTTCTATTCCGGCCTTTTGTGCATGCTGCTGTTCATCCTGGTGCCGTTCACCTTCCAGGGCGTGCTTGGCCTCAACGGCATGCTGGCGACACCGATCGTCGACGGCTCCGGTGTCGCCGACGCGCTGGCCGGCATGGTCGGCGGCGGCGCACTGATCCACAGCCTTTTGGTGATGCTGATGATCCTGGCTCTGGTTCTGTGCATCATGACGGCCATGGCCGGCTCTTCACGCACGCTCTACCAGGGCTCGGTCGATGGCTGGCTGCCGCGCTATCTCAGCCATGTCAACGAACATGGCGCGCCGACGCGGGCAATGTGGACCGATCTCGTCTTCAACCTGATCGTGCTGGCCATCGCCTCTGCCGACGCGACGAGCTTCTTCTTCATCCTCGCCGTGTCGAACTGCGGCTATATCATCTTCAACTTCCTCAACCTCAATGCCGGCTGGATCCACCGCATCGACAACGGCCATATCGCCCGGCCTTGGAAAGCACCGAGCTGGTTGCTCGGCGTCGGCGCGATCTTCGCCTATGTCAACATGATCTTCATGGGCGCGGGAGCCAAAGTTTGGAACCCGATGGCGCTGTGGGCCGGCCTGATCACGGCAGCCCTGATTATCCCGGTGTTCTGCTTCCGCCATTACATCCAGGACAAGGGCAAGTTCCCCGACCACATGCTGGCCGATCTCGGCATGACGGGGGCCGACCTCTCGGTCAAAAAGGCGGGCATACTGCCCTATCTGACGCTGGTCGCCGGCGTGGTGGTGATGCTGCTCGCCAACTGGTTCTTCGTCATCTGACCTCGTAAAAGTGAAAAGGATCGGGGGCCCGTCGGCGCCCCCGCTCCTGTTTGACATGGGGGGTGGGGGTATTACGGCGGCCCTGGCAGTTTGGGGGTTTGGGGTTGCATGGTCAGTTGCAGATAGTGGGGGCGCCCC